>DASVQO010000344.1:0-5986 GCA_036389075.1 Chloroflexia bacterium | reverse complement strand
TTTGACGACCAAGTGATAGAGCGCAGGCTGACCAGGCTCCGGCTCTCCGGGCCTGAGCTGAGCCACTCGCGCGCCAACAACGTCGATGCTGCGCGGCGGCTGGCCGACAACGACCCCTACGTGACCTTCGGCATCCGCCTGGTCATTGACTACGTACAACTGAACCACGTCGAACCGCAGGACGCCCTCGGCATGATAGCCAGCATCACCAAGTGCTCGCAGGACCTGAACCACACCGAGGGGCGCGGCTACATCTCCCCCTCCTCCACGATCAAGGGGCTTAAGGCCATGTCCGCCGCCATCCGGCACGTCTCCCGCGAGCACGGCTACGTGACGTTCGCTACCGGCCACCCCGGCTCGATGATCGAGTGCTACACCGAGCTTGCCGGGCTGGTGCGCGAGCTTGGCGGGCACGTGCTGGACCTGGCGAAGGGGCAGCTAGTCTTCCAGGGCGAGGACCGCGACCACGTGCACGTAGCCGACTCGGTGAACGGCATCGGAATCCTCTCCGACACCTGCGCGGCCCTCCACACCCACGACTCCCGCGCTATGCAACTGATGCTCGACGATGCCCGCAGGCTGCCCGACCTGGTGATAGCCGACCACGGATTTGCGGGCGAGGCTATCAACCGGGGCATCCCAACCGTGGCGGTCATGGACACCAACGATCCAGGCCTGGCAGTGGCCAAGAAGCTGGGGGCCAACGTGATAATCGTGCCCATGAACGACAACCGGCCCAACGTGGTCACGCGGGAAGCCGCCGAACTGGTCAAGCAGATGATACTGGAGAGCGGCAGGGCGCGGCGGTAACATCGGACCACCGGGGACGATAAGGGGAACAGAGAATTTCACCGCAGAGACGCAGAGGGCGCAGAGAACGCGCTGAGATTAGGAAAGGTTTACTTAGAGGTAGGGGCAGCATCGTACTGTACGATGCTGCCCTTGCGTATACCAACCTCAATTCTTCTCTGCGTACCTTTGCGTTCTCTGCGTCTCTGCGGTGAAATTCTTTGTTCCTTCCAGCACTATCCTGGCTTATTCGGGCCTCATTTCGGCTAGTGTCGGGGTAGCCATCCCGTCTATTCGCCCACGCCAAAAGTACCCTCACTTTAGCCTTGACAGCCACATAGCCCGCTGGTAGAATTAGCTACTTATTGTCGCGTGGGACGCGCATGAGGGCCGGTATCCCCTACCGGCGCGTACATATAATCCTTTAGACAACACAAAGATGGTCCATGCCCCCGTGTTACGCGTGGGGCGTGCCGTCGTCACAGCTTTTTCTTCGGTTCAACCTGTGTAAGCGCGCTGCCATGCTGTGCAAGTGCGTTATGCCCGGGTCTCTTCTGCATCTGAGGCGTCGGACAACTGTGTCCGGTGCCTGGCTCAACCTGTTTGCCATTCAGGGATCGGAGGCATGCGGTGCTCACCATTACACTGCCTTTCAGCGTCGAGGCTCTACAGGGCGCACTGTCGCGCTACCTATCACGTCCCACACTCAGCATCGAAGAAGTCATACCGGAACGATTGGGCGGCGGGGTCTCCGGCAGCCCCGTCTACCGCCTCACCGTCAACTACAGGTACGGCAGCGACAGCGCCGCCTCCAGCGTCCCGCAACCCTCGTCCAGCGACGTGCTTCGTTTAGTGCTCAAGCGCGGCACCCGGCACACCGGGGCGATACTGGCGGGTTCGGCGCGGCGCGAGGCCTCCTTCTACCGCAGCCTGGCCGGGCAGCTACCCGTGCACACGCCGCGCGCCCTGCTCACCGCCGACGACGTGACGGGCGAGCCAACCGTGCCCCTGGTAGTGGACGCACCGGGCAACCTGGCCCAGGGCTGGGACGGCACGTTCGACAGCGACTGGGTGCTCATGGAGGCGCTCCCCTCCGACGTGGTGTGGCCGCAGTCCACGTGGACCGCCGAGCACTACCGTAGCGCGCTCACCGCCCTTGCCGACCTGCACGCTCGCTGGTGGGGCCGCCCGCCCAGCACGAGCGACTACCCGTGGGTGTGGACGCCCACCGGCCAGCACACCGAGGACCTGGTGCGCGAGGCGCGCGAGTCGATGCTGGAAATCGCGAGGCAGCCCTGGGGCGAGAAGTTCTTCCCCGGCAACAGGCTGCAAGTATGGCTCAACGTGCTCGACAACCCCTCATGCCTGCTGGACACGCTCACCGGGATGCCCCAGACCCTCATCCACGGCGACTACTGGCCCGGCAACATCGCGATGCGCGCCGACGGCCCGGCCGTGTTCGACTGGCAGCTTGTGGGCGTCGGCCCCGCCCCCTATGACCTTGCCTGCTTCCACTCGTCCTCGCGCTGGTGGTTCGGCCGCCTGCCCCTCTCCCTCACCGAGATGCGCAACTTCTACCTGGCCCGCCTCAACGAGCAGCTAGGCTACAGCGTGGACCGCTACCCCTTCGACACCGGCATGGACGCCGCCCGCGCCTGGCGCTTCGCCGTCCTCTGGCCCACCCCCATACTGGAGCACCACGGCAGCTTGCTCGCCCAACTGCACCACATGCGCGCCACCGCGATAGAGCCTGCTTTCGCCTCCCTCCGAAGGTGCCTGGGGTATATAGCTCACTAGGCCAGCGTGTGCTATTATCGGGGCGAACATGGCAACCCATACGCCCAACATACAGGTCCGCGCCGCCGTACCGGAGGACGCCCCAGCAATCGCCGCCGTGCTGGTTGCCGCGTTCGCCGAGTACGAGCCTGCCTACACTCCCCGGGCGCTCGCCGCCACCACCCCCACCTCCGACCAGATAAAGCCGCGCTTCAATGAGGGGCCCGTGTGGGTCGCGTTGCTCGATGGCGCTATCGTTGGCACGGTGTCGGCAGTCCCCAAGGGGGAGAGACTGTACGTGCGCAGCATGGGCGTCCTGCCCGCCGCGAGAGGGCACGGTATAGGCGGCTTGCTGTTGAGGCAGGTGGAGAGCTTTGCCGCTGAGGGTGGTTACAAGTCGCTGTTCCTCAGCACCACGCCCTTCCTGGCAGGCGCTATCGCCCTGTACGAGCGTTTCGGCTTCCGGCGCACGAGCGAAGGCCCGCACGATCTGTTCGGCACGCCGCTACTTACGATGGTGAAAGAGTTAGGGCCTAGCAAATAGGAAGGGGCAACGGGCAAAGGAGATGCCGCTACCGTGGTTGGGGGCAGCCCAGCCAAAACGCATAGATGGTGGCAGGGCATGTATCCTGCATTGACGGCTATGAGGCGCGCGGCTATACTTGGCTTAATAGTTATGCTATCGTGGCCGTTTTGCGGCCCACCTTTCGACCCAACCAAACCCCGACCTCAACGAGGAGGCCCTTCTACATGGATTTCGAGCTTTCAGAAGAACATAAACTATTTCGCGAGACGATCCGCGATTTCGCTGAGAATGAAATCGCCCCCGGCGCTATCGAGCGCGACAAGACGCACGAGTTCCCCCACGACATCATCGAGAAAATGGCCGCGCTTGGCCTCATGGGCGTGCCCTTCCCCGAAGAATACGGCGGCGCGGGCGGCGACACTATCTCCTACGCCATAGCAGTGGAGGAAATCTCCCGCGTAGATGGCTCGTTGGGGCTGACCCTGGCGGCGCACACCTCCCTCGGCGCGTCTCCCTTCTACCTGTTCGGCACCGACGAGCAGAAGCGCAAGTACCTGGTCCCCCAAGCGCGGGGCGAGATGATAGGGGCGTTCGGCCTCACCGAGCCGCAGGCAGGCTCCGACGCGGGCGGCACCAAGACGGTGGCCGTGCGCGACAACGGCGAGTGGGTCATCAACGGCTCCAAGCTGTACATGACCTCGGGCCGCATCGCGGGCGTGATGGTTATTACCGCCAAGACGGACCCCACCGCCACCGGCTCCAGGGGCATCTCCTCGTTCGTGGTGGAGGGCGATACTCCGGGCGTGACTTTCGGCAAGGACGAGGACAAGATGGGCCTGCGCTCCTCCATCACCTCCCCCGTCTTCTTCGAGAACGTGCGAGTGCCCGCCGAGAACATGCTGGGCGAAGAGGGACACGGCTTCAAGGAGTTCCTTGAAATCCTCGACGGCGGCCGCATCTCCATCGGCGCGATGGCCGTGGGGCTGGGGCAGGCGGCCCTCGATGCGGCCCTGCGCTACTCCAACGAGCGCGAGCAGTTCGGCCAGCCTATCTCCAACTTCCAGGCGGTGCAGTTCATGCTGGCCGACATGGCAACCAAGTTGGAGGCCGCCCGGCTGATGGTGTACCAGGCGGCGTGGGTGAAGGACCAGAAGCGGCCGTTCACCAAGCAGGCCGCGATGTGCAAGCTTTTCGCCTCGGAAGTGGGCGAGGAGTGCTGCCACAAGGCCATCCAGGTGCACGGCGGCTTCGGCTACATCACCGAGGCCCAGGTCGAGCGCTACTACCGCGACGTGCGCCTCACCGAGATAGGCGAAGGCACCAGCGAAATCCAGCGCCTGGTGATCGCCCGCGAGCTGCTCAAGGAGGCCAAGCGGGGCGTAGCGGTGGGGGTGGCTTAAGTCTAGCTGCAAGGATTCAGGTATGAAGACTATACAGATTGAGCTACCGGACATGGTGGACAACGAACTTGATGTTATGGTGCAGGCCGGATGGTTCCGTAGCAAGGATGAAGCAATTCGCTTGGCTTTAGTTGAGTTCGTACGCCGAAACCAACTAGAGTTGCAGGAGCGTTTCCAACTAGATGATATTGCCTGGGCTTTACAGAAAAAGAACCAAGGCGAATGAAGATAGTTGTATCGAACACTGGACCATTGCTCCACTTGACGGAAGCAGGCTACCTGGAGCTTGTAAAACTTGCTGGTGAAGTACACATACCCAGGGCCGTAGCTGTTGAATTGGCGGGCTATAGCTTGTGGCGCATTCCGGATTGGCTCACTCTTGACGAGTTGGATGAATCGTATGAGACTGATGCCGCAATGTGGCAACAAGTGGGTCTCATCGATGCGGGCGAAGCGGCAACTATAGCTTTGGCAAGACAACTGCATGCCGATTGGCTGCTGACGGATGATGCAGCCGCTAGACTCTTAGCACAGACATTGGGGCTTGAGGTACACGGTTCTGTGGGTATCGTAATAGGAGCAGCAGCCGATGGGCACCTCAATAAAACTGAGGCAGAAGCAGCATTGGATATGCTAGTACGGTCCTCCTTGTGGATAACACCCAGAGTCCTGGCTCAGGCAAGAGCGGCACTGGTTAATCTATTCAGTGAGTAAAGCGACAAACCTATGAACCTAGAACTCTCCCCCGAACAAACCCTCATCCGCGACACCGCCCGCGACTTCGCCACCCGCGAGCTCGAACCCCACGCGTCCGAGTGGGACGAGCGGCACCACTTCCCCCTCGACATGTTCCGCAAGATGGGGCAGCTTGGCTTCGCGGGCATGATCGTGCCTGAGGAGTACGGCGGCGTGGGGGCGGACACCCTCACCTACATCCTCATGCTGGAAGAGATCAACCGGGTGGTGCCCGCGCTCGGCACGGTGCTGTCGGTGCACAACTCGCTGGTGTGCGGAGCGCTGCTGGAATACGGCACCGAGGAGCAGAAGCAGCGCTACCTCCCCAGGCTGGCCTCCGGCGAGTGGCTGGGTGCCTACGCGCTGAGTGAGGCGCACGCCGGGTCGGACCCCGCGGCCATGCGCACCACGGCGGTCAAGCGGGGCGACGTGTACGTGCTCAACGGCACCAAGACCTGGATCACCTCAGGGGCCTCGTGCAACGTTGCGATCACCTTCGCCGTCACGGGCAACTCCGACAAGCCCTCGCGCAACATCTCGGCCTTCCTCGTCACCAGGGGAACGCCCGGCCTGAGCGCCAGCAAACCCGAGAACAAGATGGGCATTCGCGCCTCCGAGACGAACCAGCTAATCTTAGAGGACGCCGAGGTCCCCGCCGAGAACCTGCTTGGTAATGAGGGAGAGGGCTTCAAGATCGCTATGTCGCTGCTGGACGGCGGGCGCATCGGCATCGCGGCGCAGGGCGTGGGCATCACTCAGC
>DASVQO010000343.1:0-8693 GCA_036389075.1 Chloroflexia bacterium | reverse complement strand
GCCTCGTTACTTGAGGCGACCCTGTTTTTTGCCTGGGACTCTATTCCCCTTGTCATCCTGAGCGTAGCGAAGGATCTAAGATGCTGCCTTTACCGCTGCGTTGAACTTGCAATACCCTGGTAAGTGGCGTTCAACAGCCTGACATACCACCTTCTTGAGATCCTTCGCTGCGCTCAGGATGACAGGGGGTTGTTTGGTTCTGCAAACCGGGACTATGGCATCCACGTACCTCGTTCGGCGTGCTACACCGTGATTTACGCTTCAGAACTGACCACATCGAAGTCGAGCGCGCACAAATTGACGTGGGCCATCATGCCCTGGCGGTTGATCGTGACGAAGTAGCCCTGGTCGCGGTCGGAGGGGGAATAGAACTCGCGGGTGCGCTCCTGGAAGGCGCGGGACGCTACCTCCCTCACCTTGCCCACCTCGCCGGGCGCGCCCACCACCACGAACTTGTCGCCCCCCATGTGGCCTATGAACACCTCGGGCACCTTCGCATCGACCCGCGCCTCCACGAGCACGCGCGCGGCCACCTTGATCATCTCGTCGCCCTCTAAGAACGAATGCGCCTCGTTGTACTCCGTGAAGTCGGAGATATTCACGTACATGATGGCCCAGGGCGCGTCGCTCCTCGCCATCGTCTCGTTGATCTTCGTCTCGACCGCCTGGGAGCCTGGGAGGCCGCTCAGCTCGTCCACCGTGTCGTGGTAGAGGTGGTGCAGTTGGGCGCGCACCCGCACGCTTAGCTCGTCCGGGTCAAACGGCTTTACGATGTAGTCGTCGGCCCCGCGTTCGTAGCCCATCACCTTGTTGGGCACGGCGCTGCGAGCGGTGAGCATGATGACCGGGATGTGGTTGAGGCGGGCGTCATTCTGCATGAGGCGGCACACCTCGTAACCGTCCATACCGGGAAGCATGAGGTCGAGTATCACCAGGTCGGGCACCGTCCTGTCCAGCACCTTGAGGGCTTCTTCGCCCGAGTAGGCGTGCACGGTGTCGTAGCCCTCGCTGCGAAGGTGCTCCTCCAGCAGCTCAACAATCGTAGGCTCGTCGTCAACGATCAAAATGTGGCTCATAATGCTACAGTAGGGCGTGCTCGTTAGGAGAACGCCTTCCCCATCCCTTCCTGCTTACGCGCAAATAAATACCAGGCAAGCGGTGAGTACGGAACTTTTGTATGGGAATGCCGCGCCCGCTATACCCACCCAACTTACTGCCTTGAAGTGGGGCGTAATGCTACAATGTGGCACTCACACCTATATTTTAGCAAGAGTTGGGCCAATATGGGGCGACTGCCCTGCCGATCTTTGTAGTACTTCATTCCTACGGGGGGCGCGGGGGCGCTACCGACACCGATTCCTGACACCGCAGACGCATAAGATAAACGGCACATACAACATTCCGGGCCACGCCAGGGGAGAACTCACGTTGCAGGGGCACAGGGTTGTTTGATGCCGACTTGCTCATAGTCTGAGCCGCCAAGCACTACAGGCTGGGTTTCACATGCGAAACTACATATTATAGATAGTATTTGTAGCCTATTTTCCATGAAAATTTGCTTTTCTTTCTCAATATTGGTAAGATTCCATCACTGCCGCTTACCAGCTAAAGAGTGCTGGTATCAGCCACATACACGCGGCGACCGGCACGTTGTCCTTCCTGGTCATGCCACCTGAAGTCGGGCGCTCATTCTCATTACTGTAGGTGACTCAGGTAGAGAACCGCTGTAGACGGACCCACTATGTTGGGCCGGGCGTCTAAACGTCTATGCGCGGTTTTCGATAGCGCGTGCCTCAAGATCGCGGAGGGGGCCCGGTCTCGGACTATTGTCCCTGTGGTGTATTGTCCTGGCAGTCGTTTTTTCAGTCGCTAAGGAGAACAAGGAATTGATGGTACAAGCAAAACATGGCTCAAGTAGAAACCTGCGGTCGTTACTCGTCCTGCTGATGCTGGCCCTGGGCACTTTCGTCACCGTGGGAGTGGCACTTGCGAGCGCGCCAACCAGCAAGCACACGGCGCTGCCGGGTGCCGCAAACAGCCAGACCCGCTTTGTCAGCGAGCCTGCCTCCGGCGCAGCCCAAAGCCCGCGCCAGGCTCCGGAAGCCCCCGTTAACTACCAGTTGGACGACGGTACCATCGACCGCGTCCTAGGATTTGGCAACAATGCGCTCACCGTTGGCTATGCCTATATATGGCTGAATCGCTTCTCGCCCGCCAGCACTGACTTCCCGGTCACGCTACAGAGCGTCAGCATCTACTGGCCGAGAACGGTTGCTGCCAAGGTTGAGCTGGTCGGCAAGCAGGTAAAGCTGCTCGTTTACCAAGATAGCGACGGAGATGATAACCCCGCCAATGCCATCCTGTTGGAAGAGCAACTCGTTACCATAGGCATGACGAGCACGTTCGAGACCTATCCTGTCAACGTCCAGGTGCTGGGACCCGGCGATATCTACGTGGGCTTCGAGAGCTATTTCGCGGAGCAGCACATCAGCCCCCTGCCCTACCCGGCGTCCGTTGACACCTCTACGAACGCGTTGCGCTCCTGGATATTCGGTGAGGAGAGCGGCAACCCCCCTGACATAGACAACCTCGGCAACAACGACTACCAGCTGAGGCTCTCCGACATTATCCCCGGCAACTTGATGATTCGCGCTAACGGGCTGACCCAGAACCCCGACGGCCCCGGCTGCTCGCCCGAGCCGATGGCCTTTGCTCCTCAGCAAGCAGCTAAGCCAGGTGTGGCCCCCAAGATGTCCGCCAGCGGGCAGGCACGCTTCGACGGCACGTCAGGCGCTAGCGGCTCACAGCAAGGCCCTTACGCGCCTGCCTCTACTCTCACCGATACGTTCGTGGTAGACGACGGCAGCTACGAGCACGTTGTCCGGTTCGGTAGCGATAACCTCGATACAGGTTACGCCGCGATCTGGCTAAACCGGTTCACGCCGCCCCTTGCTACCCATTATCCTCTCACGGTGCGGACTATCAGCATACTGTGGCCGAACCCCGACCGCGCTTACATCGACCTTCTGCACAAGCAGGTAACGCTGCTGGTATATCACGATAGCGACGGCGACGGCGACCCTGCCGATGCTACCCTGATATTCCAGCAATTGGCTACCATTCCGAGCGCGGACTTGTTTGTAGACTACCCGGTGAATGTAACGGTGCCCGGACCCGGCGACCTTTATGTCGGTTTTGAGAGCACCTTTGCAAAAGGCCCGCCCTATCCCCAGCCCGCGCCCGGCCCCGTCGGTTTCGACGAGAGCTCCGGCTCCAAGGGCCGCTCTTACGCGTACGGCATGCAGGAAGTTGATGCTCAACCTCGCGATCCCAACAAAGAGAACCTTGGGGCCAACACGTTAGGCGGCCAGATGGACAGCTTCGGTCTGCATGGTAACTTCCTGATCCGCGCCACGGGCCTTGCCAATACCGTAGCTTGTACCGCTACCCCCACACTTACTTCCACCTCTACCGCCACCAACACGGCTACCAACACCGCGACGGCTACCAACACGGCCACCAGCACCTCTACCTCTACCAGTACCAGCACCAGTACGCCTTCGAGCACCGGCACAGCCGTGCCTAGCGCGACAGCTACAGCGTGCGCTATCGAGTTTGCGGACGTTCCGCCTGGTGATACTTTCTACAGCTTCGTGCGCTGCCTTGCCTGCCGTGGCATCGTCACAGGTTACCCCTGCGGCGGCCCTGGTGAGCCTTGCAACGACAATGACGAGGCTTACTACAGGCCCGGCGCTAACGTCACGAGAGGGCAGCTATCGAAGATCATCGCCAACTCGGCGGGTCTGAACGACGAGATTGCCGAAGGCCAGCAGCAGTTCGCGGACGTGGAGCCGGGAGACCCGTTCTACCTGTTCGTGGAGCGGCTAGGCGAGACGGGAGCCATAGCAGGATACCCGTGCGGCGAGTTTGGCCCCAGCGAGCCATGCGACGACCTGAACAGGCCGTACTTCCGCCCGAACAGTCCCGCTACCAGGGGCCAGATCTCCAAGATCGTCTCTATTGCGGCAAGCTATGACGAAGACATACCCGCCGAGCAGCAGACGTTTACCGACGTACCCACGGACAGCCCGTTCTGGGTGTTCATCGAGCGGCTGGCCGCACGCGAGATCATCTCCGGTTATGGCGAGGCTAGCAAGTGCCCCACAGGCACGCCATGCTTCCGCTACAACGACCTGACCACCCGTGGGCAGATGGCGAAGATTGCCGCTAATGCTTTCTTCCCCGACTGCGATACCCCTGCCAGGCCGTAGTTCGTAGGTAAGCAAACAGCAAAAGGGACCTCCTTTCGTTAGAGGGGAGGCCCCTTTATTATTGGTGGCGTCTACAGCTTGGCGAGACACAAGGTTCGGAATGTCGAGTACGCCTAGCTCCCCTCACCCTCTCCCCGCCTCACCTTCTCCCGAAGCTCGTCTATCTGCCGCAACTCGCCGCTCTCTGCGTCCTGGTAGTACCAGTGCTCCCACCCGTTGAGGGCTGGAAGGCCGAGGAGGTGCGCCCCCACGCGGTGGATGGAGCCGGTCGTGTCGCCGGAGCGTAATGTACCGTCGGCCTGCACCTGGGCGGTGCCCCTCGTCTTGTCGAGGTAAAGGGTGTCGCCGGGGTGCAGGAGGCCCGTTTCGAGGAGGTTGCCGAAGGGGATGCGTGGGGCCTGGCGCTTGCTCCGCGTTACGAAACTCGCCTCGTCAAATAGCGGGGGTACAACGGAGTCAATGCGCTCCTGCGCCACCTTTACATATATTGGGTCGCGCTCTATTCCTATCCAGTGACGATGTAAGCGCTTTGCAACAGCGCCAGTCGTTCCAGTGCCGAAAAATGGATCAAGAATTACATCGCCTGGGTTTGAACTGGCCAAGATAACCCGATACAGTAGAGCTTCAGGTTTCTGCGTAGTGTGTGCTTTCTCACCGTCTATCTTGAGGCGTTCGGCTCCAGTGCATAAGGCTATTTCCCAGTCAGAACGCATCTGCTTTTCGTCATTGAGATTCTTCATCGCCTCGTAGTTAAAAGTATACCGCTTCTGATCCTGCGATTTCTTTGCCCAAATAAGCGTTTCATGGGCATTTGTGAAGCGCACTCCTCGGAAGTTGGGCATAGGGTTGGTCTTCACCCAAACCACATCGTTAAGGATCCAATAACCTAAGTCCATCATTATCTTGCCCACACGGAAGATATTATGATAGGAACCAATAACCCAGATTGTCCCTGTGTCCTTCAGCACTCGGCGGCACTCGGACAGCCATTTCTCTGTATAGCTGTCATAAACATCAAGATCCGAGAACTGATCCCATTCGTCGTCTACAGCGTCTACGAGTGTCATATTTGGCCGCCATAATTCATTCTGCAACTGTAGATTGTATGGTGGATCAGCGAATATTACATCAATGCTCTTATCGGGGAGAGATGCAAGTACCGCCAGGTTATCTCCTCTTATTATTCTATCAATCGGTAACTGCTGATAAGCAGGCAAACTGACCATGTCTTACACCCTCACGTTTTTTACATGTCTACAGAAAGTCGGGCGGTCAGACCCTCTTGTATTTCAGGTATAGCTACAAGTCTGTCCAAGAAATACGAGAGATTCTCTTGCTGTTCCAGTACCCTATATTCTACTATTGTCTGAAAATCTATGCCCAGTAATTCACATAGCTCGTTGCCAGTCATTACTTCCTCAAGTGAAAACCTACCTTTAGCACCGCGAATTATTGCCATCTTATCCGGCTGATTAAATGAGCAGAAGTGATACGTCGTGACGTAACCCGTTGTTCTTGAAATTTCCGCAGCAAAACGCTTCAAGCTTTCGAGTTCTCCACTTGCCTTCTTTGTGTCGAATGTGTCGCCATCCTTCAGTTCAATTATCTGGCAGGTTTGTGCCTTGTGGTTTGTGATAAGTATGTCCGCGCGGATGGCTTGGCGATCTGTGAATTTTAGTTGAGGATCAAACACTATCTCCGTAACATCTTGGTGCGATGATGCGGGTCCAGTCAACTCAACCTCAGACACTATCGCGTGTCTAGTATAGGTCTGTAGGATTTTTTCTAATTCGTTGCCGCTCCGAATGACTGTAGCTTGTACCTGACTGAGTAGTTGCCCTAAGTCCCTATTACCTATCAGACGAGTATAGCCCGAGTTCTCATCTGATCTGCCTTTACTATCCCGGATCCTAGCCACGAAGGGTTACCTCTACCGTGTGTACACTGCCACCGTGTCGCCGTTGGCCGACCAGTCTATTAGCGAGAAACGTTGCGGGCCGAAGTGGGCGCGCACCCTCTCCAGGTCGGCCTCTTCGTAACCGGGCTGCACCTGGGACGCACCGGTCACTGGGTCCGAGCCGCCCCGCCCCCGCCCCTCGTAGAAGATGAAGGTACGACCCTCGCGAAAATCATCGAAACCGGCACCCACCCAGCTTCCGGCCGGCACAACTACCAAGTCCGGCCCATCTCCCATCACGTGATAGTAGAGGCGCGGCCCCTCTCCCGCTCCGATGAAGCCTTCGTCGTCGCTCACGGACTCTCTGCCGGTACAAGCGTGTCGGGGATGGGCGATACAAGCTCCGCCGCCGAGCCGGACAGGTGCTCGCAGTACGCCCAGCCGATAAGCATGCCTTCCAGCCGCCCGTCCGGCGTGCGCTCCACCTCTATCTCGCTGATGGCGCAGTTGTGGTAGTGGGCGCTGCGCAGTTCGTCGGCCTCTACGTTCTTGCAGAGCAAGCCGATGGCCGCCGTGAATATGCCCCCGTGCCCCGCCACCACGATTTGCCTGCCGTCGCGATCGCCCACTATCTCGCCTATGGCCCGCTTTATCCGGTCCACGAGCATGTAATAGTTCTCGCCGCCGGGGAGGGCCACTTCGGGCCGCCCTTCGTTCCAGCCCTGCACCGTGTCGAGGTAGATTCGCCAGTTCTCCTCGGTGGGGGGCGTGTCTTCCAGGCTGCCCGAATTTACCTCGCGCAGGCTCTCTATTACGGTCACGGGCAGGCCCTTGGTGGCGGCGATCATCTCGGCCGTCTGGAGCGCCCGCTTGAGGGGCGACGAATAGACCTCGTCTACGTGGCGGTTCTGGAAGTACTCGGCGGTCTGCCGGGCCTGTAGCACGCCCTTCTCGGTGAGGGGGTAGTCTACTTTGGTGTGGGAGAATTCCTTTGTAATGTTGGCGCGGTTCTCTCCGTGCCTGACCAGGTACAGTGTGTTCATTACCCCTAGCTTACTCCACGGCCAGCGTACCACGCCGTGGTCTGCACAGTCTCCTGCCCAATCTGCGCCCCTAGCCTGAGTTACCTGCAATAACCGTTCCAGAAGGGGCTTACCGTGGCAGCCACAGTCTTGCGAAGAGCACTGGCGGCATATCGAAATTGGCCCAGTCGAGGCGGTCGGCGGCGGGAGTATCGCGCTTGAAGGGCGGCTCCTCCAGGGCGTCGAGCACCAGGCCCGCCGCGAAGGCCGCGCCCAGCAGCACGCTTATAGGCCGGTCCCAGTAGTACTGCTTCGCGGGTTGGTCCCGGAGGGCCACGCCCATACTGGTGCGCACGCTGAGGTAACTTGACACCTTGATCGAGTGCGTAACCTCCCCTGTCGAGTTGTCCTCCTCCGCCAGCCTGTTCGTGTAGCCGGTGTTGAAGCAAGGGTGGCTGACCGAGAGGACGAAGCGCCCTCCCGGCTTGAGCATGCGGCTGACGGCCCTATACAGCGGCTCTATAGCGGGCATATCCATGAGGGCCATGCTGCACACCGCCGCGTCGAACCGCCCTTCTCCCATCGCTACAAGTTGCGCCTCGTCGGTAGCGTCGGCCACGTGGTACTCGATACGGTCGGCGTGCTCGGTAGTGCGCGACCGGGCAAGCTCTACCAGCCTGGGGCTGAAGTCACAGGCGACCACGTATGCGCCCAATTCGGCCATGCGCCGCGAGAAGATGCCGTTGCCGCAGGCGATGTCGAGCGCCGTGTCGCCGGGCCGCAGCTCAAGCAGCCGCTCGACCACCGGCCCGATGAACACCTTTTGCCAGCCCCTGCCCGCCGCCATGACGCTGTCCCACACCTCGGCGTTCTGGTCCCAGATGTGGCGCGACTCTTCGACGAGGCTGCGGTCCTCGGCCCCCGCGCTGCCCTCCATGCGCTGCACTCTCCTCCCGCCTAACCCAGCCGTTTGCCGGTGCCGTGATCGGCGCTGCCGACAATCTGCACCACTTCCGGCCCCACCCACACCGAACCTTTGCCCCCGCAGGTAGCGCAGGTAATCACATCCATCGCGTTCTGGTCTAGGCCGGCTTTCACCAGGCACGCCTTGCACGAGCGCATGTTGCCGAAGCCAGCTTTGCACACACCGTGGCCGCCGCAGTGGGCGCACTGCTTCACCTCGCCCAGTCCCAGGTTAGTTGACATGACGATCCTACCTCACACTAGATACGACAATAAAGAAGGCCAGCCGCTGGCGTGGCAACGGAGATTATAACACAGGGTCTGGCGGACGAGTGCCGAGTGCAGAGCAATATGGCTTGCCAAGACTGGTGCGTTTGTGACAGTTGGTTTTGTGGATCATATCCCCCTTTGTCATTCTGAGCGCAGCGAAGAATCTCGTCTCTCAGCACCCAGGTAGCCCATTTCCCTACGAAGTAGAAGGCTTAAGACGCTATGGTGCCCTAGAAAAGGGAAGCATGCAGGTAGAGGACGAGATTCTTC
>DASVQO010000342.1:0-6569 GCA_036389075.1 Chloroflexia bacterium | reverse complement strand
CATGGTCATAAATCATTTTGCACGCGTGAAGTAACGGCAAATAGTGGTAAGGAGGGAGCCAAATGCCGTATTTTGGACTTGCTGAAGCTACACCTCACGCGTGGGATTGTGCCTCATTTTGATTTATGACCATGCCTCAATGAATTGGCGGGCTTACAAGGGGCAAAGTCTCCTTCGGAGACTACACGATCAGAAAACATCGCAAAACAAAGGTGTAGAACATCAGCACCCAGGCCCCTCCTATGTCATTTCGAACATAGTGAGAAATCTCGTCCCTCACCGGGATGTGGCTGTTTTCTCATGGGGATCTGTGTGCCGGGTGAGGCGGAGGTTGGGTGCTGAGGGACGAGATTTCTCACTGCGCTCGAAATGACATGGGCGGGGCCTGGATGCTCTTATCCCAAAGTATCATTTCCAAGATCGCTTCCATCGTGTAGTCTCCGAGGGAGCCTTCGCTACTTCCCAGTCCGTGGCGTCCCCATAGGGTATCCCCATAAGACGAATCTTTCTATGCAGGCCCGGTCCCACTGCGGGCGACCATGTCCCCCACTTTCTGTTGACAGGAGGGGTGCCGTCCGGTATAATCACCAGGCAACCTAACAAGCGTTTGTTTCAACAGGGCATCTATGGCAATCGACCGCAAACAGCAGATATTCTCCACCGCCCGCTCCATGTTCAGCGAGAGGGGCTACCAGGCCACCACGGTCCGCGACATCGCGCGCGAGTTGAACATGCAGGCAGGCTCGCTCTACGCCCACATCGAGTCTAAAGAGGACGTGTTGTGGCAGATAGTGGACCAGGCCGCCGGGCAGTTTCTCTCTGCCGTAGAGCCTATCGTTGAGGGGAAGGGGTCGAGCGTCGCGAAGCTGCGGGCCATGGTGCGAGCGCACGTCGGGGTGGTCGCGGGCAACGGGGGCAACGCGGCCATATTCCTCCACGAGTGGAAGTTCCTCAGTGAGGCCCGGCGCGACTCGGTGGCCGCTCGCCGCGACCGCTACGAAGGCTATTACCGCCACGTAATCGAAGAAGGCATCAACTGCGGGGAGTTCGCGCCCACCGACCCCAAGATGGCGGCACTGATGGTGCTGTCTATAATGAACTGGCTTCCCCAGTGGTACAACCCCAACGGCCCGCTCTCCGCCGAGGAGATAGCCGACAGGTTTAGCGCCTTGGTCCTGCGTGGGCTGGAACCTTAGTCGCTCGTACGTATTCTTCGCAAGACCGGAGACCTGGGGCAATGCAGAAGTTCATTAGCGTCTTGATCGTGGACCAGGCAATTGACAGCAAGGGCGTGGTGGCTAATGCCGCTTTCGTGCTAGGGCTTACGGTGGGGCGAGACCTACCGCAAGAGACGTTTGGCCCCGATGTCACAGACGGTGACGGGGCGACGCACCGGTACCTTACCAGGATAGGGCACATGGTCCGCAAGGCCGGACAGAGCAAGCTAAAGAGTCTGCGGCAGAGCCTGGCGGGCAACCCGGACGTGCTGCTGGTCGATTACACGGAAGACGCGGCACCCGCCGATTACGAGGAGTATGCCGGGACGCTTGCGCAGCATTCTGGAGAAGAGCTAAAGTACAGGGCGCTACACGTCTACGGGCCGGAGGAGATAATTGCTCCGCTCACGAAGAACTTATCGCGCCTTACCTGATTTTCGCGTTGGAGTACACAGAGAGCACAAAGGAGTGTAACGCATGGTAGCAACCGTTGACACAGTAGAAGTCGAAGACCCGGCGAGAGTCGAAGAGTTCGTGAAGCACGTGCAGAGTGGTGGGAAGGTGGAGTCGGGCGATTGGATGCCGGAGGAGTACCGCAAGCAGGTGCTGCGCTTCGTGGAGATGCACGCCAACTCGGAGCTAATGGGCGTGCTGCCGGAGCGCGAATGGATCAACAAGGCCCCTACGCTCAAGCGCAAGCTGGCCCTCACCGCCAAGGTGCAGGACGAGGTGGGCCACGCCGAGCTGCTCTACCGCGTGGCCGAGGACCTGGGCAAGAGCCGCGAGGCGATGTTGCAGGACCTACTCGACGGCAAGACCAAGTTCCACAACGTCTTCCACTATCCCACCTACTCGTGGGCCGACGTGGCTATCATCGCCTGGCTCGTGGACGCGGCGGCCATACAGTCGCAGAAGGCGCTGCTCGACTCGTCCTACGCGCCCTACGCCCGCACCATGCAGAAGATCTGCTGGGAGGAGAGCTTCCACATCAAGCACGGCTACGACATGGTCGTAACGATGATGAACGGCACCCAGCAGCAGAAGGACATGATCCAGGAGGCCCTCAACAGGTGGTGGGTGCCGCTGGTGCACTTCCACGGCCCGCCTACCTCAGCCGAGAAGGACCGCGACCTGTACTATCGCATCAAGGCGAAGCCCAATTTCGTGCTGCGGCAGGAGTTCTTCTCCAAGTACATCCCCAAGATACTGGAGCTTGGCCTCACCATCCCCGACCCTGAGCTGCGCTTCGACACGGAAGCCAAAGAGTGGCGCTACAGTGACCCCGACTGGAACGAGCTAAAGCTGGTCGTCACCGGCCACGGCCCGAAGACCGAAGACCGCCTCAACCTCCGCCGCATGGCCTACGCCGACACCGAATGGGTGCGAGAAACCGCGGCGAGAATCCTTAGCGTTTAATTCTTAATTTTTAATTTTTAATTCTTAATTGCTCGGAGACGAACTGCAATTAAGAATTAAAAATTAAAAATTGAGAATTGAGAATTGAAGTCTATGGCTGTATTTGAAGTATTCCAGCAGGCCCGCGAGGGTAAGGCTTTCGAGCATGGGGGCAACGTGGTTGCGCCTGATGCTGAGATGGCGATTCTCTATGCGCGAGAGTTCTATGGTAGGCGGCAGGAGGCGCACCGGCTGTGGGTGGTGCCGCGCGAGTGCATCGTGGAGATTAACGACCCCGACCTGCTCCACCCACCGGCCGTAGACCGCTCTTATCGGACGGTGGGGGGCTACTCGGTGCGCGACACGCTGCGGGCGACCCGTGGTGCCGTGGCTGGGAGCGCGCAGCCGGACTGATGGTGCAGTTAGGATTTGGGACTTTGTGATAGACGATGAGTGACAACGCTACGAACACAGATACCACGGCCTTGCAGACGCTCCTTACCGCGCTGGCGGACGACGAGTTCATCCTGGGGTACCGCAACTCGGAGTGGACCGGCATCGCCCCTATGCTGGAGGAGGACGTGGCTTTCTCCTCCATGTCGCAGGACGAGATCGGCCACGCGCGTCTCCTGTACCAGATGCTGGCCGAACTGACGGGCACTCCCGCTGATAGAATCGCTTACGCTCGCGAGCCGGGGGAGTTTCTCAACTGCCAGCTTGTGGAGCGCCGCAAGCTGGATTGGGCGCACGCTATCGCTCGCTACTTCCTGTACGACACGGCGGACCACGTGCGCGTGGAGTCGCTGACCCGTAGCTCGTATGCCCCGCTCGCCAACGCCATGCAGAAGATCGTGCGCGAGGAGAAGTACCACCTGATGCACGGCGATATCTGGGTCAAGCGACTTGCCGGCTTCTCGCCCGATGCGCGAGAGCGCCTGACTAGCGCGCTCGAGAGCCTGTGGCCCGACGCCCTGGGCATGTTCGAGCCGCTGCCGGGTGAGGCGGAGCTAGTCGCGAGCGGCATACTCCCCTCTGCCACGAGCGATATGCAGGCGGAATGGTTGGAGCAGGTCGCGCCCTACTTCGAGAGCCTGGGGCTGCCTTGCCCGGTCGAACGGGACGCGAGCACGGGCCGCTACGTGCCCACGGTGGAGCCGGTGTATGGCGGGAGGCGGGGCGAGCACACACCGGAGTTGGCCGAGCTTTGGGAGGAGATGACCTCGGTATACAGGCTCGACCCGGAGGCGGTCTGGTAACATGCAGATGCCGGAGCAGCCCAGCGCCAAAGCGAACGTAGAGGTCAAGGCGTGGCGGGGCCAGGACGAAGTGCTCAGCGTCGGGATGGGCGTCGCCTGCCTGGTGCTGTTGCTGCTCGACGTGTACGCCCTTAGCTCCGGCTGGCGGGCGTTCGGCACGCTCTTCTTCCTCAGTGTGTTCGCGCTCGTGGTGCTATTCCCGGCCTGGGTGGGCCTGAGCATCATGGCCTTGAAGGAAAGCTTCGACAACGGCAAGCCTGGCACCATGCGCAACGTGGCGATATTCAACCTGGCGTTCAGCCTGGTGCACATCTGGCTGATTTGGCAGGTGGTGGGCCTGGTGCGGGGCGTACTGGGGGCGGGTTAACTAAGGGACGAAAACGCAAAGGCGCAAAGAACGCAAAGGACGCGCAAAGATTAAGATTGTTTGCTGCCAGCCGGTAGTTGGTAACCTAAACCTACTCAGTCCTCATCACCCGTCACTAACAAAGAGGTGCATATCATGAGAACAATACAGCAGAACGTAACGGAAGAGAGCGTGCGCGAGGCATTGTTGGATGTGATGGACCCGGAGATACCCAACCTGTCCATCGTGGACCTGGGCATCGTGCGCGACGTGTCGGTGGGCGAGGCGGAGATAGAGGTGGAATTGCTGCCGACGTTCGTGGGCTGCCCGGCGCTTGAGGTGATGAAGGAGAGCGTGGTGGAGCGGCTGCGCGAGCTTGCGCCCGAACACGGCATAAACGTGAAGGTGACGCTTGAGGAGACCTGGACCACCGACCGCATCAGCGAGCGTGGCCGCCAGGTGCTGAAAAGCTCCGGGTTCGCCCCGCCCCTGAGGATGCCGCAGGGCAAGCTGAACCTCATGCAATTGATGCCGGTGGCCGAGTGCCCCTACTGCGGCTCGCGCAGGACCGTGATGGACAACGCCTTCGGCCCCACCCTCTGCCGCGCCATCTATTATTGCACCTCCTGCCGCCAGCCCTTCGAGCAGTTCAAACAAGTGTGACCATTTTGGATTTTGGATTTTGGATTCAGTAGAACTCCAAGCAAATCTAAAATCTAAAATCTAAAATCTAAAATCTAAAATGACTGAGTTTCTTGCATCCCCTTACTTTGTGCTATTTGCTCGCCTTTGCGTCGGCGGGGTGTTTGTTGTGTCGGGGTTGGGGAAGCTGGCGGATAGAGAGGGTACTACCGCGGCGATGTCGCGCTACCCGTTCTTGCCGAGGGGGAGCGGGAGGTTTCTCGGGCTGGTCGTCCCATACCTTGAGCTGGTGATAGGCGCTATGCTTGTGCTGGGGCTGCTGACGCGGCTGGCGGCTGTGGGGGCCGTGCTGTTGTTCGTGGTGTTCACGGTGTTAGTTGTCTACGACCTTACGCGGGGGCAACAGCAGTCGTGCCACTGCTTCGGGCGCATCTCGGCGGAGCGATTGACCCCTGTGGCCGTGGTGCGCAACCTCCTGCTGTTGGGGTTATCCGCCCTCGTGGTGGCAGGCTTCGACGGGCTAGCGTCCCTCGATGCGCCACTCAACAGCGCTACGAATGGCAGCCTGCCGCTCCTTGCCTCGCCCCCTGGCGATGGTTCGCTTGCCGAGTCTACGCTGGTGGTAATGCTATCGCTGCTGGGCGTGGCGGTGGTGGCTTATGGGGAACAGGCGGTAGCGACCGTGCGCGGCACCTTACGCGGCACCGGGTTGCGGTAGGCCGGAGGGTCTAATGTCGAACAACACTCTGCAACAACCGGCCAATTCCTCCTACGGTCCTTTCGTCGCGGGGTTGCTGCTGACGGGCGTGGCGATGCTGGGGCTTGGGTTGCTGCTGGCCGGGGCGGTGCAGGGGGTGGCGCGGCCCTGGGCGGGGCTGGGCTTCGTCATATCGGCGGGCCTGGCGGCGGTGGTGGGGGCGTCCAAGACCTCCTCTGCCTGAGGGCTTAACATGATCTTCGTGATCGTGCCCCTCGGGAAGGCGGCAAAGGACGTGGCAAGCTGGCTGGTGCGCGTGGTGATGTACGTGGCGGGCGCCACGGTGGGCGCTGCCCTGCTGGCTCTCGTCGTGGGCCTGCTGGGTGCGGGGCTGCACGCGCTGCTACCCAGTCTTGGTGTCGAGTTCGCGGTTGTGGCGCTGGGGGCGGCCGCCCTGCTGTTCGCGCTGCACGAGTTGAACGTGGTACGCTTGCCCGCTCCGCAAATCGGCTGGCAGGTGCCCGCCTCCTGGATGGGACGCAGCCGCCTGCTGGGCAACACGCTGTACGGCCTGGTGCTGGGCGCGGGCGTCTTCACATTCATCCCGTTCGCCAGCTTTTACCTGCTCCTGGGCACGGAGCTTGTCGCGGGGGCGGTGGACTTGCGGGCCGCGGTGGCGCTTGGCATGGTATACGGGCTGATGCGGGGCATCCCCGCCGTGCTGGGCGGCATCGCTATGCTGCGCCTGCGCAACCCCGTGCCAGTCAGCGACTGGCTAATCGCCCGCCTGGGCCGCTGGCACGCCCTCAACGCCCTCGCCCTGCTCCTCACCGGGGCCTTCTTCCTTGGCTCTTTGTTATGGTAAAGACGGAACCGCCAAGACGCCAAGAACGCCAAGGACGCGCCAAGATTAAGAACGGTTCACCGCAGAGACGCAGAGGACGCAAAGGTACGCTGAGACGAATCGAGGGTATTCTTAGTAGGGGCAGCATCTTACCGTAGATGCTGCCCCTACC
>DASVQO010000341.1:0-16319 GCA_036389075.1 Chloroflexia bacterium | reverse complement strand
CGACGAGGCCTACACCCGCTACAGCGAGTCGCTGGAGCTTTACCGGAGCATAGGGGTGAAGGACGGCATCGCCAGCTCGTACCACAACCTCGGCCACGTCTACTACCACAGGGGCGATTACAAGCAGGCCGCTGAGGTGTTCAGGAAGGGCCTGTTGCTGTTCAGAGAGCTGGGCGACAAGCTGAGCATTGTGGAGTGCGTAACGGGGCTGGCGGCGGTGGCGGTGGGCACCGGGCAGGCGGAGCGTGCGGCGCGGCTCTTCGGCGCATCCGAGGCGGCCCTCGACGCTATGGGCACCACGCTGGACCCCGCAGACCAGATGGAGTACGAGCACAACGTGGCCCTCACCCGCTCCAACCTGCCCGTGCAAGCCTTCTCAGAAAACTGGTCCGCGGGCCGCACCATGACGCTCGACCAGGCTATCGACTACGCGCTCACCAGCCCCGAAACCGTACCAGCTACCGCATAAGACGCAACGAACGCGCTAAGACGAGAAAGGGCCAAGCGTAACTGATGATTTCACTGACATGGGAGCAAGTGCACGCGTGGAGGTTGGAGCAACAGTGTTTGCTGCCGAGGCTGGGGCGACGTGACCTTGTTGGGGCGGCAGAGCGCGTGCTTGGAGTGCAGGCGCAGGTCATGTCGGCTGCCGAGTTGTCGCTTGGGGTGCGCGTGGATGGGCTGAAGCGGGCTGACGTCCAGGGGGCGCTGTGGCAGGACCGCACGCTCGTCAAGACGTGGGCCATGCGCGGGACTATCCATGTGCTTGCCGCCGAGGACTTGCCCCTGATAGTGGCGGCCCGGTGCGCGAATGGAGGGCGCTTCCGGCTCCATGACTTCCTACAACTCGGGTTTACCGAGGCGCAGTACGACGAGTTCTTGCTAGCCGTGCCTGAAGTGCTTGGCGAGGCTGGAGATGAGCCGGTGACGCGGGAAGCGCTCGCTAACGGCGTGGCCGAGCGCATGAAGACGCCTGAGGTGAGTAAGGCGCTGCTTGGTTCGAGTTGGGGGACGCTCTGGAAGCCCTCGATGTTCAGGGGCGAGATGTGCTTCGGGCCGGGCGAGGGCCGCGCTAAGTCCTTTGTGAACCCCCGCAAGTGGCTCGAAGAATGGAAGGAGTGGGAGCCCAAGGAGGCCCAGCAGGAGGTCACACGGCGCTACCTGCGGGCGTACGGACCCGCTACTCCCCGTGACTTCAGCTTCTGGTGGGACGGCGGGGGCAGGACCTACGGCAAGAAGATGTTCGAGTCGCTGGGGGATGAAGTGGAGACGGTGGACGTGGAGGGGTGCAAGGCAACCGCCCTCAAGTCAACGCTTGAATCGATGGCGAAAGCGAAGGCGGAGCATAACGTGCGATTGCTGCCCATGTTTGATGTGTACGTGCTGACGCACAGTCGTAACCTTGAGCCGGTGCTTGCCGCGGAGCAAAAAGGCAAGGTGTTCCGTCCGGCGGCGTGGGTTAGCGCCGTAGTGCTCGTGGACGGCAGGATAGAGGGAGTGTGGGAGTACGAAACGCGGAAGGGTGAAACGCTCGTGAGAGTCAGCATGTTTGCCGCGCCTGCTGAGAAGGTCCGCAGGGGGATAGAGGCTGAGGCGGAGCGACTGGAAGGTTTTCTAGATACGCGTGTGGCGGTGGAGTTTGTGGAGGCGGCTAAGCGTGGGGCAGGTGGACCAAGATCGAACATTCGCAAGGAAGCTTGATGAGGCGCGGCGACAGTGAGCAGGATACACTGCGCTTTCTTGTGCAGAGTGGCTGTTGGAAGTAAGGGGGTCCATGTGACGCGTTTCTTGCCCAATCTTGTATGCTACCTCGTAGGAGCGGCCGTCTTGATCGCCTGTAACGACTCGGCTCCCACGCCAGCTATCAGTGGCACCCCTACCCCGGTCATGTACCGGCCAAGCATCAACGTTACACGCGCCGACTATAACAGGGCCGTGGCGCTGTGGCAGGCCCAGGGCATCACGGAGTATGAGATAACCGTCAACGAGCTATCGTTGCGCTCCAACAACGATTATCCGGAGACGATGCGCGTGAGCGGTGACACAGTGACGTTCTTGCGCAGCATTATGGCTGCCCCCGTGCCGTACACAATAAGCAGGGCTGACCTTGAGGATCTGGGTGCGGATAATACGGTAGACGGGCTGTTCGACAAAGTTGCTAATGCATTGAACTATGCAGAACAGGAAACGGACGTAGACTCGCAGATAGTCTTTGTGGTCCGGTTCGACCCGACGTTTGGCTACGCGTCCTATTTTGAGGGGAGCTGCGAGGAGCGTAAAACACCGCAGCCACGAGATTCGTCAAGCGCGTGCCCGTCCGATACCTATCTGCGAGTCCAGACGAGCGACTTTAAGGTGCTGAAGCGTAGTGCTTCCCCGGTTGCACTGACACCCACCGGGCTGCCCTAACGCTTGCCTGGACCCGGAAGTAAGCACGTAGCTCCAGGACCAAGCGACTTCCTACAAAGAGGACCAGGGTACAGCTAGCCGTACCCTGGTCCTCTTTGTACCGTCTAAACCATCAGCCACTTTGCGTCTTGGCGTTTTCGTACGCTCAACCGAACCTTACTTGCTCTCGCCCTTGATGGCGATGCGCTTGGCGCCGGACTGCACTTCGGGCAGCTTGGGCAGGGTGATGGTGAGCACACCCTTCTGGAAGTTGGCCGTTACCTGCTCGGCATCGACCTCCTGAGGCAGAGGGATGGTGCGCTGGAACGAGCCGTAGGACCGCTCCACCCTGTGATAGCCGTTGCCCGTCTCCTCGTGCTCCTGCTTCTTCTCGCCCTTGATCGTGAGATGGTCGCGGTGCAAGGACAGCTCGATGTCCTGCTCGTCCATGCCGGGCAGCTCGGCCGTCACCTTGTAGTCCCGATCGCTCTCCGCGACGTTGATGGCGGGGGTGAAGGTGCCCAGGGCGTTGAAGCCGCCGGTGTTGCCCCAATTCTGCGTGCCCCAGTTGCTCAGGGCGCGGTTGAAGAAGCTGTCGAACATAGTGTCCCACCTGCGCATCCACTCGTTGGTGTCCTCGAAGAGGGACGGGAAGGCGGGCATCCTGTAGTCAGAACCGTTCTCGCGCTTGACGGCAAGATTGGTGTTCTCGTTGCCGTGGCCGTTGCCATTACCGTTGCCGTTACCATTGCCGTTGCGCTTGATGATGTCGGTGAAAGCCATAGCTCATGCACCTCCTTATCAAGTCGTAAGTTGTTAGTTGTTAGTTGTTAGTTGTTAGTTGTTAGTTGTCAGTTGTCAGTTGTCAGTAAACGGCGTTACGTCCCGCGTAGGACGCCCTGCCAATGAATTGGCGGGCTGACAAGGAGCGAAGTCTCCTGCGGAGACTATTACATGTTCCTCAGTCCCCGCAGGGGACTTTGCCTCTTGTCAGTCCGTGGCTTTAGCCACAGGGCGGCCCGCACGCGCTTGCACCACTAACCACCAGCCGTTAGCCACTCGTCACGACCCCTTGATGGCGATCTTCTTTGCCTGTAGGGGGCCGGTCTTGGGGAGGGTGAGGCGCAGCACGCCGTTGCTCACCGAACCCTCTATGTGCTCCCAATCGATCTGGTTGGAGATGGTGAAGGACCGCTGGTAGTCACCTATGCCGTACTCGGCGTAGCGCAGGCTGTGGCCCTCGAACTGCCAGGGCTGCACCCGGCCGTAGATAGTCAGCACGTTCTTCTCGAGCGTCACGTCCACCGAGCTTTCGTCCACGCCCGGCATGTCGGCCACGAGCACGATAGCCTCGCCCGTCTCGTAGATATCAACGGCGGGGGTGTACACGCGGCCCGACCGGGTGCGCTCGGCGCCTTCGGTGGCCTGGAGTTCCTGCTTGCCGGTCTGCTCTATCTGCTCGTTCTGCTGGGTCTGGAGGCCCGTGTTGGTAGCCTCTACGTTCTGAGCGGTGTTGTTTTCGGCAACCGCTTCCTGTTCCCTGTTAGCTACAGCGCTTACCATGTCGAACACCTCCTTTACGCGGTCTTGATTTGAATCTTCCTGGGCCTATCGGAGAGCGCCCTGGGAAGGGTTATGCTGAGTACGCCGTTCTTGAAAGCGGCCTCGACCTGCTCCTGCTCGACGCGGAAGGGGAGTTGCACCACGCGCATGAAGCGGCCAAAGCCACGCTCGCGGCGGTGGTAAGTGGCCCCCTCGCCTATCTCGTCGCGGGTGCGGCTGCCCCGGATAGTGAGGGTGTCGCCCACCACGGTGATGTCGAGGTCATCGAGCACGATGCCGGGCAGTTCGGCGGTGACGATGGCGCTGTCTTCGCCGGTCCATATGTTCACAGCGGGGAAGCCGGCGGGCGCGGAGGAGAGGCCGCGAGAGAGCAGGCTGTTCATCTCGTCCTGCAAGCGCGCCAAGTCACGCCATACAGAAGTTTGAGGGTTATTCCTGAGTAGGTCCCTTGCCAACATTGTGTTTCACCTCCTAAGAGCCTGATTTTATCAGAAAGCTTACACTCTATTGGTCCGTTCTTAGCACTCTCGTACAACGAGTGCTAATATTTTAATAGCAACTTTTTTTGGCGTTGTCAAGAGTTTTGGGGCACGATTTTAGCACTCTTTCCATGAGAGTGCTAGCGATGATGACTGAACCGGAGCTAGGCAATCTGGTCTATGGCGAAGTGGACGAACCTGACAGTTTCGGGGAAGGTGGCCTCGTGGTCCACGTCCTTGTCTCGCCAGGCACTACGCCATGCGAGGGCGCTATCTATTAAGGTAGACCATTCGGGGAAGGCTTGTGCCGCCCACAAAGCCGCTTGCTTCTTCGAGGCTTGCTCGCCGTTCCTGAGAGCGTACAATGCCCGGCACATGGTGAGGATTGCGTACGCCTGGTACGGGCGGGTGTGTCCATACTCACTGCGCTCAATCCATTCGCGCCACTCCCTTGTTTGGGCGGCAACGTGCTGGAGGAATTCTTCTCTGGTGATGGGGCTAATGAGAGCTTCCGGGGAAGGACCAAACAGGGCTATACCCCTTTCACGCACGGTGTACCAGTTTATTAGCCAGTCTTTCCCCGCTTCTTTGACGTGGAACGGCTCGCCGGGGCTGATGATGGCGATGTCGCTCGCGCGCCACCTGTACGTTTGCAGAGCAGTTGCGGAGAGATATGCTATTTCCAGGCGGTTTTCCCACTGCTTGTAGCGGTTGACAACATCCTGGTGCATCTCGTCCAGCCGGGCGAACTCGAGGCGGTCGATGTCAGAGGAGGTGACGGCCAGCAGGTCGATGTCGCTGCTCTCCCTGTCGAAATCGCCCGTAACCAGCGACCCGTAGAGGTACAAGCCCACGAGCCTATCGCCTAAAATCTGCCGCGTTTCATCCAACAAGACGCCGAGTATTCCGTTTATGTCGGCGTGCTCGGTCCAGGGCGCGGGTGGGGTCGGGTCCAACGAATGCTACCCCTCTACTTCGCGTACAAGCCGCCAGTCGATTCGAGCCAGTCAGCTACGCGGTCGGCGGCGCGGGGCACGTCGCTATCGGAGACGTCCAGCTCCAGCGTGGGCAGCAGCGACTCTCCCGCCAGGCGGCGCATCAGCTCTTGCTCGGCGATGAACTTGCCCAGGTCGTCGTACTGGGAGGGATTGCCGGAGACTTTCAGCCGTTCCTCTCGGGCCGCGTGGAACGATTCGGGGGTGCGAGTGCACAACACGAGGTGGAAGCCGAGCGCGTGCAGACGCTCCTCCAGCCAGCGGAAGTCGTAGTCTTTACCGTATGTCTGTAGCTGGTAGGCGCGTGTCGAGATGTGGAAGCGGTCCACGATCCATGAGTAATAGCGTTGCAGTTCGAAGAGGCGCACCCAGGTGGCGTACGTCTCCAGCGCCAGCCCTTCCTCTTGCGGCTCGAAGTTGATGAGGCCCCGGCCCCAGGGAAAGTTGGTGAAGGCGCACCACTCGCCGGAGATGAGGGGGGAATGGTAGCGGTACTTGCGCGGGCCGACGATGCGGGGGTGCTCGTTGAGGGCGAAGGCGATCTCCGTCTTGAGCGTCAGTCGCGTGCCCTCCAGGATGATCTTGGGGCTTAGCTTGCCGGGCATGTCAGTTGCTGCCTCTGTGTCACTAATTTTGCTCGAACATGAAGAAGGGCCAATCTGCTGGCGTCCCTCCGTTGGTGATTATGTTCCTGGCTGTATTGTACGCCAGGAACAGCACTTAAGCCTCATGCTAAGGCATGATGTTACTGGTATAGTTTCTCTGTGACCGCGCAGTGACGTTACGCTGCATTGTGTGAGTGCCGCAAAAACACCGGGAGTGTGCTATGCCATCTACAGAGCCGTTCGATGCCAATGCCTCCGCCTTCAGCGATTACCAACGCTCGCCGTGGGGCCGCCTGCTGCACGATGTCGCCACCTCGAACGTGCAGCGTCACCTCGACGAGCAGCCCTTGCGCGTTCTCGACGCGGGCGGCGGGAACGGGGTGGAAGCCATCTTGTTCGCCAGACGGGGGCACTCGGTGACGATACTGGAGCCTTCCGGGGCACTCCTGGGTGAAGCCCGTGCCAATGCGGAAGCAGCAGGGGTTGCGGCGCGTATGGAGTTCCACCAGGCCGAAATTGCAGATATCCCCGGGCTGTTCGCGGAGACGCGGTTCTACCTTATCTTATGTCACAACGTCTTGCAATACGTAGACGATATGGCAGCAGCGTTGAAAGCAATTTGCCATGCTCTGCTGCCGGGCGGGCTGCTTTCCGTCATCTGCGTCAATCGCTATTCGGAGGCCTACCGCGAGGCCTTGCAACATCATGATCCGGGTGCGGCCCTGGACAAGCTCGATACGGGCGCTATTTTCTCAGGTGTGTTCAAGACCGAGGTCAGGGCATACGCGGCAGAAGAAGTGAGCCAGGCACTGGGGGAGCTAGGCTGCGCGCTGCTCGCCCAGTACGGCGTGCGTTGCGTCTACGATTATATCCCCAACGAGCTAAAGAACGACCCGACCTTTCTTGTCGAGTTGGAACGGCTGGAACATGCGATGAGCGGGCGGTACCCTTATTATTTGCTCGCGAGGTTCTTTCAATTAGTTATGAGGAAGGCCGCAAACTAGATCGTATCTGCAAAGTGCCATAGGGACGGGACCATCCTCCCCTTCTGTCATTCTGAGCGTAGCGAAGAATCTAAAGAAGCTGCCGCTATCCCAACGTTGAACGCCAACACAAGAGTACATTTCGTTCAACATCATCCCACAACTAACTTCTTTGGATTCTTCGCTGCGCTCAGAATGACAGGGGCCACCTTTGTTCGCTGGTTTCCAACTGGTCGCGGCCAGGGGCTAGTCGAGGATAAGTTCGCGCGTGCCCGCGAGCGACAGGGCTAATACCAGCATGAGCAGGGCGTAACCGCCCAGTACGGCTAGGGAAACCGTGGCGATGTTGTCTTGTTCGACCGCGAACTTGAGCGCACCGGCCAGGGGGGCCAGCACGGGAGGGATGTTCTGCAAGAAGGGGCGCATGGCCTCCACGGGGAAGTTGCGCGCGTCGAACGACATTACCAGTACGGCTATCAGCGTCAACGTCCCCAGGCGCACGGCGGAGGTGGAAACGAACGTGCTGAGCAACGTCACCAGGCACACCGCGAAGGCCGCGCCCACGAGCACCGGGAGGCTGCCGAGCGCATAATTGGTGGGCGTCTGCCATTCGAACAGGGGCTGGCCCGTGACCCACTCGCTGAAGTAGACCAGGTCGAACAGGGCCGATATGGCGTAGGCCAGCACCGACACCAGCCAGGCTGCCAGCATAATGGCCCCCACGTAAGATGCGCGAGGCACCTGCCTTGCCAGGATAGCGTAAGACTCGGCCCGGTTGCTTCGGGAGAACATGACGGTGCCGGTCAGGGCGGCTTGCAGCATGCCGGCGGCGTACTCTATGCCGAAGAAGTGGCCCTGGCCCGACTTGTACGTAAGGAAGAGGGCGTGCACCGCCACCAGCACGGCCACGTTGAGAAAGACCCAGGCCGTGCGAAAGTAGTCGCTCAACGCAAAACGCACCAGCTTCCAGAACACCGGCGGGTTGGCCTTCGGGGTGATTCTTGGGGCTTCCTGGGCTTGAGCGGTGCTTAACGTCTGCGGGGCTGTGGCTTCCAAGGTCTAATGCTCCTCGCCTTCTCGTCTCAAGTCGCGCGCCCAGGAGTCTTCCTGCCCGGCGGCAGCTTCCGAGCCGATAGACTCGGGCAGGGGCGGGAGGGGCGCGGTAGATGGGCCGCTTCTCATGAGCGGGGCGGGCGCTTCCCCGGCCGCGGCCTCTACGGGCAGCCCCACCTCGTCGCCCTGTGGGGCAGCAGCCGAACCGTTAGGCGATACGGGGCGCACCGGCAGCGGCTGAATTGGGGGTGCGACCTCCACCGGCCCCGGCTGACCGGCCTCGACAGCTTCTGTGCCAACCGGCGCGTCTGCATCTGCGGTTAGACCTGCCCCGCCGGTTGCATCCACAATGCCGGGTTGGGGTTGTTCGCCCTCCACGGCGGGTGCCTCTTCGACGGGTGCGATCTCGGCTGTACGGGCTATGGTAGCTGCCTCGACGCTTTTACTGCCTGCCTGGTGCGTGGTCGCGGCGTCCTTACGGGGCGGGCGCACGGCCTGGAGGTAAATACTCTCAAGGTCGCGGTCCTCCACGTGCAGGGAGAGGATGTCCCAGCGGGCATCGACCATAGCCTTGAGGGCGGCGGCTTTCATAGCGGCGGCGTGGGGCACGTCGTCGCCGGTAGGGAGGCTCACAAAGAGCCGCTCGTCCTCCACCAGCCCGCCCTTCACTATCACGGCGGGGTGCAGGTTGCGCAGGTACTCTATAAGGAAGGTCGAAAGTTCGAGGGCGCGAGGGCGGGGCGCGGCCACGATTACGGCCCGCGATTTGTCGTCAAGCCGGGTGAGGCCCACCAGCCTGCCACCGCGCAAGATGCCCACTTGCGAGCAGATGCGCTCAACCTCGGTCAGTTGGTGCGAGCACAGCAGGATGGTGGAACCGAGGCGGTTGGAGTCGAGCAGCACCTCGCGCACGGCCACCTGCCCCTCGGGAGCAAGGCCCGAGGCCGGTTCGTCCAGCACCAGCAGTTCGGGCGGGGTGTCACCGCAGGCGTACACCGCCACCGCCAGCCCCAACAGTTGCTTCATGCCCTTCGAGTAGGTGCGTATGCGGCGGTTGGCGGCCTCCTCCAACCCCACGCGCTTGAGCGCGCGGGTGGTGACCGTCCTGGCGTCGCGGGCGCTCAAACCGGCGAGGCGGGCCTGGAACTCGACGTACTCGCGCCCGGAGAAGTTGCCGTGATAGCTGGGCTGTTCGGGCAGGTAGCCGATGCGGGCGTGGGCGCGGGTGAGGTCGGTGGAGCCAAATAGCTTGACCGCACCGGCATCGGCGTGCAGAAAGCCGAGCAGCAACTTGAGCAGGGTGGACTTGCCCGCGCCGTTTGGCCCAAGCAGCCCGAAGATCTCCCCGCGCTCGATGCTGAGCGACACGCCACGCAGCGCGGCCACGCCCCTGAACTGCTTGCTCACCCGCTCTATCTGCACGATGGGCAGCCGGGCGTTACTCTCGGTTGTGGTACGCTTGTCACTCTGCTCGGCAGGGGTGGCGGAGATGTCCGCGCCGGGGCTTTCCGAGAGCGCGGGACCGTTGGGTGGTTGCATAGTGAGAATTATAGATGAAAGGGCGGAGTTAAGGAAAGACGGTAGAGTGTATTTTACACGGGGTTACGGAAGTAGGATAGCAGGACCAGGTTCCCGTAGGTCATTTCGAGCGCAGCGAGAAATCTCGTCCCACACCAGGATGTTCCTCTTTTCTCATGAACCCGAGCTTGTAAGAAAGGTGTTACCTGGGTGCTGGAGGACGAGATTTCTCGCTGCGCTCGAAATGACAACGTCCAATCCGACTACTGATATTGTCACTGTTATCTCTTGCTTATCTCGAGAACGGGGATAAGAGGGACCACCTTTGGGTGCCGGCTTCCGACAGGTAGATGGGGAGTGTGATCGCCACCATTGCTGGGAGACGTTCCATCTTACAGGGTTGGGGAGGTATAAAAGCAGGGTAGGGTCGGTGTGCAACTTTATGTAACTCTGTTCGTATATATTTGTAGAAGGAGTCTGCCTCGGCAGGCTTTCTCTTTAGTCGATGAGCAGGTGGTGAATAACAGCCGTTTGGAAGGTGGCGAGCGCAGGCGGTAACAAACAGGCAGCAAACAACCATAAACATAACAATACCGTTTACACATTAGCAACGCACCCGCACCCATTAATGCGACCTTTGGCCTAGTGCAACATAGTACTTTTAGTGCATAAAGTCGCTTGCAATATACGTGGTCCGGTATTATACTGTGGAGGAAGGCGCTGTGTAGTTATACACGGTGCCCTGTAGCAGCGTTCTTCCACTTTCGAAAATGGTGGAAAACAGGTAATTAATCGGTGCCACTTTTGCTTTATAGTGGCACGCCGTTTGCTTTATAGAAGGCATACAGCGGTGCGTGACTACGATAGTCGCCGCCCGCATAACCCTTGTACGCCTGGGGCTTTTCCCATGCGCGGCTGTGCTTTATCCGAAGCGGCCGTATGAAGGGTTAGCGTGTTTACTTTACAGGATAATCTAGCTCCTATGAAGGACTGCTCTTTTTTGATAGGGAGCGAGGGAAAGATAAGATGATGATAGTGCAGCGTACCGAGATCGAGGAAGCACTACAAAAACATTTCGGTTATAACGAGTTCCGCCCCGGACAGCTCGAAGTGCTCGAGTCGATGCTGCGGGACCAGGACGTGCTGGCGGTGTTCCCCACCGGCGCGGGCAAGTCGCTTACCTACCAGCTGGCGGCGCTGCTCCTGCCCGGCACGGCCATCGTGGTCTCCCCCCTGATCGCCCTCATGCGCGACCAGGTGATCGACTTGCAGGGCCGCAACATAGAGGGCGTGTCCCTCATCAATTCGACGCTCACCGACGAAGAGGTGGACGCCCAACTGCTTACCATGGGCCGCGGCGAGGACAAGCTGCTCTACGTGACCCCTGAGCGCTGCTCCGACCCGGACTTCCTGGCCCGCCTGCGCGAGATAAAGGTCTGCCTGTTCGTGGTGGACGAGGCGCACTGCATCTCCGAGTGGGGCTACGACTTCCGCCCCGCCTACCTGATGCTGAGCAAGGCGATTGAGGCTGCGGGCCGCCCGCCCGTGCTGGCCCTCACCGCCACCGCCACCCCGCAGGTGCGCGCCGACATCCAGGAGAACCTGGGCCTGCGCGACCCCCGCGTGATCATCCACGGCTTCGACCGCCCCAACCTCACCTTCTCCGTGGTGTCGGCCTCCACCGACCGCGAGAAGGACTGGCAACTGCTCAAGATGTTCGGCAAGGCCCCCTCCGGCTTTGAGAACGGCGGCACGGTGTCGAACAAGGACCAGTACAACGGCCTGGCCCCCGAAGCGGTCGAGAAGCTGCAATACATGGACGCCAAGCTGGAAGGCTCCGGCCTGGTGTACGTGGCTACTACGTCGGAAGCCAAGCGCGTGAGCGAGCTGCTCAACGAGCATGGTATCACGGCGGACTACTACCACGGCCAGATGAAGAAGAGCGAGCGCGACCGCGTGCAGCAGGCCTGGATGGACGAGATTATCCCGGTAGTGGTGGCGACCACGGCGTTCGGCATGGGCATCAACAAGCCCAACCTGCGCTACGTGGTGCACTACGACCTGCCCGCTTCCCTGGAAGCTTACTACCAGGAGGCAGGGCGCGCCGGGCGCGACGGCGAACCCGCCAAGGCTATCCTCATCTACGACCCGCGCGACCGCAACATACAGTCGTTCTTCATCGGGGGCAGCGTGCCGTCCGAGGGGAACCTGCGCGACCTGTGGGACGACCTGCGCAAGGCCCTGCGCGCCAAAGAGAAGGCCAACCCGGACGATGCCCCGCTGAGGACGCTCACGATTGCCGAGGCAGCCAAGGTGCGCAACCTGCCCGTGGCCCGCATCCGCCCGCTGCTAGCGGCGTTGGAGCAGGCCGGTGGCGTGGCGGCCCTGAGCGGCAACGGCGACAACAACGACATCGTGACGTTCCGCAAGACGCACGTGCCGGGTCGCCGGTTGCTGCTCGACATGAAGCAGCTACAGGCCCGCAAGCAGTACGAGCAGAGCCGCCTCGACATGATGCTGCGCTACGCGAGCACCCGCGAGTGCCGCCGCAAGCTCCTCCTGAGCTACTTCGGCGAGGACTACACCAGGGAGCACTGCGGCGCTTGCGACAACTGCATCAAGCTGCTGGCCCAGATGAGCACCGAGGCGATCAAGATCTCGCAGCCCGCCGTGTACGTGCCCACCGTGCCCTTCCGCAACGGCGACACGGTAGCGCACAAGAAGTGGGGTAACGGCATGGTGCAGAACCTGGAAGAAGGCACCGTAACCGTCCACTTCCCCGACGTGGGCTACAAGACGCTGGCGCTGGAAGTGGTGATGAACTCGGGGCTGCTGACAGTCGTTAGCTAGACGAGTACCGGGTACTGAGCGGAGCGGCTCAAGGGACCATGTGCCCTGAGAGCCGCTTTTTCATATAATGCAGCTTTACTCGTGACTCGTTTCCCTCTTGCACACGCTTTCCGCATCTGGTAGAATTGAGGAGCGGGAAACAGGGCACGCACTTATAGCAAGGAGACCCAACAGATATGGCTATCGATACCGAGAAGATTACATCAAAGACGGCGAACACCGATCTTGTCAGCATGAGCCCCACTGCCGTGGCGCAGCTCAAGGAACTTATCAGCCAGCAGGAGAACGCCAGCGAGCAGCTTGGCCTGCGCGTATTCGTCTACCCCGGTGGCTGCTCCGGCATGTCGTACGGCATGGCCTTCGAGGACCAGCCCGCCGAGGACGACTACACCATCCTGGTTGACGGCGTCAAGCTGTACGTGGACGAGATGAGCGCGAGCTACGTGGGCGGCGCGCAGATCGACTACGAGGACAGCCTGATGGGCGGCGGCTTCCGCATCCTCAACCCCAACGCGGTGCGCAGCTGCGGTTGCGGCCACTCGTTCGACACCGGCGCGGACGCCGAGAACGCACGGGGCTGCGGCTGCGGCTAATAGGCACGTCACCTCAAGTCAGGTTGATAGGCATCCACTTAGACAGAGTGGGTGCCTTTTTATTTGCTATGTCTCCCAGTCTGCACACTGACATACAAGGAGTGTGGAAATGGAAGCAGAGATTCGAAGCATGATACTCGGGATGCTTCCACGCGTCGCAGGAGAACTTGAAAGCCTCATACAGCCTTCGGTCCGGATGCGCACGCAGAGGGTCGATGAAGATGGAATCCCCCTCGGCGCTTCCAAGCTTGGAGGCCACCCGGACCTACCGCGTGAGATTAGTTGGCCTCTAAGCTCCACGCTCGTAGATGTGGAAGACATTCCCCAGGACGATGATGAACCCTGGAAAGGTATACCGCTCGCCTTTCTCGCACAACTGAACCTGGCTGACGTTGCACTGCATGATGCGGGGGACATGCTGCCGCAGTCCGGTATGCTCTTCTTCTTCCTGGAGGTCTCCGATGAAACGTACTTCGGGACCAACCTGGAGGCACGAGATAACTGGCGAGTCCTGTATTACGATGGAGATCCTTCCCTGCTGGTGCGTACTCCATACCCTGACGATTTGCCGAGGGAGGCACATTTTCCGACTTGCGCTGTGCAGTTCAGCCGTGAGATCACGCTGCCTCCAAGGCACTCCGCTGACCTTGAGCGTTTGAAACTGAGTAAAAGGTCGCAGGTCGATTGGGGCAAAGAACTGTTCAACGTCCAGCTTGCTCAAGAGGAAGCCCCGTCCAGCGAATACGAGGAAGACGCTTATGAAGCAATAAGGTGCCGCCTCGAGGAGCTATATGGCGAGGATGTGCCTATCCACCGGTTGCTGGGATATGCAGACCCGATACAGCATGACCCGCAGGAGGAATGCGAGGTAGCCTTACGCAGCCTCGAATGGAGCGATTTAAGTGACCGGCAAATAGATGTCTCGAAGTGGCGGCTTCTTCTGCAAATTGACACCGATCAGGAATGCGGTATGTCCTGGGGAGATGCAGGAAGGGTCTATTACTTCATTGAAGCCGGGGCATTGCAATCGAGAGACTTTAGCAGGGTCTGGACCATCATGCAATGCTACTAACCGGCAGTCCCACACGTTCAATTGTTGCCACGTAAGAGTCGCTCAAGAAATATGCTCACTCGTCTCAAGTCTGCCGCTGTAGAAATGCCGCAGCTATCCGGCGCAGAATGGGTTATGCTCGGCTCCTTCGGCGTGTTCTGCTTCGTATTCCCTTTCGCCACCTTCCTCATGTCGTTCGACCTGATGCCGTGGGGCATGGAGTGGATGAGCAGCCTGCTGCTGGCGATGCTGGGGCTTGCGTGCGGGGCATGGATGGTGGTGAACTTCGGGCGGGTGGGCTTGTGGCTTAGCCTGGGGGTGTTCGCGGCAGGGGTGGCCCTGGAGTACGTGGGGGTGTTTACGGGCGTGCCGTTCGGGGAATACCGGTACACGGGCGTGCTCGTGCCGGAGCTGCCGGGCGGGGTGCCCCTGGCGATTGGCTTCGCGTGGCTGCTGGTCGTGGTGGGCGGGTTGTTCGCGGCCCGCTGGCTGCTCTCTCGCCTCGATTTTGGGCAGCGCAGCCCCTGGGCCTCTAACCTGTTGGGCGCGGGGCTGGCGGTGGGCCTCGACCTGCTGCTTGAGCCGGTAGCCTACCACGTCAAGGGCTACTGGCAGTGGCAGACCTCACCCTCGCAAGACTACTATGGGGTACCCTGGAGCAACTTCGCCGCCTGGCTGGTAGCGGTGCTCGTGATGAACTGGCTGGTGAGCCGGGCGACGAGGGGCGCGAAGGGGCTGAAGTGGCGCTGGCTGCCTGTGTGGCTGTACGGCATGAACGTCTTCATGTTCGGGGTGGTGAATGTGATGCACGGCTTCTGGGTGCCGGGAGCGATCATGGGCGTGCTGCTGGGGGCGCTGGGGTTGGCTGCCCGCCGCCGGGGTGTACAGGTGGGTCAATCGCCCACCAGCCTGTCGCATACGTAGTCGTAGCGGGGATCGTAGTCGCGGCCGTCGATGGGGCCGGAGGGGCCATACAGGTGCAGGGAGAGGACGGTTCGGTCGCCGGGGTTGCACACCCTGTGGATGCCGCCATCGTAGGGCATGAGCGTGGAGGCGGGGTCGCCCGTTTGCAAGGTGCGCTGCCAGTCCAGCTTGAGGCGGGCCTGGTTGGCTTGCGAGCCGTCATCGAGGCGGCGGTATCGGGTCTCAAGCAAAGTGCCGGAGGCGGCGCAGATGGCACCCCAGCAGGAGTGATCGTGTATGGCGCTGGCGGCATGGGCGGGCCAGACGAATAGCTGCAAGGCGTACGAGTCGTCCTCGCCCCGCCAGCGGGCCGCCACCCAGGGGTCTTTGCCGCCAGGCCGCTCCAACATACTCAGGAGCCGCGAGCCGAGCATATGCTTGTCGCGAACGAGGTGCGGCAGCAGGGAGGCCACTTCTCGCACCACTAGGTCGGCAGGGAGGGCCGCAAGCTCGGGTAGTTCTACTTTGTGGGGGGCAGGCAGGGTAATCATCGGTGATTCCGTTACGTTCGACTATGGCAAAGCCACTACAACTTGCTCGTCGCACGCTATTGTGTGCTGTGCATAGTCTGCCCCAACCCGCTGCTCACATGACAGCCCAACCGGTGCTCACTTCCTGCTCAATAGAAGCTACCCCAAAGACGACATTGGCGAATAGGTGCAGCCAAGCCGCCTCTATGTCATTTCGAGCGCAGCGAGAAATCTCGTCCCTCAACACCCAGCTATCACCTTTCTTACGACACAGAGTCCCAGGAGAAAAGGGTAACATCTCGGTGGAGGACGAGATTTCTCACTGCGTTCGAAATGACAAGGGCGGGGCTTACGTGTCGATGTTCAACGATTGGGTTTTGAGATGGCTTCTACACAATTCCAGCTCTCTGTGAGCGGACTAGAAGGACCGAGGGGAAGGAAAACGGGGTACACCCCCGGCCCCGTCCAGGGTGTACCCCCGCACCTCCTTTGCCGCTAACGTCCCAGGCTGCGGTACGACCTCCCCTTCCAGGCGCTCTTGCCGGTGAGCGCCCAGCGCATCGAGTTCAGCGCTATGGCTATCATGTAGGCCACACCTACCGGGTGGAGAAAAGCATCCAGCACCCGGTAGCCAAAGCGCAACGACAGCAGCAGGCGCGCGCCCACCGCCAGCAGGTATTGCGCGGCGGCCAAGCCAAACAGCCCCCAATCGCCCGACAGTGCCCCGGCGAGCATGAAAGCGACAGGCGCGACGTAGAGGGCGGCCAGGACGAGCACCCCAATCGCAAGGAAGACGGGGGAGTAGCCG
>DASVQO010000340.1:0-5936 GCA_036389075.1 Chloroflexia bacterium | reverse complement strand
GAACACCTGGCACAAACCCTACTGGTGAGGAGGCAGCACTTGGAGAGCGAGGCAGGAGGCACACGAAGGCCCCTCCGCAGGGTGGTAGTGGTCTTCAAGACCCACTTCGACCTGGGTTTCACCGGCCTGCCGCACGAGGTGATGCAGCAGTACACCGGGCCGATCTTCTCCGCGGTGCGCGCGCTGATGCTGGCTACGGGGAGCGAGGCTGGGCGCCTGCGCTACAGCTGGACGCTGCCCGCCTGGCCTCTCAAGTTCCTACTGCACGATCCCACGCTGCCGGCCGAGACGCGGGGGCAGGCACACCGCCTGGTGGAGGAGGGGCGGCTCCACTGGCACGCCTGGCCCTTCACCACGCACACCGCCTTTTGCGGCCTGGAAGAGCTTGTGCGCGGCCTGCACATCTCGCGCGCGCTGTCGCAGGAGTTCGGGCGCTGGCCTACGGGTGCCAAGCAGACGGACGTGCCGGGGCACACCTGGGCCACGCCTTCGCTGCTGCACGGGGCCGGGGTCAGGTTCCTCCACCTCGGTGCCAACTCCGGCAGCCACGCACCCCACGTGCCGCGCCTCTTCTGGTGGGAGGGGCCGGACGGCTCGCGGCTGCTGACCTACTACTCGCCCGGTGGCTACGGCACACCCCCTCTGCCCCCCGACGACTGGCCGTTCGACACTTGGCTGGCCCTGCAACAGACGGTGGACAACCACGGCCCCCAGTCACCGGAGGACCTGCTGCATCTACGCCGCACCGTGGAACAGGGCGCGCCCGAAGCCGAGCTTGTGTTCGGGCAGCTAGGCGACTTCTACGACTCACTGATGCAACACCCTGAGCAACTTGACGGCCTGCCCGTGCTGCCTTTCGACCTGGCGGATACGTGGATACACGGTGTGGGCACGATACCCCGGGAGGTGGCGCGGGCGCGGAGCCTGCGGCACAAGCTGCTGGAACTTGAGGCGATAGCTACGCTCCTAGATTGGCCGGGGGAGGATAACGGGCATTCGGACGAGTTTGCCTTATCGCGCGGCATCGCCCCTGACATAGATGCCGCCTACGAGCAGCTATTGCTGTTTGGAGAGCACACCTGGGGGCTGGACGTAAAGAGCACCATCGTACGCGTGTTCGACGAGGGTTTTAGCGCCGCCCGCCTGACCGAGCCGTACCGCCGCCTGGAGGCTTCCTGGGCCGCGAAGGCAGACTACGTAACCAGGTCCGAAGAAGCCTATGCGCGTGCTTATGCCAGGGTGCTCGAGGCCTGGCGCAATGAGTTCGAGCGGCTGCGGCAGGCGCGGGAGCAGAACCCTCTCTGGCAGCAGTTCAACCGGGAATTGGAAGAGCACCAGGTAAAGCCTGATGAGTTCGATGTGGACACCGAAGCCTCTGAAGAAGTGGTTTTCATCCCTCCACCCATTCCCGCTGGAAAAAACGTGCTTGAAACCGACCAGCTGCGCATAGAGGTGGACCCCGCGTCGGGCGGTATAACTTCCTTCATCGACGCCGCCACAGGGCGCGAGTGGGTAGCCCCCACGGGAGAGCCTTTCGCGGGCTACAGGTACGACCTCTACTCCGCCGCCGACATAGCGGAGTTCTTGCGCGCCTATGGCCTCTACTTCCAGGACTGGTTCGTACACGACTTCGGCAGGCCCGGTTACCCGGAAGACATGCCCCACACAACCGGCTACGCCCGCAACTTCAGCCTATCGCGCGTAAAAGACGCCGGGGGCGAGGACATCCTCCTGACCGGGGGGAGCCTGGAAGCTGCCTCCCCGGGTCGCCCTCGCCTGCCGTTTCAGCGCGTCAGCATCAGGCTGTCGGTGGGCGATTGGTTTGGCTACTACAATACGGAAGCCAGAAAGTCGTATGACTGGCGGTCGCTCGACCTCGAATATGCAGTAACAGGCAAAGAGGCCACCCCCCTGGCTGAAAGCACGGTGGTGCCATTCCCGCTTGCCCTGCCAAAGGCGTCGTTCAGGTTGGGGCAGGTTGGCTCGGTGATAGACCCGGCGCGGGATATAGCCGAAGGGGCCAACCGCCACTTATGGTGCGTGGACGGTTGGGTTGACGCGAGCGACGACCGCGTGGGTATGGCCGTCATGCCGCTGGACATGCCCCTCGTGTCGATTGGCAGCCCCGGCATATTCGCGTTCGACCCGGCCAGGGTGCCCTCGCAACCCACTATCTACGCTCACCTGTCCAACACGCAGTGGGGCACCAACTTTCCGCAGTGGCTCGAGGGCGATTTCAAATTCAGGGTTCGGCTAAGTCCTCACGCGGGCGACTGGCGCACGGGGGAGTTGTGGAGCCAGGCGTCCAGCCTCGACCTGAACGATCTGCACATGCGCGGTGAGCGGGGCGTGGGTTCTATGCCGTCCTTCATCAAGACGGACACGGGGCTGCTTCTGCTTTCACTGCGCCCGGCGCATGCCGGCAGGGGCCTCATCGCTCGCTACTGGGACGCGCTCGGCGCCCACCGTAAGGTCACGTTGAGCCTGCCCGAGCCTGTGGCCCGCGCCTGGCGCTGCGATTTGATGGAACGGCCCGTGGAGGCGTTGTCCTTGCTAAAGCGGCCCAATAAGGACCCGTCGCGTAAGCCTACATCGTGGGGAGTGCTGGAAGTCGCACCTCACGCGACCGTGACCCTGTTATTGGAGTTCGACAAGCCCCAGGAGGCTACCCCGTGAAGATAATGCTGCTGGCCGCCGTTACGCTGGACGGCAAGATCGCCCGGCACGCGCACCACTTTGTTGACTGGTCCTCGAAAGAGGACAAGAAGATGTTCATGCAGACTTCGAAGCGCGCGGGCGTGGTCATCCTGGGCAACAACACGTATGAGACGTTGCCCTCGCCGCTGCCGGGCAGGCTGCACGTCGTACTCACCACCAACGTGGCGGACAAGCAGGGCGTGCCGGGCGAGATAGAGTTCACCGACCGTACCCCAGCCGAGATAGTGGCGGACCTGGAAGCGCGCGGTTACACCGAGGCGGTGCTGACGGGGGGCGCGCAGGTGAACGCGCTGTTCCTGGCGGCAGGCATGGTGGACGAGATTTGGCTGACCGTGGAGCCGTACATCTTCGGCCTGGGCATCGACCTGTTTCGGGGCATGCCGTTCGACCTGCGCGCCACTCTGCTGGAAGTGCGGCAGCTAAACGAGGGGGGGTCGGTGCTGCTACGGTACGGCCTGCGCGAGCCGGGGCCGGGCGGGTACTAGGCCCCGGTGCTACTCCTCCGCGAAGAATTGGGCGAGCGTATAAGCCAGCCTCGTCATGGGCACGCGCTCGAACTGGTGGGGCGTGGCGGGCAGCACCTCCAACTCGCCGCGTGGCAACGCCCTGTACATCTCGGCCGTCTCGGACAGCGTAACGGTGGTGTCGCGGTCGCCCAGCATCAGGCGCACGCGCGGCTCGATACCCGCGACGTCGTGGGGCCGCAAGCCGCCAACCTGGCCTAGCTGTCGCAGTAGCTCGCGGGTCTGCTCCAGTACGTACTCCCAGCCTGCGGCGGTATGCCTTTCGGCCAGGGCGCGGGCGAAGTGGGGCACCTTGGCGGTTATCTTCCCCGGGTCGAGCATCCCCACCTCGCGCTCGGCTACTTCCGGGTCCCAGTAGAACTTGGTGCCGAGCGTGGCGATGCTTTGCACGACGTGTGGGTGCGAGCGCGCCATGTGGCAGGCCACATAGCCACCCATGCTGTAGCCGAAGACGTGGGCGCGCTCTATCGAATGCTGTTGTATGTAGTCGAGCACGTTCTCGGTGAAGCGCTCGATGCTGAAAGGGTGGGGGCGTGGAGGGGCAGAGCCATGCCCTTCGAAGTCCAGGCTGTGCAGGTCGAAGTCCGCGCCCAGGAGGGGCAAGAGTGGCGCGAACTGGTCGCCGGCCCCAACCGCTCCGTGCAGCAGGAGTAACGTTGGTTTGTTCATGGTAGTCCTCAACCTTCATTGCGGCGGGAGAGCCGCCGCATGCTTGCGACAGTGTAACGCGGGCCACGCCCGGATTCAACCGCCTACACCAGTCTCGCGCTTGCTGCCGGCATGTTGCCACTGGTGTGTTTCTTGCTCCCGGGGTGTGGTACATGCGAATCCGGTAAGGGCGTGCCGTCGGGGCGCGAGAAGAGGCAGAGCGTAGGAGCCGTCGTGTGAAAGTAATGACTTACAACATACTTGAGGGGGGCAACATCCGATTTGGGGACCGCACCGAGCTGGTGCTGGACCTCATCCGGCAGGCTGGGGCCGACGTGGTGGGGCTGTGCGAGTGTACCGGGTTCGAGGAGGAACGTGGCAGCCGGTTCAAGTACTTCCGCGAGCGGTTGGGCATGAACGGCGTGCTGACCAGGGCGCCCAGCGGCCACCACGTCGTCCTGTTATACAGGAGGGGCCTACACACGTTTAGCCGCACCACCCTGGCGAACACCATGTACAACGGCTTCGCGCGTATCGCGTTCGAGAGCGTCGAATTGGGACCGGTCACGGTGGTGATGACGCACCTGCACCCGTTCTCAAGCTGGTACAGGGTCACGGAGGTCCAGCAGGTGCTTGGCCGCGCCCAGTCGTCGGATGAGGCGATCATCATGGGCGACATGAACAACATCGCCCCCACCGACATGCCGCTCGACCTTACCGCTGCTACCCCTTACCTGACCGGGCGGTTCTCCGGCCCCGACGGGGAGATAGACACGCTCCCCATCCAGGCGATGCTCACACGGGGCTTCGTAGACCTGGGGGCCTCGCGCGTGGGGCCGACCTACCCGACCAGGCTGGAGCGCAAGCACCCGGAGCACGGCATCACAGTGCGCCTCGACTACATCCTGGCGACCCCCGGCCTCGCCAGCCGCTGCCGCTCCATCCGCGCCCTGGACGAGCGGCTAGCCCACGACGCCTCCGACCACCTGCCGGTCGTGGCCGAGTTCGACCTGACGCCTGTCGGTTAGCACGCAGCGTAAGATGCTGGCCGTGTGCAGTGACAAATCGCCGTCGGTTTGGTATAATTGGGCGGTAAAACTGGCAGGGGCCTGTGGCGCAGCGGTAGCGCAGGCGACTCATAATCGCTTGGTCGTAGGTTCGAATCCTACCGGGCCCACCCAGATGCTTCTCAAATTTAGGCACGAAAGAGGGTAGGAGAATACAACACTCCTACCCTCTTTGTTGTTCTACACTCATTTTGACACCAGGTTTGACACCAGTTGGAATATGCCTTGGGACCCCTGCTAGCTCGTGGACTGCATCTCTGAAATCTTCAGGGCAGGCTCTCGCGAGCCACAGCGCCTGCTCCTCCCCGACATGACAAAAGGACCTGCATGCGTCCGGGGTCCTTTTGTTTCGCCTGTTGTCAGGTACCCACATAGGTACTATTCAGCCATCGGACATTGCTGCCTCCCCAGTCGTTCTATGGCCCCTCCGAATCCGGGGTACGTGGCAATACTTTGAGGTACCCATATACCTCCTTGTGAGTCTTTGTACCCACTAGCCTCAGTTTCCAAACACCATAGAAGGGTGTCTCATCATCGATAGTCAGGTACACTGGCCTTCCGACCGGGACGCTGTGTAGTACTCCAAACTCCTCTCCCGACGGCGTGATAGCCTGAATGTCAAATACATCGTCATCTTTGAACACACCGCCCCTATTCCGTATGGTGAACCGGGTATACAAGGGAGCACAGTTCGGCTCTACGAGGACATACTCACTTGGTGGGATACCGTCGCAACCTGTCAGCGATGGTGGCGGTGGCGGTGTTGGTGGCACTGCCGTAGGCTCAGGCCCTGGTGAGGGAGCACCAGGCACAGTCGCAGCAGGAGGTGGAGCCGGTGTTGCGGGAGTTGGGGGTGTGGATTGTGAATACCTTTTTTGGTACTGTAGGGTCCCTAGCTGTGTGAGTAATACGTCATAGGGAGGCTTATTCTCAGGGTGATGTTCGAACACCGCTCGCTCGAAGTACTGCACGAGGTAGG
>DASVQO010000339.1:0-31352 GCA_036389075.1 Chloroflexia bacterium | reverse complement strand
GGTCCATGTTCGGCGTATCCGCCAGGGCCACCGCGTTGTTCTCCGTCTCCTCGCGCAAGCCCCAGCCGTCTAGAATCACCAGGACCACGGGCCGGGGCCTGTCTGCGTTGGTATTGTTCATTTACGTCCACCTGTGGTTGTGTATGTTGGGGAGTGCCCGCTGTCTGCGAGGGGCGGGTGCGGCACCATCTCAGTCGCGCCAGCTCTTCTCGGTCTTGTACTCATCCAGGTAGGGCTTGCAGGCGTCACAAAGCGTGACCTCGGCCTGCCGCTTGTAGATGCCCTTGCGCGTGCGGTAGCGGTAGTTATACCTGTGCCGGCTGATATGGCGCGGGCAGTAGGACGCGCCGCAACGCTCGCAGCGGGCGTAAAGCTCGTTCGGACAGTCCTGCCAGCCGCAGATGCCATCGTTGTTGCGGGCCTCGGCGCTCACGCGGCGCTCTATCTCCGCGACCTGGGCGGCTTCGTCGTGCAGCTTGCGGCGATAAGAGGCGCTGCACAGCCTGCACACCGAGGCGTCTACATCGCCGTGTTGAGCGCAAAAGTGGCGGCCGCACATAATGCACTGCGCCGCCGGGGTCCGAAAACAAATCGTTATAGGGCTTTCACAACGTAATGGCATGGGTTAGCTTCTCGTGATGGGTGACAGGTGACTCGGAACACGCAAACCTGAAATTGGTATTACTACCTGTTTAAGGACCGCTACTGCCGCATTCGCGCCAGGGTCCAAACGAACAATGTAGTATGCCTAATTCCCTGCCGTTTCGCAACACGTACACGCTACGGTGCTATTAGGCAGACCTGCCAGGCCACGCGCCGGGGGACGCCCGGTAGCCAAAGCCACGGGCCGGGAACAAGCAAAGTCTCCTGGGGGACTAGGAAACATCATGTAGTCTCCTAGTCTCCGAAGGAGACTTCGCTACTTGCCAGCCCGCCAATTTATTGGCAGGGCGTCCCCTGCACGTCGCCCGGCATGTCTCCACCGTGCTTCACTTGCCAGGGGAGCTACACGAGTGACGAGTGACGAGTGTCGCGACACTCGTCACTCGTCACTACACCCAGCTATCTCGCCAGCGTCTCGTGCCCATTGCGAGCCGGGACACGGTTGGTGCCCACCCGCTGGAGATCGTAGTCGCGGTACAGCTTGGGCAGCATGTCCTTGGGCGACCAGTCGTTCCACGAGCCGTACTTGCCCTGGTATTCGTGCGCGGTCTCCCCTACCTCGTAGAACAGGATTTGCGCCACCCGCAGCCCCACAGGCACGATAGCCATCGCGTGGCTGTGGTTGGTGATCTCCATCGTCCACCGCGAAATATAGCCCACGTCGCCTACCCCGGCGCACTTGCACACCGACAGGCACGACCGCCCGATACTGGACCGCGAGCGCATGGAGGTGGTGAAGCCGTTGCGGCCCCCCACCACTTCCTCCGTGTGTGCCAGTATCGTGTCACCCGGGCGGATACGGATGAGGCCGTCCTCCGCGAAGTAGGGGCCAAGCCAGAACGACTTGGCGTCCTCTTCCTCGGTGAAATTTACCGTGACCATGTTGTGGTTCGGGATGAAATAGTAGGGCCCCAGCCTCACATCGTAGGAGTTGGTGCCAAGCTGCCGAGGCTCGAACGGCTCGATGACGATATTCCCCTGCTCCATGCCTTCCATGATCTTCTTGTCTGATAGCAGCACTGTCTTGCTCCTCTTGCTCGTCGCCCCGGCCTCTGCTCTGCTACCAGGCCGAGTCTCTATGTCGCGGCGGCCGCCTCAGGCACTCCTTCAGGCACCTTGTAAGCCCAGTCGCCCCCGCAGGCTTCGTCAACTACCCTGTGGTACACCCTCGTGGTCAGGTCGGCTATGCGCGGCCAGTTGAACTCCGCCCGCACCGCCTGGTAGGCGTTCGACGCCCTGGTGGCCGACCACTGCGGGTTCTTCAGCGTGTGCAGGATGCCCCATGCCAGCGATTGCGGGTCGTTCGGCTTGACCGTGATGCCCGTGCGGTGCAGGTCCACCACCTCGGTCAGCCCGCCCACCTCGCTCACGATTACGGGCGTGCCCGCCGCCATCGCCTCCAACGCCACGATGCCGAAGGGCTCGTACAGGCTTGGAAAGACCGCCGCGTTGGCTACCTTGAACAGCCCGTCCCGGTCCTCGTCCGATATGCGTCCGGGGAAGATTATATTGTCCGCCACCCCTAGCGCGCGGGCTTTTGCACGCAGCTCCTCGACATATCCACCGCCCCCCGCCAGCACGAACCTCACCCGTGGCCACTCCCGCAACACGTAGGGCACCGACTCGACCAGCACAGCAAGCCCCTTCTCAGGCACCATCCGCCCCACGTAGTAGACAATCGGCTGGTCCGGCTGTGCGAACCGCGACCGGAACTTCGACAAATCGACCCCGTTCAACGCGTCAAAGCGGCGCGGGTCTACCCCGTTGGGTATCACCTCAATCTTCTCCGGTGGCACGCCGAAGTAGGTCTGGATTTCCCAGGCCATGTAATAACTGCAAGCAATTATGCGCCACGACTCGTAGCTGGTGCGCCACTCGGCCTGGTGGATCGCCTGTTGCAGGCCGCCGTAGAGGTTGCCGTGGTTGCGCCCCATCTCGGTGGCATGGATGGTCGTGAGCAGCGGTAGCCGGAAATCGTACTTCAGGTCTATCGCCGCGAAGCTGCTGAGCCAGTCGTGGTTGTGGATGAGGTCGAAGCCTCCCTCCTCGGCCACCAGCCGCGCAGCAAAGGCGCGGACCTGTGCGTTGTCGTGGAAGGTCTTGGCGAAAAAGTCCCCTTGCGCGTTCGAAGGCTCCACCCGGTAGACGCGGCTGCCGTTAGCGGCGGGGCTGCCGTCAGGGAGCGCCAGCGGCTCGCTGTCTTCCCCGCCGCCGAGCCTGGGCACCACCAGGTGCACCTCCACCCCATCCGCTATTAGCTCCGGCACAAGCTCCACAACGTGCTTGCCCAGCCCCCCAACGATATGCGGCGTGTACTCCCACGACAGCATCAGGACCTTCATACCTACCTCCATAGGAATTACGAATTACAGAGGAGCTACCGTAATTCGTAATTCGTAATTCGTAATTACTCACCGAGTTGTCGCCCGTAGAACGTCATCGTGTCGGATTGTTGCTTGAAGCCGAAGGACCTGTACAGCCGGTGGGACCGGGTATTGTCCTCCTGCGTGGAAAGCCCGACGGAGGCAGCGCCTAACTCTCGCATGCGGTGCAGGGCGTGCAACAGTTGCGCGGCTCCCAGGCGGCGCCCCTGGTACGCCGAGGCCACCGACAGCCGGTCGAGGTGCGCCCAGCCGTCGTACATGGTAAATGAGGCATACCCCACGGGTACATAGTCCAGGTAGGCCATGTACGCGTGGACGTTGCTCATCTGCAAGTACATCTCGAACTCGGCGTAGCTGTTCCACCACATCCACGGGAAAGAATCGTGGTCCGCCACGAGCAGGTCGTCCATATAAGAGAGGTCGGCGCGGCGAAACGTCAGCGCGGGCAGCAAGGACGCGTCCACCCCTGCCATGCCATCCCGCAAATCGCGGCGGAAGAACACGATCCGCTCTATCTGCGCGAAACCGCTCCCTATCCATGATTTCGTGTGGTCCCGCCAGACCTCGTCCGCGCAGAGCAGCAAGTCGTACCCCTCTGCCCGCGCCCTGGCTGCCATCTCCGCTATGAGCGCGTCGCGGCCTCGCCTCGCGGTGACTTCCATCACGCTTGCAATATCGCCGCGCCGCCGCCACGGCTCCCACACCACGTACTCGCCCGTGCGCGGCGCCCACAGGGCGTGGCCCGGGTGCTGCTGGAGATGATGGGTGAGGAGCGACGGGTTGAAGCGGCTGAGCCACGGCAGGCGCAGGTCGCGCACGCTCGTCGGGGTCAGCGGCTCTATCTCAGGCTGCTCGTCGCTCCTGGCGTTGCCTCGGTAGAAGAGCGCGGACATGTGGCTCTGCGGTGCCCTCCTCAGCGCGCGGCTAGGCGCACGTCTTTGAGGCTCAAGATGCCCATCGGCGTGACGTTCAGCCCCGTGACGTATGGCTTGACCAGCGTGTACGATACCGAGTGGTACAACGGCACCGCCGGGAGGTCCATCAAGATGCGCCTCTCCACCTCCCTGTAGACGTTCATGCGGCTCTGGCGGTCTTTTTCGGTGCCCGCGATGCTGAGCGCCGCGTCCACGTCAGCGTTGCGGTACCCGGTGAGGTTCTCCGGCGAGTTGGAGCGGAAGAGACTGCCCAGCATAGCCTCGGGGTCTGGGAAGTCCGCGCTCCACGTCAGCGTGAACATCGGGTACTCGTGCCGGGCCAGCCCTTCGAGATAGTCGCTCCACTCCACCTCGTGCACCTCGACTTCTATCCCCAGCGTCTGGCTGTACACCTCTTGCAGCATGGGAGCGATAGCGTCCCCGGGCGTGTAGAGCCTCACCCTCGGCAGGTTCTTTGCCTCTTTGTAGGTGGACTCCCCTATCAACTGCCGCGCGCGTGTCACGTCATAACCCAGGGTGGCTTCGGGCGGTGTGTACCCTGCCATGTCCGGCGGCACGAATCCGCTCGCCTGTTGCACCCGCGACTGGAACATCACCCTGGCTACCTTCTGCCTGTCGATAGCCAGGGCGAACGCCTCCCGTATCTTGGGGTCGTCAAACGGCTTCTGGCGCAGGTTGAACCCCAGGTACGTCACCGACAGCTCTGGCACCGACTGAAGCTCCTTCGACATCGGGTTGTTGCGGTCGGTCACGCGGTAGATGTCCTCCACCGGCACGTTCGCCACTTCCAGGCCGCCCACCTCGTACTGCTGCAATTCGCCCGTGGCGTTGGCGCCCATCCAGATGTTCACGGTCGAGAGCGCGGGACGCCCGGCGTAATACAGGTCGTTAGCTACAAGCACCATCTGGTCGTTGTGCACCCATTTCTCCAGGCGAAACGGCCCCGTGCCGCGAGGGTGTTCCGTCCACCTGGGGCCTTCCTCCACGTTGGCGCGCTGCACTACGAACGCCGGGCCGGAGGTCAGCTTGGAGAGAAAATAGCTCTTAGCCTCGTCAATCGTGATTTCCAGCGTGCTGGGGTCCAGTGCCTTCACGCCCTCAATCTCGGTAGCCTTGCCTTCGAGCTTGTCCATCACGCCCACGATGTCGTTCAGGAATAGCCCGGCAGGCAACTGGGTGGGCGGCAGCGAGCCGGACAGCTTCGGGTCCGTGGCCCGCTCGAACGAGTACTTGAAGTCGCTGGCCGTGACCTCCTGCCCATCGGTGAACTTCACGCCCTGGCGCAGCCGGAACGTGTAGACCCGCCCGTCCGCCGAAACGCTAGGCATGCTCGCCGCGATGTCCGGCACCACGTTCAGGTCGCCATCGAAAGTCACCAACCCACCGAACAACTGGCGGATGACGAACAGCGAGTAGCCGTCGGTGGCAAGGGCGGGGTCGAGGCTCGGCGGGTCGTCGGTCTGCCCGGCGATATTGAGAGCGTCCGCGGCCAGTGGTAAAGGCGTGAGGTCGAAGTCCTGGCCCGGTGGTGTGCCGGTCTGCCGGGCGGAAGGAGTGCCCTGCGTTTGCGGGGCTTCCGATTGCTGGAAGGGCCAGCAGCCCGGCAGTACCAGCAAAAATGCAATGACGAGCGCGGTGGCCCGTGCAAAACGCGTAGGCAAAGCTACTCCTAAACTCCAGGTCTTGCGGCGGTCGGAAGGGAGACATAACCTCTGTGGGCTAGGCCAATTGTAGCACTCCGCGCCTCCTTCGGCAAGCAAACCGGGTGCCCCGCGCAGTGTGAGCAGGAGACGGAACCGCCAAGACGCCAAGAACGCCAAGAGCGCGCCAAGATTATCAAAGGGTTTGGGTGCCCTAGTCCCAGGAATCTAATCTACCGATGTTAAAGAGTTACTATCTGTAGATAGAATCTCCCTTCATAGCCACACCATCACACGTTTGGTCCCTTCTTCCGCACATCGCATGCTATACGCCTACTTTCGCCCCCAACCATTCCTGGTCTTGGCGTCGTTCTTGGCGTCCTTGGCGTCTTGGCGGTTCCGTCTCCTATAAGGCTGGGGGGGCCTCTTGTGCCGCCGTGCGGTGGTGCCTTATACTGGGCATATGTGTGGCATTGCAGGCATTTTCAACAGGAACGGCACACCCCCTGACATGGACGTGCTCAGGCGCATGGCCGAACGCATCGCCCACCGAGGGCCAGACGGCGACGGCTTTTTCACCGAGGGCGGGGCGGCCCTCGCTCACCGCGCCCTGCGCATCATCGACCTCTCGGACGCCGCCCTCCAACCCATGCACAGCCACGACGGCAACCTCCACCTTGTCTTCAACGGCGAGGTCTACAACTACGTGGAGCTACGACCCGAACTGGAGGCTTTGGGCCACACTTTCAGGTCGCACTCGGACACAGAAGTGCTGCTCGCCGCCTACGAGGAATGGGGTGTCGAGTGCCTGCCCCGCCTCAACGGCATGTTCGCCTTCGCCCTGTGGGACAGTCGCAAGCAGCGACTCTTCATCGCCCGCGACCGCATAGGCGTGAAGCCCGTCTACTACCACTGGGACGGCGAGCGATTGGTGTTTGGCTCCGAGATAAAGGCCCTGCTCGCCTACCCCGGCCTCGATGCGAGGCCCAACTTCGCCGCTATCACCGAGTACATGAACGCTATGTTCACCACCGGTGAGCATACCTGGTTTGACGGCATCAAACGCCTGCTCCCGGGCCACTACATGCTGGTTGATGGCAGCGGGCTTCAGCTACGCCAATGGTGGGACGCCCCCGACTCCGAAGACCCCATTGATAAGCACGACGAGAGCTACTACGTATCACAGACGCGCGCCCTCCTCGAAGACTCGGTGCGCCTGCGCCTGCGCTCGGACGTGCCCCTCGGCGCGCACCTCAGCGGCGGCCTCGACAGTAGCTCGGTGGTCGCCCTCCTCAGCCGCAGACTGCGAGACAGCGGCGAGCGGGTCCGCACCTTCGCGGGGGCCTTCGCGGAGGGGCCAGCCTACGACGAGCGCAAGTACGTCCAGGAGGTAGTGAAGCAGTACGGCACCGACCACAGCGAAACCCTGCCTACCTCCAATGACCTGCAATGCCTGTTCGAGCGCATAGTCTGGCACATGGACGAGCCTGCCGCCGGACCGGGCATCTTGCTGCAATGGGCCGTGTGCCGCATCACCAACGAGGCGGGGGTGATAGTCATCAACGGCGGGCAGGGCGGCGACGAAGCGTGGGCGGGGTATTTCGGCTACGTCCCGGCCTACTTCAGCAGCCTCCTCCGGGCCGCCCGCAAGCGCCCCAGGCTCCTGCTGGACGTGCTCAAGAGCGCCGCCGTATTGCTCAGCCGCTCCAACACGCGCATGACCCTGCTGAAGACGCTGGTGCGCGGCAGGAAAGCCCGCCTCAGAGCTTCCGCCGAATTGGGGCCGTGGGCCGGGCCTGCGTTCCGCCAGGCAGCCACAACGCGAGAGAAGGGAAAACCCCCCGCCACCACGCGAGGTAAGAGGACCCCGCTCGGCTCCGTCATGTACTACGATCTAAAGTGGTACCTGCCCGCGCTCCTGCAAGTAGAGGACCGCACCAGCATGGCCTTCTCCCTCGAGTCGCGAGCGCCCCTGCTTGACTACCGCCTCATCGAGCTAGCGTCGCGCGTGCCCAGCCCCCTCAGAATGAAGCACCTCGATATGAAGCACATCTTCAAGGCCGCCGTCAAGGATGTGCTCCCGCCCTCCATTTACAAGCGCACCGACAAGATGGGCATGCCGACCCCCGTCGATATCTGGTTCCGTGAGAGCCTCGCGGGCTGGGTCAGGGAGCAACTCGACTCGCCGGAGGTGCGGTCGTTCGAGCTTCTGGACCGCGACTACGTGCTCAATGCGTTGGAGGAGCACCAGTCCGGCACGCGCGATAGGTCGCTCGACCTGTGGAAGATGCTCAACCTCGTGACCTGGTGGCGGCTGCACATAGCCGGGACGGCCCCCATCCCCGCGCCCCAGGTGGTGAACAGGCAGCCCGAGCCAAGCCTGGCCTTCTGAGCATGCGCATTCTTTACTTCACGCAGTATTTCCCCCCGGAAGTAGGCGCTACCCAGACGCGCGCCTTCGAGATGAGCCGCTATCTCGCCTCGCGAGGCCACCACGTCACGGTAGTAACCGAGGTGCCCAACCACCCCTCCGGCATCATCCCACCCGCCTACAGGGGACGCCTCTCCGAGCGCCGCGTGGAGCACGGAGTTGACGTGTTCCGGCTCTGGGTGTGGACCTCCCCCCAAAAGACATTCGCCACTCGCATGCGCTTCTATCTCAGCTACATGGGCATGGCCGCCCTCGCCGGGAGCCTGTTGCGAGGCCGCTACGACCTCGTCTACGCCACCTCCCCGCCCCTGTTCGTGGGCGCTGCCGGCCTGGTAGCCTCCCTTGTCCGGCGCGTACCCCTGGTATTCGAGGTACGCGACCTCTGGCCCGAGTCCGCCGTGGCCCTGGGCGAGTTGAGCAACCCGCGCGCTATAGCCCTGGCCGAGAAGCTGGAACGGCTGCTCTACGCCCGCGCCAGCCGCGTAGTCACCGTGACGCAGGGCATCCGCGCCCGCCTGCTGCAACGAGGCATCCCGCCGAAGAAACTCGCCCTGATACCTAACGGGGCCAACACGGACCTCTTCCGGCACGACGCGGAAGGCGCTGCCCGGCTGCGGCGCGAGCTTGGCCTGGAAGGGGCTTTTGTCGCGCTATACGCGGGCGTGCACGGCATCGCGCAGGGCTTGGAGACGTTGCTGGAAGCAGCGAATCTCCTACAAGATGAGCCCCGTATCCAGTTCGTCATGCTGGGCGAAGGGCCGAGGAAGGCGGCTCTCTTGCAGCAGTGCGAGTCGCTCGGCCTCACCAATCTGAGGATGCTGCCCGAGGTACCCGCCGCCGCGATGCCCGCCTATCTATCTATGGCCGATTGCGCTATCGTGCCCCTGAAGGACGAGCCGGTCTTTTACGGCGCGTTGCCCTCCAAGATGTTTGAAGCCTGGGCCTGCGGCACGGCGGTCGCGCTGAGCGTGGCGGGCGAGGCAGTGGAGGTGCTACGCGAGGCAGGCGGAGGAGTAGCGGTGCCACCGGAGGCCCCACAAGCCCTGGCCCGTGCCATAAGCGAGTTGAGGGCACAGCCGGAGCTGACTCGGGAAATGGGCCGCCGGGGGCAAGAGTACGTGAGAGAACGCTACACCCGGCAGGAGCAGGCGCGCAGGTTGGAGGCGCTTCTAGGGGAAGTCAAACGCGGCGCCCGCTAGAAGGAGGCCGCGTTTGTGTTCGTAGCTATTAGCCAACCCTAATGTGGGGTGGGCTTATTTTTGGCTCCGGCCTACTTCAGCCCGCCGTTCTTCACCATCGACTCGACTGCCGAGCGCAACATTTCCGCATGCCGCTCGTCGTCGCGGGCGATCTGCTCGATGATCTTCCGGCTTTCGTCGTTAGCATCCTGCAAGTAGGTGTCGTAGGCTTCGAGGCCCTCAAGCTTGCTCAACAGAATGGCAAGCAGGTTGTACGTGTTGTCACTTAGAATTTCCGGCATTACTGTCCTCCTGGATTGATTACTGGCTCATGCGCCACGATTTGAGGAGCAAGTTGCGTGCCCGTGTGGACGCCCCGCGCTGTAGCTCACAACGGCACAGCGATTGCAACACCCCTCCCTGTATCGTTCAGTATAGCGATGCGCATTCAGGAGGCTACACAGCTTGGAACTAAGCCCGCAGATGGAAACCCGCTCGGCAAGCGTCTACGACACGCACGTCCATTACACCGCCAGGGGGCCGCAAGACGCCCGCTACGTCTACGTCGGCATCAACGGCCTCATGGGCGGCGGCGACTCGTTCTGGCCCGTCATCCAGGGCGTGCCCCAGGACTGGCGCGTCGTGCTGCCCGACCTGCCGGGCTGCGGCGAGTCGAAGCCCCTGCCCCCGCCGCACAAACATGACATAGACGGCTACACGCGCTGGCTGGAGGAGCTCCTGCGGGTGCTGGGGCTGCAAGACAGGCAAATTGTGCTCGCCAGCGTCGCCACGGGTGCGCCCATCTCCGTGCGATACGCGCTCGACAACAAGCAGCACGTGGCCGGACAGGTGCTCCACCTGCCCTTCCTGGGGAAAGTAGCCATCGCGGCCAAGTGGGCCAGGCCCGTTGTGGCTTACGGTCTTCGGGTGGGCCCCCTCCGCTCCCTGGTAAACACCCTACGCGCCAGCGACTGGCTTATGCACAAGATAATCCTGCACGAGCCGCCCGACGCCATCCCCGAGCTTGCCGAGCGCGACATAGACCACAAGCAGCAGGCCGACCTCGCAGCTGCGGGCGAGCTACTGCACGACCTGATGCTCACCGATGCCCGCACAATTCTACCCTCCATAAGCAGCCCCCTCCTCATCCTCGCCTCCGAGCACGACTTCTCCGCGCCCCTGCCCGTGCTGGAAGGCATAGCGGCGGGGCACCCGGAGCGGCACCTGTACGTCTATCACGGCGGGCAGCACTCCTGGAACGAAGAATTTATAGACGAGATGAACCGCGAGATCGCCCAATTCTGCGTGCAGCTCGAAGCTGAAAGTGCGGCCACTGTGCCCTCCGGAACGACATCCGAGCTTGGATAGGCCCTGCCGGTTTCTGGTATAATGGTACGTTGGCCTGTCATGTCCCTGGCCGGACGAGCGGGCTAACGTCGAAATGTGCCCGTAGCTCAGTCGGTAGAGCATGCGACTTTTAATCGTAGGGTCGCGGGTTCGAGTCCCGCCGGGCACACAACACGGCCTGATATCTCCCCTTGAGGCATGAGCCTGGTGATGAACGAGCGGGCCATAAAGACTATCAGTTCATCAAAGACCCTGGCGTGCCGGGGGCTTTATAGCGCGTATCGCACCGGCCAAAAACTTACTCTAGTGACCTACTGCAACATACATGTCTAACCCTGATTTCCCAGAAGGTCGTGCGCCGATGCGGCCCTGGCTCCCCTCAGAAGAGACCGCCTGGGCCCCACCCGATGAAGCTGAAGCGGGACCCGCCCTGCTGCCCGAGCCCGGGCCAGATGCCGACCTGCCGCAGACCGCCGTGCCCAGGCGCTGGACGCTGCTCGTGTTCGCCATCACCCTTGCTGTATATCTCGTCCTTATCCCCCGTTTCTTGCTCTACAGCAGCCCCCCCACCGGCGACCAGCCCTTCTACCTGATGGACACCATCAGCCTGCTCAAAGACGGCGACCTGATACTCAACAACAACTACAACGACCGGGATGAGCGCACGTTCTACGAGCTAGCCCCTCACCCCGAGGGCTTCGTCGGCATGAGCGCGCCCTACCCCCTGCCCCCGCAACTCGGCGTTACCCCCGCGAAACCCGAGGAGGAATGGTACGCCGCCCACCTGCCCGGCCTCTCGGTGCTCATCATACCCGCCTGGTTGATTGGTGACCTGTTCCAGTTGTGGTGGCCCGCCACCGTGGTCTTTATGTGCATACTGGGTGCGCTGCTTGCCACGAACCTCTTTCTCCTGGGCACCGAGATCAGCGGCAAGCGCTGGATCGGGCTGGCCGTGTGGCTGCCCCTTGCCTTCAGCACCCCGCTGATGAGCTACTCCTACCTCCTCTTCACCGAACTGCCCGTCGGCCTGCTGATGGTCTACGCATTACGACGCCTTGCCTTCGGCTGGGCTACCAACGGCCCCTGGCGCTTCCTGCTTATCGGCTTCTGTATAGGCTACATCCCCTGGCTCGCGTTCCGTTGCGCGCCAATCGCCGGTGTCCTGGGCATCTATGCCCTCGTGCAGTGGTGGAGGTCCTGGCGGCAGGGGCCGTTGGCCGCTACAGACGGCCCGGCGGAGACCGACGGTGTACGTTGGCCCTCGCGCCCCAGCTCGCGCGCCGTCCGGCAGCTTGGCTTGCTCCTGCTACCCATCGCCATAGCCGGTGTGGCACTCGCGCTCTTCAACCTGAACTTGCACGGCCAGGTCCTCCCTGCGGGCGGCGGCAGCATTACGCGCGGGCAGGAGTCGCTCTTCCACTGGCCCTGGCGCGGGCAGGAGGAACTGGCGAAATGGCTGAACGGCGCGTTCGGCACCTTCTTCGACCGCAACATGGGCCTGTTCCCCAACGCGCCCATCTACCTCCTGGCAATCGTCGGCATCGTCGCCATGCTCAGGTCGGGGCTTAGTTCTGCCCGGCGTCTGCTGATCCTGATGGCCCTGCTCATCGTGCCTTACATGACCGTAATCGTTGCGTACGAGTGGTGGAACGGGGTGTGGTGCCCGCCCGCCCGCTATTGGAACACTTTCGTGCCCCTCCTCGCCGCACTCCTGGCCGCCTCCCTGGCCGCCCTTGCCAACAGTTGGCTCTACAAAGCCCTCTACGTGCTCCTGGCCCTCCCCGGCTTTTACTTCCAGGCCATCACGATGTACGACGCGCGCCACATGTGGCCCAGCCAGGCTATCCTGGGCCGGCCCCCATCCGAGTGGCCCTTCAACCTGAACGTGCGCGACTTCGTACCCCTTTTCACCCCAATCGATGAGTACACCCACCCGAGCGCCACCGCCCAGGTAGTCGCCGTGGCGGTGGCTATCGCACTGCTGGGCTACGTCCTGCTCATGCGCCGCAGAGGCGTCCGTAGATTGCCCTACATGGCCCACGGCGTCATTTGGGCGGTAAGCCTGATGAGCATCAGCGCCGGGTGGTACGCCATGAACTTCGACTACCTGCAACACAAGACTCAACTGGTCGAGCAACATCGCTGGGCGCTGGACCCCGTCCCCAAGCTCCCGCGCGGTATCGGCTACCTGAATGGCAAGCTCTACATCACGGACTACGACAGTAACACCGTCGGTGAGTTGGATACGGCCACCGGCGCTTACAAGCTCGTGCAGCCGGTGAAGGACGGCAGCCCGGCCCCCTTCAAGCACCCCGGCGACGTGAAGGCTGGCCCGGACGGCCTGCTCTACGTGCTCAACAACGACCAGCAGCCTCACCCCATGTATGTAATGGAACCGAGCGGCGTCGTTGTCAAAGAGTTGCTCCTGGCGGGTAAATCTGAGATCGCCGTGGGGCTCTACTTCACGGCCGACGGCACCCTCTATTTGTCTGACATGAGGGGGTCCCAGGTCCGCAAGTACAACAGCGACGGCAGCGGCCCTGTATCCGGCACGGGGGGCGAGAAGGGGGGCTTCAATAATGTCGTCGGGGTGGTAGTAGAGCCGGACGGCACCATCTACGCTGCCGAAAGCTCCTCCAATCGAGTGCAACGCCTCGACGCCGAGGGCGAGTTCGTGCGCGACTACGACCTGCCTTGCCAGCCCATGTACTTAGTCTCAGCAGGCGAGTGGTTGGACGTAAGTTGCGGAGCTGGCATCTTCTCCATCAACAAGACTACCGGCAACGTGCAACGCTCGCAGACCACTCTCGGCACCCCCCGCTTGCAGAACCCGCTCGGCATGGCGTACGGCCCTGACGGCATCCTGTACGTCGTTGACCGCGATGCGCTGGTAGCTTACCGCGTCGAGCATTAGGTCCCGGTCAGCCTCCTCCTCCTTACCATTTCCGCGTCGCGCCTCTCTCCGGTACTACCTTAGTAGCATCGGCGTTGCACCTCAGGTCCGACGACGGGCCGAGCAGCGGGGCATATAATCATCAGAAAAACGCACAGATAGACCAGATAACCATGGACCAGATAAGCGTCACATAAAGACCACGCATATAAAAGAAGCATACAAAAAGGACTAACAAACCGATGCAGGAAGTTGAAGAGAATGGCCCTCCCGTAAACGAGGCTCTAGAACCGCCTGCCACGCCAACCGCCGAAGCTCACCCTCCGGCAGTGGCTGCCACGGTGCTCGACACTGCTCCCACCGCCGAGAACGCCTCGGCTCTCCAGGCCGCTGCCGAAGCCCCCTCCGTGCCCGAGGCCCCCAGGCCGGCACCTACCGACCCCGAGGACCTCGGCGCGCGCTTCGAGGAAGGGCTGCGCAACTGGATACTCGATACTGCCAAGGGTATCGTCACCTCCACCGCCACTGTCCTTTTCGTGCTTTTACTGGTGCAGCTTGGCCTGGCGAGCGAGGGCCAGGACCTCTCTTTCAAGCTCTTTTCTCCTTACGAGTTCTGGAAAAGCTTCAGCGGCCTGGTAGTCCAGTGGTCGCAGTGGAACGAATGGCTGCTACTGGCCCTCGCCCTCCTTACGCTGGCCGTCACCGTGGGCCTGTTCGTCTGGTGGCGGCGCTACCAGGCACGTGAGGCCAGGCACCATTTCCCCGGGCACGACGCAGTCCCAGCTTCTCCCGGCGGGCGCAAGAGCAAGCGCCGCAACATCTACTTCCGCGTGCAGTCCTCCCTGCGCAGCATGAAGGGCGTGAGCGCGTTCGGCATGATTAGCGCCATCCTCTTCGGCGCGTACTTCTACCAGCAGTACCTCTGGAACGTCGAGCTACCCGTCCCCGACGGCCAGATTGGCATCGCGTTCACCCGGCAGGTCGGCAACACTATCGCCAGCGATACCCTGGCCGAGAGCCTGCGGCTGCGGCAGCTAGGCCACGGCGACGAGATTGTGCTACGCGACTTGCCTGTCTCGTTCGACCCCAAAGACACCTCCCAGGCCCAGCGGTTCGCCAGGCGCATCCACGCGCACGCCGTAATCATCTACAACGAGGTGAAAGCCACTTCCGGCGGGGGCACCGTCGGGCTGCGGGTGCCCGGTGTGGCCTCACCCGCCCGGCAAGCCCCCGACCAGCGCAGGTTCGTGGCCTACCTGGTGTTCGCTGACCCCAGCCTGGGTATCGAAATCCCCGTGACGCAGGAGGCCGGGGCGGGCCAGCCGGAGCGGCTGTCGGCGCGCACGAAAGACGGCCTGGAAGTGCCCCGTCTCGAAGGCAGCGACACCACCAGGCTCATGGAAGCGGCAGCGGGCGTGCTCCTGTACGACCGCGACCGCTACCCCGCCGCCATTGCCCACTTCCGGAACGCTGTCGGTAACGGCGGGCTGGGCAGTTCGAGCGACTCCCTGGTTTACCTGTACATGGGCAACGCCTACTACCTGCTGGAACAGGACGCAAAGGCAGCGGAGGCATTCGACAGCGCCATCCGTGCGGGCGAGAGCATTAACCAGCCCGGCGTGCAGGAACGCCTCGTGCTGGCCCAGGCGTACATCAGCCGTGCGCAACTCTACTTCTACTCCTACGAGACCGAGGCGTCCGAAACCTTGCTCAGGAAGGCCCTTCGCCTGAAAGAGACGCTGGACCAGGACGAAACCGCCCTCTCCAATCCCGCCATTTTTCGGCAGTTGCACGAAACGGCCGGCAACGCCTACTCGCGCCTGCTCGACATCGCCCTGCTCAACAAGGACGACGACGCCAAGCAACTCTGGTTGGCCCGTGTAGGCGATGAGGCGCGCGCCCTGGCTACCAGGCCCGAGGACAGCCGCGCCATGTCCGCCGCCGCCCGCTTCCTCTACCGCTCCGGCGCGTGCGAAGAGGCCTACGGCATCGCCTACGACCAGTTGGACAAGGACCCCCGCAACGCCAACCTGCACCGCACCGTCGCCGGCCTCACCGTCCTGCGCGACCAGAGCCTGATGAGCCCGGAGTCCACCCAACAGCGCAAGGAATTGCTCAAGCTCAACCCCGCCAGCCTGCCCGACCTGCATTACATGCTGCTCAGGTACTCGCTGAACGCCACATCCTCCGACATCGGCTACCTCGACAAGGTCAAGGAAACCGCCGACGCCATCCTGGCCGTGGACCCGACTAACGTGCAGGCCCTCGAGCGTTACCTGACAACCGTGGACGTGGCGGGCACGTACGACCTGCTCCTCCTGCTGGTGGAACCCGAGAACATGGAGGCCCTTGCCGACTTCTCCCCCTACCTGGAGAGTTCGGGGGGCATGGCCGCCCTGATGGACCCGGCCTACGGCTACTCGCCCATCGGGGACACCCGCACGCTCCGCAAGGTGCTCACTGACCAAGTGCAAGACCCGGAGACCATCAAGCGCATGCTCGCCATGAAAGAGGGCGCGCGTCCCTACATCGTCCGCTGGGCGCAGGAAGCCGACCCCGACACCGCGGAGCCTGTCATTTTCGCCGCCCGCTACAGCCGCAATCTCAATAGCTACGTGAGCCTCTATTCCAGCATGGGCGGTACGGTGGACCAGGAAGTCCTCGACCGCGTTTGGCAGCGCGCCTTTGACGACGCCACCGCCGTGCTCGAATCCGACCGCCACCTTTCCCCACGCCAGCTTGCCGAGGCGCATTCCAGCCTGTCCAACCTCTACCGCAGCAGCTACCTGATGAAGTTCCTCCAGCAGGACAAGGAGGGCGCGGGCGAAATGCTGAACCACGCCCTCGACCACGCCCGCACGGCGGCCGATCTCATCGACAAGAACCCGCCGGAGTCCCCCACGCTCGGCGAGCTAAACCTCGACTACACGGTCTACAACGACTACTCGCTTGCCGCATACTTCGCCACCTTCTACTACGATTGGGTGGACGACCAGGCCAAAGTAGACGAATATACCAGGCTTCACGAGACGCTTGCCGCCAAAGCCACCGAGTTGCAAGCGCGGGCCGCCGAGCCCCTCGACCAGGGCTACGACTACCTGAAGAGCCTTACCTGCGCTGGTGATAACCTCCTCAAGCAAGGCACCGATGCGCTACAGGCGGGCGACGTGGATCGCGCGGTCGAACTGCTGACCGGCTACACCGGCAAGTACGCGCACGACCCGGTGGGTGCCTGGTCGCTCGCGTGGGCGCAGTACCGCAGCGGCGACGCGGCAGCCGCCCTACAGACCCTCGACCGCGCGGCTGAGTTCTCCGGCGACATCGCGACCCTCTGGGGCAAGAAGGTGGTCGTGCTACTCGCCCAGGACAAGGGAGACGACGCGGCGCGCGCCCTCACCGAGTTCCACACCCGGCTTGAAACAGAGCCGGTCGAGGTGCGAGTGCGGGAGCTTGTGGGCCTGGGCCGCGACTTGCTCGAACTCGCTCGGGACGGCCATGACGCACGCGCGGGCATAAAGACTCTGCTCCCGGAGGTGCAGAGATACATCGATATTTTGCCTGCGGAGGCACGCAAGGCAGAAGGCGCTCAGATGATCCTGGCCCTCGACAGCCTCGGCGCGGCTTCTACCTGGGCGGGCGACTACGACCTGGCGCGCAAGTTCCTCCAGGCCGCCGTGGAGATAAACGGCGACTACTTACCCGCACGTGCCGACCTGGCGCTTGCCCTCCTGGCCTCCGGCGACTCGAAAGGCGCGGCCGGCGCATACGACCAGGCCGTAAAGTCCGCCGCCACCTACACGCGCGGCACGGACGGGGCCGCCCTGAAAGGCGCCTCCCTCAACGCCGGGTTCGAGGATGCCCGCACCCAGCTAGAAGCCGCTGCCTCGGACCTCGAACGGCTCATGAACGAGCGGCCGGACCTCAAGGAAGCAGGTGGGCGGCTTCTCGACCGCTTGAACCGTGCCGCCTCAACTTACGAGCGTTAGCCGCGCCCCTGGTGGTCGCAACCGCCGCGACCGCATCAATTCCCCACCCACGCCCTCAACAAATTCAGGCAAGTGGCCCCACCGCCGCACCCTTGCCATCGTGAGTACCATGCAAACAAAGGAAGGAACGTCACAAATACAACCACACAAGGTGCCAGCCGACGCCCCGCGATTGAAATCGGGGGCTACACCTTACCAAGTCCCACAAGGGGACTACCCATAGCCCGCTATTCTCCCGGTAGAGACACATAGCACACAGCCAGTCCCGCAGGGACTTTGCATTGTGTAGCCCCCGATTTCAATCGCGGGGCGTCGGCTGGCACCTTGTGTTACCTCGCTTGCACAACCGGGCACCGGCTGGCGAGTCCGGTGCCTCGTTTGTAGCTCTGCACTCCACCAGCGGGTGCATGGCAACTTACATCTAAAAGCCTATTCCCTCCCCCGCCCCTTCGGTTATACTAACACTACCAGGCCCCATCTCCCGGCAGATGCGGCTGGTCGTCCACTGGCCTTAGCAAGGAGCCTATCGTGCGCAGCGCCTCCACCAAAACAGCACTCGACCTGACCACTCGCTAGTGCGGAGACATATAGTGTCTCCGGCGGAGGCACCATGCTGCAAGTACAGAACCTTTCTAAGAGCTACGGCGTCAACACAGTCCTCGCCGCGGTAAACCTCATCGTCAACGACGGGGAGCACGTCGGCCTCATCGGCCCCAACGGCTCCGGCAAATCGACCCTCCTCAAAGTCATAACCGGCCAGGAAACCCCCGACGGCGGCACTGTCGTCCTCTCGCCGCGCGGCCTCCGGGTCGGCTACCTGGCGCAGTCCTTCAGCGACGTTACGGGCCGCACCATCTCCGAGGTGATAGCCGCCGCGCAGGGCGAGCTTGCCGCCGCCGAGACCGATTTGCAGCTAGCCGCCGACGCCCTAACCACCGCCGCCGACGTCGATCTCGCTATGCAGGCCTACAACGACGCCCTCACCCGCTACGAGGCGCTGGGCGGCTACGAGCGAGAGCACCAGACCGCCGCCATCCTGCAAGGGCTGGGCCTGGGCGACATCCCCGCCTCTTCAAAGGTGGGCGAGCTTAGCGGCGGCCAGAAGACCCGGCTGGGCCTGGCAACCCTCCTCATGCAGGAGCCGGACCTGCTGCTGCTGGACGAGCCTACCAACCACCTCGACGTTGAGGCCCTTGAGTGGCTGGAGGAGTTCGTTGGTAGCTACCCCAACTCAGTGCTCATCGTCTCCCACGACCGCGAGTTCCTCGACCGAACCGTAACGCGCGTAATCTACCTGGACCCCGCCACCCGCACGGCCAAAAGTTACCCCGGCAACTACAGCGACTTCGCGGAGGCGCGCGAGCAAGAACGCCTGGCCCACATCGAGGCGTGGACCCGCCAGCAGGAATACGTCTCCCGCGTCAGGACCGATATCGCACGCTGGAAGGGCTGGGCGCTCGACATAGAGCGCGGCACCACGCCCCGCCAGCCCAACGTCCGCAGGTCCGCCCGCCGCAAGGCCCAGCTTGCTAAGAGCCGCGAAACCAAGCTCGAACGCTACATGGACTCCGAGGAGCGCGTGGACAAGCCCGCCCTTAGTTGGTGGCTCAAGCTCGACTTCGGCACCCCGCCCCCCAGCGGCCGGGCGGTGCTCCACATGGAGGACGTGACCTTCCGCTACCCCGGCGGCCCTACTATCCTGCAAGGCGCGTCCCTCGACGTGGGCTACGGCGAGCGTGTGGCATTCGTGGGGCCGAACGGCGCGGGCAAGTCCACCGTGCTCAAGCTCATAGATGGCACGTTGCACCCCAATGCCGGCACCCTCAGGATAGGCTCGGGCGTGCGGCTGGGCAGGCTGTCGCAGGAGCAAGAGACCCTCCGCCCCGACGCGACCGTGCTCCAGACCGTGCTCAACGAGCGCCCCATGAGCGAGACGGAGGCCCGCAGCTTCCTGCACTTCTTCCTGTTCGAGGGCGACAGCGTTTTCCGCCGCGTTGACGAGTGCTCCCTGGGAGAGCGGAGCAGGCTGCAACTGGCCGTGCTCGTACTGCGCGGCTGCAACCTGCTCCTCCTTGACGAGCCGCTGAACCACCTCGACATCGACGGCCGCGAGCACTTCCAGCAGGCGTTGGAGGCGTTCGAAGGCACCGTCATCGTGGTCGCCCACGACCGGGCCTTCCTCCACGACTACCCGGAGCGCGTGGTTGAGGTTAGAGAAGGCGGACTGCGCGTATTCGAGGGGTACCAGTATTATCTTGAGCACAAAGGCTAGCGAGATCAAGTACTAAAGTCCCGCACGGTAGCCCTGTTCTTTCTCGTGGTAGATTGGTAGAATTGCAAGCAGAGCACTATTCTGCTTGCAATTCTCCTATGCCGCAACATCTGAAACAAGCCAGCAGGGCGCGCAAGCCCTTCATCACCAGACCGCGCTCGGGCCGCCCCTTTAGATGCCTGCTCGTTCTTGCTGCCCTGCTCACGCTCGTCTCTGGTCCCGCTCCCGCCTCCCTGGCCGCACCCGCAACCACGGTTGCGGGTGAAAAGCTAGTGCTCGCCTTCTATTACATGTGGTATGGCCCCGGCTTCTTTGAGTCAAGCCAACTGAACGACCGTCCCGTGGAACCATACGTTTCCGACCGCCCTGACGTTATCGCCCGCCACGTGCGCGAAGCAAAAGCCGCCGGCATAGATGCATTTGTGGCAGCATGGTCGGGTACAGGCACCGAGACAGATTCTAATATACCTAAGCTTCTAGATGAAGCTGCTCGACAGGGATTCAAAGTCACCATCTATTTTGAGACCCCGGACGCCATGAAGCACGGAGAAGTATCCGAACAACTCTCAAAGGCACTGGCACGCTTTTCCGCTCACCCGGCTTACCTACGGGTCGGCGGCAAGCCGGTGGTATTCTTCTGGTCTCCACAATCGCTCGGGTCTGTCGATAAGTGGCAGCAAGTGCGTCAGATTGTCGATCCTTCTCAGTCGCAACTGTGGTCAGTAGAGACCACTAACATCAGCTACCTGGATGTGTTCGACAACATCCACCTGTATAGTGGCGGCAAGTGGGACAACAATACAAACCTGATGCAAGTAAACGCTAAATTCCGCGGCATGGTTGACTCTTACAACACTAAACACGGCTACTCTGGTAGCTCAAAGCGCACCTGGACCGCTGGGGTTATTCCAGGTTGGGATGAGACGCGGATTACGCCGAAGCGCGACGCAGCCAAGCTCTTCCCAAGGCGTGATGGGGCACTCTACGAGGAGAGTTGGCAAGCGGCCATTGCAAGCAATCCGGAATGGACATCTATCACGAGTTTCAACGAGTGGTCAGAACAGACGCAGATAGAGTCGAGCAAGGTCTACGGCGATTTTTACCTCAATTTGACCGCACTTTATGCTTCGCTGTGGAAGAGAGGACCTGACACCTGCACAGGTGGAACTCACTTCTCGCAGACTGGCCACTCCATATGTAAAGCCATGGAGCGGTTCTGGCAACAGAACGGTGGCCTTGCGCAGTTTGGCTACCCGGTATCCGAGCCGCTCGATGAGGCAAGTCCCACTGATGGCAAGGTGTACAGAACTCAGTATTTTGAAAGGGCACGCTTCGAGTTACACCCGGAGAACGCAGGCACACCGTATGAAGTGCTGCTAACCCGGCTGGGCACGGTCTTCCACAAGCCGGATACGGCTGTGCCGCCACTAAATGACGGGCTTCACAGGTACTTCCCTGAGACGGGCCACAATGTCAGCACTGTCTTCACTGCTTATTGGCAGGCACACGGCGGCCTGGCCGTTAACGGATATCCCATAAGCGAGGAACTTCAAGAAGTTCTCGCAGATGGCAAGACTTATACAGTCCAATACTTTGAGCGCGCCAGATTCGAGCTACACCCTGAGAACCCCGCTCCCTATAACGTACTGCTAGGTGCTCTGGGCAGTATGGCGTGGAGTTCCAGGACCGCACCATAGCTTCTGGTTCTTATACGCCTCTAGGCATGTGCATGCTCATAGTCGAATTAGGTTCCGGCGGCAGCTACGTCTCGGTACGCGTGCAAAAGGGTGCAGCCAGGTCGTTCAGCAGCGTTTCCGGACTAAATTGCTGCGCTATTCCCACAGTTGACCCTGGACGCGTGGAACCCTTCTCCTGCTTTGTGGAATCCCCTGCTCGAAATGCCATGCTCAATACCGTAGCGGCAAAGCCTTCGCATGTAGAACGTGTTCGGCTACAGGCTGCTACAACTTACCTCTGTAGAGGTGAGTTGTGCCCAGATGTAATTCCATTGATGACAATTCCTGCTGCGACCTGCACCAGGTGCTGCTCGATAACCTGGGAGATGCAGGCAGGATAGACTGGTCACGCGCTGCTGTAGACTCGGCGAGTGCACCGGCTAAAAGGGGGCGCGTGTATAGGGCCGAACCCTACAGACAAGGGCAAACATGGTACGAAGCGCAGTTTTCGACCAGAGATTCCCCATTCGCAAGTTGTAACTGCTAATCTAGACGGAACAATTCAGCTATGTACCGTAGGTTCAATAGTCCAACTACGAACACAATTGCTCCAAGTGACACAAAACTACTCAATGCGAAACTCAGTTGCTCATGCTCCCCAGCACCGAGACTATTTATGACCCACCCGGCGAGCGTACAGAGTATTAATACGCTGTTACGCCAGATATCAGCGTATGAAATACGCTTCTCCGTGGCTCCGAAACAATTACAGGTAATATTCATCTTGCGTCGCAAAGATACGCCCAGCGCTACAGAGAAAATAGAGAGCAGTGCGGCTGCAAGCACAAAACCAAACCCCAGAAACACACCCCCAGCACCCATAAGAATGGCAGTTGCTAATTCTCCTGCAAGGAAGAGTTTCGCTGCTAGTGCCACGACACTCCTTGGAAAAAGTTGAAAACTGCGAATTGTACCCACGAACAATGAGATATTTCTGGCTTTGCTCACAAAGGAGAACGCAAATACCAGTCCCACTATGGTTCTAAAGAAGACAAGCAAATAATCGTAAAGCATCACGAGCACCCACGATGATGGTTCAACCCGCTGGACACAGCCAATCCAGCTACACTTACATTCAATGAGAATTGTTACCTGGCACAATCAGATTGCAGGATACCTATAGATACGATAGTAGCGGGGTTTCGACAGATGAATGCTTTTGTAGACGCCTTTTTTGACAGTCTTCAATACTGAACCGCTTGCCACTAATAACCAACCTGCCAGGGCATTGATTTGACACCAAACCGCGGCTCAATGACAGCAGCTACACGCTCCCTCACCTATACATTGTCCCAGCACCGACGGCTTGTGGTGCATGTGCGAGTAGCGAGGGTAGTTCCCTAAACTGCTCAGGAGCGAGCTTGAGTTTAGCCCTTTTTGTTGGCGCTAGGGTACAGCCCGTCAGCTAGTCCTGCTTGCCATTTTGTTCGCGCCAGGGGTTATGGCAGCTTGTGTAACGCGCAGCGCTCCGGTTGTGCGGCTTTGTGAACAACTCTACTGCAACAGCTCTCACGCTATGGTTCTCCGGCCCTCCAATCCGGCGGTGGCTCATCTCGATAGTTGTTGTGATGGTCGTGTTGGTTCGTTTGCACCTCCATAGGAGCCATTATATCATCCGGTTAGTCATCAGTTCGCTCAAGTATATTCCTTGCTGTACTCACTTTTAGGTATTTAAGTACCAATTAATACTTCAATATTGAATAGTAGTACCATCTGGTGTACACTCAACTCTATAGAGCACTCCCGGTTTTAAGCAGTGCACGTCGGCTGTTCATAACTTGTTGTTATTCACGGTGTAGCTTTCTGCGGCCCGGCGCGCGAGTTTGCATGACTATGCCAACCAAAAGACCTGGTGCTCTTGAGTCCGCCGCTACATGGCAGCGCCCGTAGGTTCTGCCGGCTATAGTGCTGATGTCAGCGTCCTCTATGCTCCGCGTGAGGCTTCAGCTTCGTGAGTTCCAATAAGCAAGGAGGTCATGAATCGTATGGACCAGCTGGATCAACTTTTTCTGATTAATGCTGTGGCCACGTGGCTCATGGTAGCTCTTAATCTTGTCCTAGTTTTCGCGATTATCCGTAAGATGAACACCAATTCAGTGGGCACAGGCAAGTCAGGCCCATTTGTCAGTCTGAAACCAGGTGAACCTGCTCCTGATTTTGTCGCTCAGACCCTGGATGGTCGAGATGTGACTCTAGCAAATTTCTCGGGTAAGACGACAGCTTTCCTGATTATTGGACCTCAGTGCGCCCCCTGTATGGAGTCCCTACCCAAGTATGAGGCCCTTTATCCGCTGGCAGCTAAGGCGGGGGTGGAACTCGTTCTGGTAAGCACAGGTGACGTCACAGCCACCACTAAACTGGTTAATGAGTCCAAAATCAGGACGCCCATAATCGTTGCGCCTCCAGCTACTAATTCCTTTCTCAGAGACTACGGAGTCAGTGGAACTCCGGCTTACTGCCTGGTAAGTCCAGAGGGCAAAGTGCAGTCTGCTGGCTTTCCAGACTTCTCAGGCGGCGATTGGAAGAAGATCAGCGAGTCCTGGCAGGTCCCTCAGGCTTCGGTCACTGAGCTTGCAGCGACTTAAAGGAGGTGGTCGTTCCTGTATTACGAGGCAATTGTGTCTATTTTGTGTTTATGAGACGAGAGACGCACGTGCCTAAATATCGTTGACAGTGTTGTCTTTGCCTCTAACCGAAAAGGAGATTACTTCAATGCTTAACCTCAGCGAAAACTTCGTCCAGGCGGTCGATCGCTATACAAGCCGCATCGGGCTGATCGACGCAGTAGTTTCGGCCGTGGCCAGTAAGCTGCCTGGCGGCACAGCTAAGGCTTGTCATGGTTTCGCCTGGCTATGCGCTACGGCCTGCTGTGATAACGGATGTTCCACTTCCCAGGGAGCGCTCTGCCACTACTACGCTGCGAGCCGCGACAATTGTATAGCGGGTATTTGGAATTCATGCTTCGTCAAATGCGATAGCAGTTGCCCCGCTTAGCACGGAATACTGATGCCTGGCAGCAAAGTTCGCTCCGATTAACGGTTATGCAACCTCTAAGAGTCTAGCGCACTTATGCCGGCCGCTCGGCACCCAGTTCGGCGGGTACCCCTATGGTCAGACCACACCCTGGTCACCGTGTTGTAACCTGCTACCGGCGAACTTCCAAGACTTCTTCTCGACCTGTGAAAGTTAAAGCCCTATAGGATGAGTGGCGCACATAACTTGGCTGCCACTCATCCTTCTCCTCCTGGTAACTCTCCGCTGGCTGTAGAAGCTAGTACATTGAAAAGCAACTCGGTCAGCCGCCTGACCATTTGGGACGGGACATTCAAGAGACGGACCACTTACCGCTATGCGAAAGTCCATTACAATTTTCGCAAGCACAATTGTGATACTGTCGGCATCTATGGCCCTGCTGAAGGCCCATCTTTTTGTCGCACGGGTAGTTGGTAGCAGTATGTCGCCTGCCCTCCACGAGGGAGACCAGGTGCTCGCCATAACACGTTGGCCCGCCCGCTGGCTGCGCCGGGGACAGATAGTCCTTATTTCACCCGCGCAAGCGGTCGGCCCCAGTAAGCACTACCTGGCACCACATGTGCCGACGCATATGTACATCAAGCGGATAAGGGCTATCGCAGGTGACATCATACAGACCTCTCTTGAGGAAGTAGACGAAGTCTTGCGCCCCGAGGTTGCCGCCGAACATGATAGCCAGGGTTATCGCACCTGGCATATCCCCCCGCGCACGGTATTTGTCCAGGGTGATTATGTGCCTGGCGGCTACGACTCGCTGTTGTGGGGTCCGCTCCCTAATTCAAGTATCTTTGGTCTTGTCGTGCTTAAGTTGCCGCGGACGACCTCTGAGAGTGGATAGGGATTACTGGCGAGTTAGACGAGCTCGCCGCGCTTGCCATTCGATTCACCTTCCGGAATTGCGCAGTATGGCTGAGATCCGGGCAGTCATTATCTACAATCCAGAGAGCACTGGACAGGAATCATGCGCGCTAACCTGAAGAACCCCAAACTCTTCCTCGCTTTGATAGGCAAAATGCTCTCGCTCGCGTGGGATGTGTATCCGTTCGGCATTATATTCCTCTTGCTCTTGAGTTCTCTATCGGGCCTTCTCCCAGTAAGTAGCGCTTGGGTGACAAAACTCATACTCGACCTGGTGGTTGGAGTGCTAAATTCGAATGGCCCCTCAGACCCTGGTACAACTCAACAGCTTACTCTACTGTTGGTAATCCAAATGTTGTTGCTAGTGGGTAGTCGAGCGGTGGTGCCTATAGCAACTTACCTTCGGTCCGAGGCGGGGCGTAGAGTAGCTGTGTCGTTCCAGACTACCATGTATACAAAGCTCAACAGCATCTCAGGTCTAGGGCCCTTCGAAGATCCAGCGTTGCAAGACGCCATCAACACTGCTACTGGCGGGGCACAACATGGACCTACGCGAGTGGTGTCGATGTTCTCCTATTTGGTACAAAATGTGCTGACGCTGGTAGGCTTTTTCGGGCTTATCGTTTCATTCAGCCCTTCGCTTGCCCTGGCCATAGCAATATCCGTAATGCCCGAACTGTACCTGCATGTAAGGTTGGGTAGGGAACGTGTGGACCTGACTGTTCGTAATAGTTACAGGGAGCGCGGAGCCGTCTATTTCGCCCGGCTGTTATCAGCACCACAGTACGCTAAAGAGATTCGAGCATTTGGCTTGGGGGACTATTTCCTCACGAGGTACTTGTCCACCTACAAAGAGCTACAATCGGCACAGCGCGTTCAGCAACGACGCGCTCTGCGAGGGCAACTTGCACTTGCTGTACTCTCCAGTTTGATTACTACCGGGGCTTTTGTAGCTGTAGTATTACAAACTTTCGCGGGTAAAGTAACAATTGGCGATATCGCCTTGTATATGGCTGCCATCGGTAGTCTGCAATCGGGCTTACAGGGTATTGTTTCTGTCTTCGGAGAGGCTACTGAGAGTGCGCTTTTCTACAGACAGTATAATAACCTACTAGAGCTGCCTGAACCTTTAGCTACAGTCAGCCATCCGCGTAACGTTCCACCACTCCGGTTAGGCATTGAATTAAGGTGTGTTTCGTTTCGTTACACCGCTGAGCATCCATGGATCCTCCGGGACCTCAATTTGTACATTCCGGCCGGTCAGTGCATGGCGCTAGTGGGTCTCAATGGTGCTGGAAAGACAACGTTGGTGAAGCTACTGCTGAGACTCTATGAGCCAACCCACGGACAAATACTGTGGGACGGAATAGATATCCGTGAGTTTGGACCTGATGACTTGCGGTCTCGCATAGGAATCATATTCCAGGATTACTTGCGGTACGATCTAAGTGCTCACGATAACATCGGCTTGGGCAATCTCAGCAACCTGAATAACAGCGATCTAGTGAGGGAATGCGCAACACAGGTCGGCGTACATGATACCATCTCCAAATTGCCAAGCGGCTATCAGACTGTTCTTAGCCGATATATTGTGAGTGAGAGCTCGGTGGGAAAACCGGGAGTAGACCTCTCAGGGGGGGAGTGGCAAAAGATAGCAACAGCACGCGTGCTGATGCGCGATACTGATTTTCTCGTTTTGGACGAGCCAACAGCTTCTCTCGATGCCCGTGCCGAGCAGGAGATATTCAGCCACTTTGCTACTCTTATGTCGGGTACGACCAGCTTGCTCATCACGCATAGATTTAGCACTACACGTATAGCAGGTTTGGTTGCGGTGCTAGAGAACGGCTCAATAACTGAATATGGGACGCATGATGAATTGTTGCAAGCTGGTGGAACCTACGCTGGCCTCTACAATTTACAGGCAGCATCCTATAGGTGAACGAGTTATTACACATAGAGGATAAAGAATACGCTTGCTCCTAGGTCCGACTCGACTTCCCCATTGCTTAGGCGTATATTCTAGTTACGCGGTCTACTGGGACGCATCATGCGAAGAGTAGGCACTATCTGCAGTTACAAGTCGTAGTTAGTAGATAGCAATTTTCGTAACGTGACGGGACCAAAGTTTGGTCATCCAAGGCTGCGCACGAGTTGAAGTTGGCAGCGACCGGGTTGCCGTCGGTGCTGCGTAGAGCCAAGTTGCGGAATCCAAGGCTGCCTTCACTGTATTCTACTCCAGGCACTCAGAAAGGTAATAACCCAAGCACTGGGCAAATACTCCTGTTTCATCTAACTTGGGGAGGACCACTATGGCCGTTGCTAGTATCGGTGAGGGCACAGCCAGGGTGGCTAAAGTTAGTCACTCAACTATGGTCCGGAGGCGTTTCCGCAAGCAGGTTTCAGGAGTAGTGTCCTTGGTCGTCTTATCGTTGCTGGTGCTCTTGGTAATTATTGTTCCCATATTTTCGCCCTTTGATAGCTACACTGCTAACGCGACACAAGCATACGCCCCCGCAGGTACCGTAGATAGCCTCTCGGGGTCTGTGCACTGGCTTGGCACGGACTTTATCGGTAGGGACTTCCTGGTAAGGCTCTTCATAGGAGGGCGAATACCCCTTGCCGTTTCCATGGGTGCTACTCTCCTGCTCGTCATTATAGGTACGTTTCTGGGACTCTTAGCTGGCTATTACGGGGGTTGGGTAGATATCGTGCTTATGCGATTTACCGATTTCATCTTAGCAATACCTATGCTGCCAATGTATTTGCTGGTGTTGCGCTGGTTGCGGGAACTACCTGGTCTTCAACCGTGGTGGAAAAGTGCGGAAATAAATCCGCCGCTCACGCTCGCCGTCATTACAGGGGTTTTCGCGCTCTTGGGCTGGCCGGGGCTCGCCAGGTTAGTGCGTAGCTCAGTCCTCAGCTTACGCTCACAGGCATTCGTTGAAGCTGCAAAGGCCCTCGGCGCAAGCAACTACCGCATCATATTCAAGCATTTGTTACCCAACTCCTTCGCCCCTATCGCAGTAGCAGCCACGTTCGCCGTTGGTGACTTTATCATCTTGGAGGCCATTCTCGCGTATTTCGTCCAGGGTATCAGCGAGCCGCCTTTCCCTACGTGGGGCAATATGCTCGCACTCGTACAGGGACTGGCAATAAATGTTACCAACCTAAATCCCTTTGAGGAGATACGTGCGTATTTGTTTCTGCTTCCCACTCTAATGATTTTTCTTACCGTTATATGCATCAACTACGTGGGTGATGGTCTCCGCAACGCCCTTGACCCACATGGGAATATGTAGATGGCATAAGCCTCCAGGTTTGCCGTTAAGCGAATTTAAGTCAAAGGGTGACCTCCCGGCAGGCATCATTGGTAGATATGCCGTCACTCGGTCAGCTTCATGAGGTAACTTGATATGACAACTTATATTGTAAGACGCTTTATCCAGGCTGTGATGTTCATATTTCTAGCCTGGCTCTTACTCTATACAGGGCTGGTTCTCGTCATGCCGAAAGGCCCTGGCCAGCGGTACTCTCAGGAGATGAAATTCTACACGCTCCTTGAGCAACAAGCCAAAGCGCGAGGGACCGAACTAGGTTCTGGGATTGACGCAGATACTTTAGCATTGAAGGAACGCTACGGCCTGGACAAGCCGTGGCCGTTAAACTTTCTCTTCTGGTTGTTTGACCCAGCTGATGCCTCAACTTACAGCGACAGAACTGGGGCGGTCTCAGAAGGAATCGACCTCAATCTTGGAATATTACACGTGCAAGGCTCCGGGATGCTCACGGGGGACTTTGGTGAGTCAGAGGTAGTGGTAAAAGGTCGTAAGGTTAGCGAGCTACTAGGAAGCAGGCTGAACAATACGGTGGTACTTGTAGGAGCTTCGTTATTCGTGGCGATTCTTGTCGCACTGCCTATGGGAATCATAGCTGCCACTCGGCATCGCTCGCTTTCAGACCACGCACTGACCTTTACGGCGTTTGCAGGGTTTGCCATTCCCCCCTTCAGCCTAGCTACGCTGTTCATAGTGTTACTATCGGTACTTCCGTACCAACTGCGGACCACGCAGCATTGGGATTGGCTACCTTACCTGCCGGCTGGCGGCATATCCGCGGTCGGAGAGAGCGATAACTGGGTAAATCGCCTTTATTACCTGGTACTGCCGGTTGCCGCTGTATCCTTGCCGCAAATCGCCTGGCTCTCCAGGCATATACGGTCTGCCATGCTAGAGGTACTCAAGCTAGATTATATTAGAACCGCCTGGGCGAAGGGCCTGCCGAATCGCCTTATTATTCTGAGGCATGCTCTCCGTAACGCGCTAGTCCCATTTATTACTGCCGTAGGATTGGCGGTCCCTCTGCTTGTGGTAGGTGCCACAATGATTGAAACGGTCTTTGGCTACAGCGGTATGGGTCAGCTCTACTTCAAGTCCCTCGGTGGCTGCCTTGCGACGCCAGAGACATTCTTGACTACTTGTGCGGAATCATCCAACTTGGGTAGCCTTCAGGCTATGGACTACCCGGTTGCCATTGCTGTCACTTTCATCCTGATAGCCGTGGTAGCTATTGCAAATATGCTCGCGGATATCGGGTATGCACTGGCCGACCCACGTATCAGCTATCGGGGGCGCTAGCAACAAGCACGATAGTCATAGCCTGCATCCTGGCTATTAAGGGACCATCTGGGGCATGCCCCATGCGGGTCCCTTGGCAGACGTGACCTCGTCAGTTTAGGTCATGCGTGGGCACTGCTTGGCAACATCCGTGCGCTAACAGTCTATTTCAGGAGTGCAGCCGCATCTGGGGAACATAGGTGACTTACTGGCTGTCCAGGTGCGACAAGACTGTTCGAGCCATGGTCTTCAAAGCCTCAATCACGCTTTCTTCGCGATTCGACAACCATCTTACTACGAAATACACATTACCAGCCTTGACTCCAACAAGGTTATTCAGCGCACTTCCCGGCGTCTCACTGGTTACTACGGTTGCGGCGTCCCCTAAGCCCGTCAGCGGTTGTCCATTAGACATCAGTCCGCTGAGTAAGCTCGCGGCCTCCGCTTCGTCTCTGCCCTTATATACCGTAAGTAAGATATATTCTCCGTCACCTGTGTAAATACAGCTGGCCTCTTTTTTCTCGGGGCTGCCTGTACCAGCCGTAAAGCGCTGGCTGGTTGCTGCTTCAACTTCGGCCGTACTCAGGTACTGGCAAGCATCGAAGTCAGGTGCAGGCATATCCTCACGGCTCGGGCGGCCGACCGGAGTGGGTTGTACAGCCAAACTCCCTATTGCCGTTAAAGTCGCCCCAACATTCGGTGCGGACTCGGACTGCACAACCGGGGTGAGTAGGGGACCGCCACCGGGAGTACCGCTGTCGCAGCCAGAATTTATCACAATCGCAATTAGAGGAAGGACTACAAGGGCTAACTGGTGCCTTTTCGCTAGCACGCCTATCATCATGGACCTCCCGATTGGATCTACAACACAATACGGCTTGAGAGTTGAACTCTCCCTATGGCACTCTCACTCTACACTGAAACTGCTTCAGGTGCCCCTGATTAGGGCAATACAATAAGATGGTTACCCTGATGGAGTCATCTGAGCTGCCGAAGCAGCCGAGTGAGACATGAGAGCCCTGTTAATAAGGGTACTGTGTTATACCCGATGGAAGAAGGGGCGTAAAGCGACGCAGCAGGGCTTGTTGCGCTATGATTGAGTGCCATTGACGAGTTGTCGGCATCTTTCGGTGAAACGGACCCAGACTCCCGGACATTGCTACTGCCTCACCAGTCCTAGCGCTCAACTGCACCGGTACGCTGATTGCGGGCGATATTGGCAGCTTCCCCACGTGAGTTCACCCCTAACTTGTGGTAGAGCCGGCTTACGTAATTACGCACCGTTTGTTCCGCTAAGGTGAGCCTCTCGGCAATCTGCTTATTGTCGCAACCCTCTCCTACCAGCTCTAATAACTGCTGCTCTCGCTCATCTAGCAACTG
>DASVQO010000338.1:0-8505 GCA_036389075.1 Chloroflexia bacterium | reverse complement strand
GAGTTCTACTACATGCTGCTGATGCCGATCTACGAACCCCTGGCGCTGCTGGCGGGCCTCGCCACCACGGTGTGGCTGGTTACCAGGCTGGTGCGCGGCAAGCCGGACGAGCGGCAGTCTGACGACATCGACATTGTTACCGAGGGGCCGGAAGACCAGTACGGGGTGCCCTATCCCAGCATGCAGGGGATGCGCGGTTTCGCGCTGGCGTTCATTGCGTTCTGGTCGTTCGGGGCGCTGGTCGTCTTTTCGATAGCGGGCGAGCGGCTACCCTGGCTGAACATGCACATAGCCATGCCCTTCACGCTGCTGGCATCGGCTGGACTGGCCGCGCTGATTACCCGCGTGGAGTGGCGCGAGGCCCGGAAAGGTGGCGCGGTGTTCCTGGGCGTCACCATCGTGCTGTTCATCATCGCCCTGTTCGCCATGATCGCGAACTTCAACGGCAGTATGCCCGCGACGACCGGACAGACTGCGGAGCTACAGGGCTTCATCCGCACGATTGGGCTGGTGCTCGTGGTTGGCGGCTTGCTCGTGCTCGCGGGTTGGCTGTCGTACAAGATGGCCCCGGGCCGGGCGGTGGCCGTGGTGGCGCTTACCTTCGCCGTGCTGCTCGGGGCGTATGGCGTACGGGCGATGTCCCTGGCGGTGTACCGACACGGTGACGTGCCCGTTGAGATGCTGGTCTACACGCAGTCTGCCCCGGACGTGCCGATTGTCACGGCCCTGGTGGAGCGCCTGGCCCGCGATGTGACGGCCTTCGACGGCCGCAACGCCAACGACGTGACCGGCGGCCATACCCTCGCCATCTTCATCGACCAGAACGACGCGATCGAGTGGCCGCTGGACTGGTACTTCCGCGACCAGAAGGGCAAGCAGTACTTCAACTACTTCGCGAACGGGCAGGAGATACCCGACGACCAGAAGGCCAACAAGATTGCCCCCAACGCCCCGGTGATCCTCGCCAGCGAGCAGACCGAGAATACCGCCTACTTCCAGAACTTCATCAAGGACAAGTACACCACCAACAGGTACCCTCTCAACTGGTGGTTCCCCGAGGAGACTTACAAGGTCAACGGCAAGGGCGACATCGGTAAAGCTATCAGCTGGCTCACCGGTAACGGTATGAAGTACCTGCTGTACCGCGACCCGGGCCTGCCGCTCGGCTCGCGCAACTTCTACCTGCACGTGCGCAACGACCTCGCCCCGCAGGTGGGCCTCGGCAGCGTGGCCAGCACCCCGTCGGGCGGCGTGGACGACGGCAAGATCTACAGCCTGTTCGACCTGTCGCAGGGGGCGAGTCGTGGACAGTTCAACCTGCCGCGCGGCATCGCGACCGACCCGGCGGGCAACTTCTACGTCGCGGACACGGCCAACTACCGCATCCAGAAGTTCGCGCCGGACGGGAAGTTCCTGGCCGCGATGGGCAACGGCAAGGGTAGCGGAGACGGCCAGTTCAACCCTATCAACGAAGGCGGCGTGGGCACCGGCGTGGGCGGCATCGCTGTGGACGCGCAGGGCAACGTGTACGCGGCTGACACCTGGAACCACCGCATTCAGAAGTTCGGGCCGGACGGTAAGTTCCTGGCCAAGTGGGGCGCGTTCATCAACCTAGGCGACCCTGCTGCGGCGGCAGACCCGCAGCGAGACGCCAAGTTCTACGGCCCGCGCGGAGTGGCGGTCGGCCCCGACGGCAACGTGTACGTGACGGATACGGGCAACAAGCGCGTGCTCGTGTTCGATCCAAACGGCAACTTCGTCAGCAAGATCGACTCGGGCATGAGTCCCACGAGGGTGGCCCCCGATTACCCGTTCAACCAGCCCGGAGAGTTGAACGAGCCTATCGGTATCGCGGTGGACAAGCAAAAGAACGTGTACGTGGCGGACACGAACAACCAGCGCATCCAGAAGTTCGGGCCTGACGGCAAGTTCGTGGCGCAGTGGCCGGTGCCGGGCCTCAACTGGGAGTCGGGCAGCTACATGGAGCCGTTCCTCGCGGTGGACAGCGCGGGCAACGTCTACGCCACGGCACCCACCGGGGCGGCGGTGCTCAAGTTCAGCCCGGCCGGGCAACTGCTGGCCACTCAGAAGAGCGCCGGGGCTATCACGTTGAAGGCGCCGACGGGAATCACAGTAGCTCCGGACGGCAGCGTCGTGGTGGTGGACACCACATCGCACGGCGTGGTAAATATGGGGCACATCAACCCGTAGCTAGTTATGAAAGGGAGCAAAGCACCGGCTGCCGTGCTTTGCTCCCTTTCTTGTTTGCCGTCGCCTCGGTTTGCCGGTAGCTCCCATTCGTAACCTTTGTTCTTGTGCCGGCTGCCTTGCTTCGCGCTTTTGTTGACGTGCCGCCTTAGCATGCCTTACAATTGCTGTTAAGTGCACGACCATCTCATCAGCGCGCGGACGGGCGACCATACCTGCTACTCCGACCAGATCTGCACCGCTGGCGAGAAGCCCTGGGCGTGGACTATGCACCGCCCAGGCTCGCCGCTTAAGGGGAGCAGGACCCTTCGCATATTCCTTGTTGCGATCACCGGGTGCGGCCAGTACATGCAAACTGATCCCAAAGGGCATTGTTTATGAAACCATGGTTGCCTGAAGAGGCAGCTAGGAAGGATGAGGGCGACCGGGAGAGCACCCAGCCCCCGGCCTCTCCTACGGGCCTGACCGTCGAGCGCACCAACGGGCACGCGGAAGCGCCTCCGTCGCCTCACGCCGCCCCAGGGTCGGATGGGCATGCCCCCGGTGATGGCACGGCCGCTATAGCAGTCCTCCCCCCACCCACTGTCGAGGAAACCAAATCGCGCGCGGCCTTCACGGGTGCGGCACCTGACCTGAAGCCCGCCCCCGTGGCGCGCGCGTTACGGGGCCGCACGCCCGAACCATGGCTCTGGCGGACCAAGGGGTTCTGGCTTGGGGGTATTGGCCTCGCCTTCGCAATGAACGCCCAGAAGGTCCTCATCGTGGACCACGAGGTGGTTGGCTCGATTCGCTGGTACGTGCTCGCCATATTTCTCGTGCTGGTGGCGTGGCTCGGCACCTATCGCAACAAGAGCGTGCTTGCGGAGGTGGTGCCGGAGGAGCGAGTGGCCCGCGAGCCTCGCGGCAAGGCTTCCCTACTACCCGCCCGTAAAACTGGCGTATCCTCTGCGCAGGTAGCACCAACCGCAACGGCGTCCACCACCCTTCCCACACGACCCAGGGCGGCTAATCCTACCCCTGTGCCAACGAGCACGCTGCCCATCCGGCCCAGCGGCCGCTCTCGAACCCCAGTTGTCCCATATGTCGCTCCTAAAAAGGACCTGCGCTCTCAGGGCGCGGAATTGCTTGCGACCGCCCGTGACAGGTACCCTGGCCTGGTGAAGAGTGGGCCGCGATACCTGCTGGCTTTCGTGGCTCTCCTACTGAACGTCTACAGCGCCAACACCTTACGCGGCGACTATTATTCCTCGGTTGGAAGCATCGGGTGGCTCATAAGCCTGGCGCTGCTGCTGGTGGCCTTCATCGGGCAGCGGCGGCCAAAGCTGAGCGACCAGAACGCAGGGGCCGCTGACAACGAGGACCGCGACCGCGTTCGCCTGGCGGTCGTGATTGAGATCGGGTTTGTGCTTGCCATTATCATGCTGGCGTTCTACTTGCGCGTGCATAGGCTGGGCGACCTGTTTGGCGGCATGCACGGCGACGAGGGCGAGACGGGCATGGAGGGCATCAAAATCCTCGAAGGCGACCGCGTGTCTCCTTTCATGACGGGATGGTTCGCTCACCCCAATTTCTCGTTCTGGGCCGTGGCCCTCTCGATGGGCGTGTTCGGCAAGACCCTCTTTGGCCTTCGCATCCTCTCAACGATCCTCAGCGTGCTTATGATCGTGCCCTTCTACCTGCTGGTGCGCATGTGGTTCGGTGTGAGGACCGCCCTTATCGCGGGCATACTGCTGGCGGTCATGGACGTGTCGATTTACTTCGGCAAGCTCGGCCTCAACAACATCATGACGCCCCTGTTCCTGGTGGGGGGTATCTACTTCCTGGCGAGGGGCCTTCGCAGCCTGCGGGCCACGGACTTTGTGCTCGCGGGCTACAGTTCGATGCTTACCCTCTACTTTTACTTCGCGGGACGGCTTACACCCTTCCTGCTGGCCGCCATGTTGGGGTACCTATTCTTGCTGATGCCTATCGTGGGGCTTCCGGGCGCGTACCTGGCGCAGCGGAGGGAGAATAAGCTGCGTTCCAGGCTGGAGGCGGTACGGGGGGCCTTTGCCGGGCAGTGGCGGCGTGTGACCCCTTATTTCTCCAGGCTGCTGATTTTTGGCGTGGCGTGCCTGTGCATGGCCTCGCCGTGGGGCGTGTTCTACCTGGACCACCAGGGAGAGATGAACGCCCGCTCCAACGACAAGTTCGTGCTGTACCCCACTAACGAGCCCAGGATGGCGAGCGAATACCAGGCTAACCACGACCCCCTGTACCTCGGCCTGCGCATGCCGACCTCGAACGACATCTACCCATTCCTGCCGGTGGTGTTCGAGAAGACGCCCGCGAGCGTGAAGCTGGTGGAGGATGGGTTCTTCGCCCGCGTTTTCTGGGGGCAGACCACCAAGACGCTGTCGATGTTCACCTACCGGGCGGACAATAGCTCCTTCTTTACGCTGACCGGCGAACCGGCGGCCAAACCGATTGAGGCGGCCTTGCTGGTGCTGGGCATAGCGTGGGCGCTCTCACGGTGGCGGGACCACCGCATGGCGGTCCTTTCGATCTGGTTCTGGGGGACGGTGTTAGCGGGGGGCGTGCTCACGATTGACGCGCCTTACATGCCCCGCATGGTGGGCCTGGTGCCGGTGCTGGCTATCTTTATCGCGCTACCTCTGAACAAGATGGCCGCCGAGTTCTACAACGCGTTCGGGCGAGTCCGGGCGGCGAGGGCTAAGCGGAGGGCGCGCTGGCAACCGTTAGTGGCGAGGCTGGTCCCCGCCCTGGTGTTGGTTGGCACGCTCGTCTACCTGGGACTGCAAAACGCCACCGACTACGAGCGTTACCTGAACACGTACCCGTACAGGGACGTGGCCGGGCAGGCGCAGTTCGTGCGCTCGATGACCGCACAGGCTGCTTCGGAGGGTAAGCCGCCGCCGTTCTATTTCGACCTGGGGATGCACCAGATATACTGGGGTCACGGCGACAACCGCTTCATCAATCATGGCACCCCCGGCAAAGACATGATCAATCCCTCGAACGATCTGCCCGTGGTAGAGAACAACGGGCGAGACGTGGTATTCATGGTGTGGGGCCTGAACAGGCACTATCTCTCGGTGCTGCGCACCTATTACCCGGGCGGTGAGGAGCACGAGTTCTTCTACGGCCCCGGCGAGAACCCAAGCAACCTGCTCACATGGTACCGGGTCAAGAGCGAGGAAGTGGACGCCCGCCGCCGGATGAAGGCGACCTACACGCCCGCCTCGGGCAAGCCGGTGTCGCGCGATGAAGACGCCATCGGCACCTCCGCCCCGCCTCCGGGCGGCCTGAGCTTTCCCGCTACCGCCGCCTGGCAAGGCTCAATAGTGGCCCCCAGCATGGGACGCTACCGGGTGGCAATCGAGGCGCAGGGAGCGGGCAGCCTGGTCGTCAACGGCCGCACGGTGCTTACGACCACCGCCGAGGCGCCGAAAGCCGAGACGGAGCTGGTGCTCGCCAGGGGGCCGCACGAGGTGACGCTTACTGGGGCGATGCCGGAAGCGCAGTCCCAGGTGAGGCTCCAGTGGGCGCCGGTCGGCTCGGAGCTTGCCCCGGTGGCTCGGCAGTTCTTGTGGAACGGGCCTGGGCAGGGCTTGCTGGGGCAGATAAGCAACAACCAGAGTATCGATGTCGGCGCTCCCACGGCGGTGGATGCGGGCGGGCAACAACCTAAAGTGGTATTGAGCCGGATAGATGGCTTTCTTGGCTTCCGGCACAGTCCCGAGGCGAACATTGGCGGGCCGATGTTTGCCACCTGGACGGGCACGCTGAACGTGGAACGGCCCGGCAATTACGTGTTCGACGTAAATTCCAACGGCGACAGCGCGGTGTTCGTGGACGACAAGTTGGTCACGCTCATCCGCGCCAGCGGCCAACCCGTGCAGTCGGGCGGGCAGGTCGAGCTTACCGCCGGCCCGCACAAGTATGAGTTACGCTACACATGGTCATCGGGCACGGGGTACCTTGAGGCGTTCTGGACGCCGCCCGGCGGGGAGCGCGTGCTGATTGGGCCGGACGTGCTCCATACCGACGCGGGTATCGTAGACGCCGCCACGCTCGCAAGCGAGCCGCCCCCGGCCACGATTGATACACCGGGCGGGCAGGGGTCTCCCGCCCCTGAGACGCGGCAGCCAAAGGCCGTGCTCGGCCCAGAGGCCGGGCTGAAGGAGGCACGCGGGCTGGCGGTGGACAGGGCCGGTAACGTGTACGTGGGCGACAAAGGCAACAAGCGCGTGGTGGTGCTCGGCCCGGATGGGAAGGTGCTCAGGACGTGGGGCGGGCCGGTGCCCTCGGACTACAAGCCCGAGCTGGGGGAGGCCCCGGAAGGCACGTTCGGGGACATCAACGACATCGCAGTGGCAGAGGGCGCGGACGGCTCCACCTACGTGTACGTGCTGGACTCGGTACAGCGGGTGCAGGTCTTTACGCCCGAGGGCAAGCAGGTCGGCACCTACCCGGCGACCGCTCTCGCCCTGTACGGCCCCAACGGCGTGGCGGCTGGCCCATCAGGTGAAGGTGGGGGGCACAGGCTGTACGTCACGGCCACGGGGCAGAACAGGGTCGCCGTGATCCCCTCGCTCCAGCAGTTGGAGGCCGCCCCGCAGGGCACTACGCTAGCGAACATGGTCGAGAGCATCACCGGCAGCGATGCTGATAAGCTCGACCAGCCCGTGGACAGCGTGGCCGACCCGACCAGTCCGGGCATCCTGTATAGTATAGATCTAAAGGACCGTATCGTTCAGCTACAACTGCAACCGACGCCCGCAGGGACCCCTACAGCCTCGCCCCGTGTGTGGCGCATCAGCAAGCAGTGGCGAGTGCCCGTGGGGCGCGCTGAGGGCGGGTCGCGATTAGCTATCAGCCCCGATGGGAAGCACGTCTACATGAGCGACCCAGACAAGCACCGGGTGGCGGTGCTAGACACCGAGACCAACCTGGTGAGCTATTTCGGAGCCAACGGCAAGGGTGAGGGGCAGTTCGCCGGGCCGAGTGGCATTGCTGCAGCCCCTGACGGTACGCTTTACGTGCTGGACCGGGGCAATAACCGGGTGCAGGTATTCGATATGAACGAGACGCCCAAGTAAATGGAGCAAGCGCAGCTAGCTGGCAAGAACAGTATCGTGCGCTCGACGGCACAGGTGGACGCGCCAGTCGATGTTGCCACGCCGCCCCCTGGCACGGCGGCTAGTTTGCCCGCGCCGGAAGCGCCTGCGGGAAGCGGCTCGCCGTCAGAAGAGCAGTCTCCAGGCAGGTACGGGTTGCTGAAGGCCGCATGGCGGGCAAGGGGCCTCTTCGGGGGCTTGCTGGCTATCGAGATAGCTTTTTACGGGCAGAGCGCGCTCATGGAGAGCGACGACTTCGCCCTCTCGACGTTCTGCTATGGCCTGGCGATCCTGGTGCTGATACTCTCGCTCATGCACCCCAGCCTGCCACGCAGACGCGCCGCACCCCCTACACGAGCTACGCTGACGGACCTGCCCGAAACTACGGCGATGGGCGGGCCGGAAGCGCCGGCGGTGGTGGACCCGATAGCGGGCAACGGGCACACACCTGGCGCGTCTTCGCCCGAGGCCCTGTCCGAAGCCGCGGCAAGCAGCGCACCTCCCGCCTCCTTGCCTGTGCGCAGGACACGTTCGGGGGCCGCGTCGCTTGCCTCTACTCAAGCCACTCCACACGACGCTCAAGGGAACGGTAACGCGCGTGCGAGGCCACACCTGGAGCCCTGGGTGCCGGACACCCTCGCGGCCCCGGTGCCGGTCCGCAGAGCGCGCTCTGCTGATGGTCATGGCCGGCTACCTTCGCAAGTGGCGGGCTTATCACCTCCGGTGGCCGGTGCCCGCCGCACGTCCGTTTTACAAGCCCTGGCGGGCATTGTTGCCTGGCGCGGACGGGCGGGTTGGCGTGTGACGGCGCCCGTGCTGCTCCTGGCGGCGGGGTTGCTGGCCTGGTCGTTCTTCGCGCTACGCTCTAACATAGTCGAGCCGTTAGGAGGCTGGCTCTGGGCCGGTGGGCTGGTGTCCTTGCTGGTTGGCTTACTTGGCGTGCCGGGCTGGCCGAAGGGCAAGAGCTTACTGCCGGGGCCTCGTGATGATTTCTTTGGGCCGGGCACGCCCAGCCTCGACCGTCGTTGGACCGTCATCCTGGTCGCCCTGGTGCTTGTGGCGGCCGTGGCCCTGAGGCTGTACAACCTCGAATACCACCCCGGCATTTTTGGCGACGAGGGCGAGCGCGGTATAGACGCCCGCAACATCCTCGAGGGCAACCACGCTCTCATTTTCG
>DASVQO010000337.1:0-16895 GCA_036389075.1 Chloroflexia bacterium | reverse complement strand
AGAGGGCACGCAGAGTAGTGTAAGGGTTTGGCAAATGTCACGTCGCGCGGTACCATATTCCCCTTTGTCATCCTGAGCGCAGCGAAGGATCAGCCGCCCGTTCTCGACCCTTACTACTGAGGCAACAATGTTCCTAATGCCGCCGCCATCCCCTCTGTTGTAGACTCTCGCCTACCCACCTGATCCTTTGCTGCGCTCAGGATGACAAAGGGGGAACAGGGTTCGAGGCGTCCAACTCCAGGCGCAGCCCCACCGATGGGCGACGGACGGCTGGCACTGCGCTACCCCTCCATCGTCCATCGTCCATCGTCCGCCCCTAGACCACTTTGCCCTCAGGTATATCCTCCAGGTACTCCGAACCCAGGCGGGCCGCGTCGTACAGCTTGCCTACCGCGTGGTGGTAGGGTACGCCGGAGAAGAAGTGGTGGCTCTTCGTCGGGTAGTCGCCGCCCTCGAACTCCTTGCGTTGGAGATTGATATAGCCCTGCTCCTGGGTCTGGGACATCTCCTGTAGCAGGTTGCTCAGGCCGTAGCCGGTGGCGTGCTGGCCGCCCAGCGTGATGAAAAGGAACTTGAAGCCCATCTCACCCAACTGCGCGAAGGTCGTTGGGTTCGGGTCGTTGAACCATTTGAAGGAGGACGACCAGTTGAAGGCGAACCGCGCCTCGGGGAACCGTTTTTTGATCTCGCCGGCGAACGTCTCCACCGGCTCGCGGTCCGAGGTGGGGAACTCGCACCAGAGCAGGTCGGGTATGCCGGTATCGAGATAGCGCAGCCCGCGCTCAATCGCCAGGTCCATGCCCCTCTGCGACTCCGGTGCGTCCACCGCGCTCAAGCCGTCGGTGCGGGCTATAATCACGAAATCGCGGTTCCCCATGTCGTCGGCCACCGCGCGGGCCATGCGCAGCTTGCCCACCATCTCGTTTACGCCGATGAGGGCCTTACCGCCGATGTGGCCGCAACGCTTGGGCAGCACCTGGTCCTCGATGTGGGCCGCCGCCACGCCCGCACCCACGTAAAGCTCGGCGGTGCGCTGCACGTTGAAGATGTTTCCGTACCCGCCGTCCATGTCCACAATGAGGGGCGGTATCTCAAGATGCCTGGGAGGGACGCCCTTCTCAGGGTCGCCTACCGCCATCGTAAGCTGAAACTTGCGCATGGCGCTCACGGTGCGGCGTGCGGCGTCCGCGATCTCGACGCTGCTGTACAGGTCCATGTCGGTCGTGCCGAGGTGGCCGATAGCGAACGAATAGCCGCTGAAGTAGACGGCCTTGAAGCCGTAGTACATCACCAATTGCGCGCCGAACGGGTCGTAGACGCCGGGGCCAAACAGGTACGGCTCGCTATCCAGCAACTCCCTCATGCGGGTGCTTGGGTGCGTCCAGCGCGACTTAGGCACCATGTAACCTTCCGGCAACAGGGCCGTGGGCGCAAGCTCCAGCTCGGCCCGGGCCGGCGCGTGGTTCTGCCCGTTGCTATGTCCGTTACCGTGTCCATCCTGCGTCACGTTCGTGGGTACTTCATGGACCATGATGCTGTTAACCTCCTTGTTAACTTCTCGCTTCTGCAAAACATTCCGCCACTTGAGCCAACATGAGTAGAAAAGAACGTCAGCGTTCCCACTCACTACACCGGGTCGAACTCACCCCTGGTAATCATCCTTTCGCTGATCTCCCGAGCCTGCTTGAACTTGTCGGCGGCACCCGCAGGCGCATCCTGGGATAGCTCCCCAAGGAGCCTGTCAAGCTCCTCATCGAAGAGGCGGCTCACCAGTTCGGGCGTGTGCTCGACGGTCCCCCCCGCATCGTCGCTGATGGGTACGGTGGCGCTGTGCCGCATGCGCTGGGCGATCATCAGGCGGTAGATGCGGTCGGTCGCCAGGTCCTCCATGTAGCCATCCAGGAGGCTTGCGCCCTTGCCGTTGAGCACACCGTTGCGATAACGTATGACCGTTCTCACGGCGGCGCGGGTACCTGCCAGGGTGCGCTTGCCCACACCTTCAGGCGCGGGGCGCAGGTCGGCGTACCGCTCGATACCGGTGGGCCGGGCGTCTAGCTGGTTGGGGTATGGGAACTGGCTCACCGCGATCTCGTTCTGGTCGGGGTGGCCCGTCCACGCGCCGTCCATGAGGCTGTTGGCTTCGTTCTTCTTGTCCTCGGCCAGCACTTTGAGCGCGCGCGCGTTCAACTCAGGGTCAACGCGGCTCGGGTAGAGGGCCGTCATGCCGCCAATAGCGAGGATGCCGCGTTTGTGGCAGATTTCCGGGATTAGCTCGCGCAGGTTCTGGAAGAAAGGCACGTTGTGGGGTATCGTATTGCGGTCGGGCAGCACCCAGTTGGGGTCGTTGAAGTTGAAGTGAATCAAGCTCGCCATATAGTCCCAGCGGCCCAGGTTGAGGCCCAGGATGTGTTCGCGCAGGTTGTATAAGAACTCCTCCATCTGGAAGGCCAGCGGGTGCGACTCGACCAGGGCCATGCACTTGATGTAGTCGTGGGGCCAGCCCTTCGACGCCGATATCGCCTGGAACAGGTCGCGCCACCAGAGGGCTTCGTCCGCCGCCTCGCTCTTGGGGATGTAGAAACACAGCGGGTGCTTGAGCCTGGCCGGGTCGGCCTGGTACGCGATCAGGGCTACGTCGAGCAGAGAGGCCGAAACAAGCTCCCCACGGTCCGGCAGCACCCCTGCCTGGGAGATGTGCAGGCCGCGAGGCCGGGTCCAGATCACCGTCCGGCTCTCTTTGATGCCAACCTGCCCGCCGCGCTTCTGGTCGTTGTAAGTGAGTTCCCCCACCAGGGCAGAGAGCACGTTGCGGCTGCCGCTCATCGTGCTGGCCCAGGCGTTCGCCATCGAGTCTTCCAGGTCGAGCATCACGCCGGGCGCGCCGGAGTTGAGCATCTTCACCACAAGCTCGGCATCGTCGGCGGGGCCGGTCATCTGGTTGCGCTGGTCCTGGCACCATTCGGGCAGCTCTATGCGCCAGTCGCCCGTGGTGGCTTCGGACGGGGGCAGGTGGTTAGGGAGGCTGCCCCTATGCGCCTCGGCCAGCACCCGGGTGCGCTTGCGGGCGAGGTCCTGCTGGCGCGGGGTGAATGCCCGGTGCAATGGCAGGAAGAAATCGAGGAAACCGGCGGGGAGGTGTACTTCTACGTTGAAGTCGGGCGGAGTGGCATTAATTCGTTCGTCTATCATCCTTCTCCTCATCGAGATGGAATGCATGTACCACGCTCATCTATGATATGACCAGGATGCAGCGATTGGTACGTCGAGTATATAATATCCACGGCCTAAAGATGCGACCCTGCACAGGCTGCGGCAGCCGAGTGTGTAGCTAGTTTCGTGCCAGGATTTGCTTGGTCGCCTGGCAGCAACTGGCTCGGTCGGCTTGACGTCTACATTTTAGCCACCGAAGTTACACAGGAGTTACGAATTATTAGCATGCCCTGGTAGAAAGGAACGTACAGTGAAGACCCGGCGTCTATTGTCTCTCCCCGCACTTTTGTTGCTTGTACTGGTCTTGCTAAACGGCGCGCCCTCTAACCCAACCGCCCAGGCCAGCCAGGGACACGCCTTTGCCGACCCGGCTTTCAAGCGCGTGTGGGACCGCACCGATTCCCTTGTGGCAAGTGGCGCGGTGAAGCGAAGCTGGTACTGGGGGCCACAGCCCAATACGGGGCAGGTGCTCGAAGAATACGCCGAGGGGCCTGGTGGACAGCACCTGGTGCAGTACTTCGACAAGAGCCGCATGGAGATCAACAACCCCTCTGCCGACCCCAACAACCCCTTCTACGTCACCAATGGCCTGCTGACGAAAGAGCTTGTCAGCGGCTATGTCCAGACCGGCAACAACAAGTTCGCTTTCCGCTACCCGTCGAGGATTCCTGTCGCAGGGGAACCCAGTAGCAGCGCGGTTACATACGCGGCCCTCGGCTACGTCGTCGAGCAGCCTGCGAGGGATTCCACGGGCAAGGTTGTGTCCGAGCGCCTCACCTACGATGGCTACCCCGGTTCCATACCGGCGCAAATAGACGTGCGGGATCCCACGGGGTATGCTGTGAAGTACGCCTATTTCGAGCGGGCGACCAGCCACAACATCCCGGACGTCTTTTGGACGTTCCTCAACACCAATGGCCCGGTGATAGAAAACGGCCAGCAGACCACGGCCCAACTGAGCGTCCCTTACTTTTACGTAACAGGCTACCCCATCAGCGAGGCCTACTGGACTCTGGCCACGATAGAGGGTAAGAGTACGCCCGCGATGATCCAGGCATACGAACGGCGCGTGCTGACTTACGTGCCGGATGCCCCCGAGGGCTTCAAGGTCCAGATGGGCAACGTGGGCCAGCACTACTACGACTGGCGCTACAAGGGCGCGGGTAAACCTGAAGCCCTTGCCAACGCCTGCACCTCAAAACCCCCGGTACGTGGCTTCGGCAAAGTCTACAACGAGAACGAAGCCGTGAAGATACGCCTCAACTGCCTGATAGAGCAGGAGAGGTTCGCCAGCGTCTCGCGTCAATTCTTCCAGCACGGACAGATGCTCAGCATAACAGTGCGGGACCCGTTATGGCTGGCTGACCGTGAGGAGGTCTACGCGCTGTTCGAAGACGGGCGCGTACGCTCCTTCGGCTGGGTTGACCCCGAGGTCATACCCGAACCGCCGTCTGGAATACCCGCAGGCTTGCACGCACCTACGGGCTCCTTCCTCACCGTGTGGGCAGAAAATAACTTGAGCCAGAGCCTCGGCTGGGCCACGGGGCCTGCGGATGTACAGAAGAACACTCCAGGCACGCAGACCGGGGGTGTTGTCGCCGAGTTTCAAGGCGGCCTCATGGTCTACCCTAACCTGGCCGCCAAGCAGATCTACGTCCTATACTCCTCGTCGAGCACCTCCTGGCTGCCGGTGTACGAGCGGCAGGGGGGTAGGCACTTTCACGCCGACTACTGGCTGGTGTTCGATGACACCTTCACGGGCAACTAACGCGCAGTAACACCATAGCATTACTGTGCGTGGTAAGTCAGGCATGGTCATTCAGATGGATTCAGTCGCGGAGAGTGAGGTGAGTGAGGTGAGTGAGGAGAGAAGATTGTCCTGTAGGCGAGGGAGCAAATGCGCGATGTAGATGTCATGGTAGTAAGGTTCTAGAGAGCCTGAGAGCACCCATGCCTCTGCATCCAGGTCAAACGAGATAGCATTTACTTTCTCGTCTATCATTATTCTTCTTAATAGGCTAGAATAAGTGCACATCACTGTCCTGTCGCAAGTCGGCGGGCAATGGTCTCGAAGGGTCATCTCACCCCGATTACAGCCTGTAAACGAGCAACCGCACTCTACAGAAACAAGCAAATGCAGGCTCCGTCCTCACTGTGGCCCCTGGTTACGTAGAAGCTACGTGCCGGTAGGGCACGTACAAGTTGTGAGGGGCCCGCAATGAAGACTCAATGGCTTAGAGTGTGTATCAGTTTGTTGCTCGTCCTGCCCCTGCTTTACACCCTGGTCGCAGGCTCAGCCGTTCGAGCCAGCCAGGACCACGGGTTCGCAGACCCTGCATTCGAGCGAGTATGGACCCGCACCGACTCGCTTGTAGCCGGTGGCGCGGTGAAGCGAAGCTGGTACTGGGGGCCGCAACCTAACACGGGGAAGGTAATCGAAGACTACGTAGAGGGCCCGAAGGGCCAGCACCTCGTGCAGTACTTCGACAAGAGCCGCATGGAGATCAATAACCCGGACGCGGACCCTAACAGCCCCTTCTTCGTGACCAACGGCCTGCTAACCAGGGAGCTTGTCAGTGGCGACATGCAAATGGGCAACAGCAAATATAGCTTTCGCTACCCTGCCGAAATTCCGGTGGCAGGTGACACAACAGGCAACGCGGGAGCAGTCAAATACGCCAGCCTCGGGTATGTGATTGAGCAGAAAGCCCAGAAGGCAGTGGGGACCCAGGTCTTACAGAGGCTTGGTGACGATGGATATCCCGACTCGGCAGCCGCACAGCTCTTTGTCAAACAAGCCGAGCAATATGGTGTCGAATACGTCTATTACGAGCCTGCTACCAAACACAACATCCCGAGCGTGTTTTCCGATTTCCTCAACGCCCAGGGGGCCGTCGTGGAAAACGGTCAGGAGACGACTGCTCAACTCAGCGTGCCTTACTTCTACGTAACAGGGTACCCGATCAGTGAGGCCTTCTGGACGCAGGTGGCGATTGCGGGTAAGGACACACCCGTCATGGTGCAGGCCTACGAGCGGCGGGTGCTCACCTACGTGCCGGACGCACCGGAAGGCTTCAAGGTGCAGATGGGCAACGTGGGCCTGCACTACTACGACTGGCGCTACAAGGGCGCGGGCAAGCCCGAAGTGCTGCTTAAGCCCTGCCAGACCGGCACGCCGGGACGAATATTCTCCCCGGTATACCAGAAGAGCGAGCGGGTAAGAGTCCACCTGAAATGCATGCGCGAGCAAGAGAAGGCCGCCGGGGTGAAGCACCAGTTCTTCGAGCGCGGCCGGATGGTGAGCGTCACGGCGCGTACCGCAAGCAGAGCTGCCAATGGGGCAGGTACTCATACGTTGGCAATGGCCGACCTTGAGGATATCTATGTGTTGTTTGATGACGGCCGCGTCCTTACGTTCAACGACGTAGATTCCACCAGCATACCGGAGCCGCCGAAGGATGTCCCCCCTGATCTGTACCCACCTTCCGGCACTTTTCTCAAAATTTGGCTCGAACAAGACTTGCGGGATGAGCTTGGCTGGGCCACCGAACCTGCAAGGGTAAACACGATTACGCCGGGGGCGGAAGCAGGTGGTTTCGTGGCCTACTTCGAGGGCGGCCTGATGATCAACCTTCAGGTCGAATCGGTACTCAGGGACGTTTTCGTGCTGTATGCCTCCTCGGGCAGAGCGGAGCTAAGAACGCGGATAGGCCAGACCTCCAGTGTGTACCATGTCGATCGGTGGCTGTCCTTCGTGATCCGAGGACAGGGTGGGAACCGCACCGGTATATCAGGCACATGCGTCGAAGGGGCAGGCGACATCGAAGTGACACAGGAATATACACGTCGCACGCTTGACAGCACGCCTAAACGCGGATATAATTAGAGGCTGTGACCCAAATACAAGCGGAGGAAAATAGGTGTACGCGATAATCAAGACCGGAGGCCACCAGTACAGGGTTGCCCCGGGCGATACGATAGAGGTAGAACTGCTTGACGCCGAACCCGGCAGCCAGGTAGAGCTAGGCGAAGTGCTCATGGTGGGCGGCGGCGACAACGGCGTGCAGGTTGGTACTCCCACCGTCGCGGGCGCTCGCGTGATAGCCACCGTTGTCGGGCAGGGCAAGGGCCCGAAGCTCGTCGTCTTCAAGTACAAGCCCAAGAAGCGCATCCGCCGCAAGACGGGTCACCGCCAGGGCCTCACCAGGCTCTCGATCAAGGAAATTGCCCTGTAACAGTTATGAGTTCGGAGTTACAAGAAAAACTCAAGACTCATAACTCCAGAAGTGCCGAAGGGAGAAAGAGATGGCTCATAAAAAAGGCGTAGGTTCGTCCCGCAACGGTCGAGACAGCAATCCGAAGATGCTCGGCGTTAAGTGCGGCGATGGGCAGGCGGTGCGCTCCGGCAGCATCATCGTCCGCCAGCGCGGCACCAAGATCCACCCCGGCAACAACGTGGGCCTCGGACGCGACCACACCCTCTTCTCTATGATTGATGGCTACGTCAAGTTTGAGAACGCCACCAAGGAGCGGAAGCGGGTCAGCGTGTACACCGAGCGCGCCAACGCCGAAGCAGCGGCTGCCGTTACCCAGTAACGGGATTACGAATTGCTAATTACGAATTACGTCGTATTTCGGAACTGGTGAATTCGTGGGCTGTACCGGATAAATGGTTATTGGCATTTCGTAAATAGTAGTTCGTAATTACAAAAGTGAGGTAAGAAACAGATGAAGGCAGGAATCCACCCCAAGTACGTACTTGCAACGGTTCACTGCGCTTGCGGCAACTCCTGGCAGACGATGTCTACCAAGGAAGTTCTCAAGACGGACCTTTGCAGCAATTGTCACCCCTTCTACACCGGCGAGCAGCGCATCGTTGACACGGCGGGCCAGGTAGAGCGCTTCATGCGCCGCATGGGGAACCGTACCGTGACCAACACTCAGGTGCAGGTAGCCAGGCGCGGCTCCGGCAACAAGGCCAACGTGCCCCCGCCCCCCCAGGAGCGCCGCCCAGCCCCGCAGGCAGAGGCCACCGAGACCGAAGAGGTCGCAACCGAAGCCTAACTCAACCAGCCTGGTGACAGAGAGACCGGAGACTACTAAGTCCCCGGTCTCTTTGATTTAATTGCGATAGGAGACGCACTGCATGATAGCCCCGTGTGTGTGCCATGCCACCAAAGTGGCGGGCATACAAGAAGCGAAGTCTCCTTCGGAGACCATCCTCATATCACTCAGTCCCCGTAGGGGACTTTGCCCCTTGTCAGCCCGTGGCTTCAGCCACAGGGCATCCCCCACAGGGCTATCGTCCAGGCTCACATCTCCGCAGGAACGCCGGAAGCGACGCCCGCAGCCGGACGTAAGCGGGACAACAGGCCCTGGAATATCGGCACCATGAGCAGCAGCACCAACGCGCCCATCAGCACGAGCATGCTGAGCGCTTCGCCCACCACGGCCAGCACCAAGGCCGCGACGCCGGCTCCCAGGCGCAGTACGATAATGGCTCGCCTCACCCCACCACTGAGGCTGCCGGGGGCCAGGACCACTTCCAGCAGCCCTAGCGCGAGCAGCGACACACCCACCGCGCCACATATCAACCATCGCAGGGGACTTTCAAGCGTGCTGCTCTCGCTGGCTATGACGTCGGCCACACCTGCTCCAATGGCCGTAATCCCCATTAGTAGCGGCAGGTGCAAGTAGGTGCGCCCGGCGAACGAGAAGAGGCCGGGGCGCACCGGGCGGTCCATGACGTTGTCGAAGTAGAGCCACCACAGAGCGAACGCCATCGCAAGGCCCAGTGCGCCCGCCACGATGGTCTGAAGCGCGAGGGCTGGCCCCTCGGCCGCGCCCCGCAACGTGCCCGCCACCGACTCGCCCAGCACGATGATGGTGAACAGGCCGAACCGCTCCGGCAGGTGGGACGTGCTGTAGCGCGGCAAGCGTCGCTGGATTTGGAGGGTAGCGAGCGGCGTTATAAGGTCGATCAGCAGGCCAACGCCCCACATGATGAAGCGCCAGGGCGGGTCCACGAACACCGAGAGGGTCCACAGCGCCAGGGACACGCTGAAACCCATTGCGTAGCGGTTGGTCAGCGGGCGGGCCACGGGGTTATAGAACCCGCCCCGCACCCACATGAAGATGATGAGCACCCGGGCCGCCGCGTACGACAACGCGAAGGCTTGGGAGGCGTCACCCAGGCCGTTGTGCACGCTCAGGGCCAGCGCCGCCACGGCAAGGATTTGCAGGAACGTGTAAACGCGCTGGCCCACGTCGTCCGTGTCGAAGCGGTCGTTGTAGAAGGTCGCGCCTATCCACACCCACCACACCGGGATGAAGAGCATCACAAAGCCGAGCACCCCCTCCCAGCTAACGTGCGCCGCAAGCTCGTGGGCCAACTGCGCCACTACGACCACGAACACCAGGTCGTAGAAAAGTTCCAGCCAGGTCGTCCGGTGCTCTCGAAGCTCACTCTCGTCGTCTCGCAGGCGCGGTCGCTGCCACACTGATACCTTTGCCATACGTCTCCTACCCCACTCCCAAACAAGTCACAACCAGGAGGTGTGAACCCCCTTGGACCACGCGATCCACAGGTACCGCCTTCAACATTAGTCTACATGAGACCGCGCGCCGACACATCCGTCGTTAGTATAGTTGGGGCTTTCGTTTCTGCCAGGTAAGACGCATGTTGCGAAGTAACTCGCCCTGGCCTAGTAAGCGGTCCGTAGCACAGGACCCCCGGTGTTACTCACTGCCCGGCTTCCGTAGGTCGTAGTTCGCCCGCCCTTCCCACGGTGGGGCCGCTTGTGCAAAACCACCCTCTGGTGCGCTGAGCATAAAGAGCGCGTGCTGTCTTTTCCACCGTATGATTTCCTGGTATCAACGCGAAAGGTGGCAACATGGGAGACTACGTACAACGCTTCATGCAAGACCAGGGTCCACTGGGGCCGCACCCAAAGCACTACGCGGGCGGGTGGCTGGAAGTGGTCTGCGGCAGTATGTTCTCGGGCAAGACCGAGGAGTTGATCCGGCGGGTCAAGCGCGCCCAGATCGCCCGGCAGAAGGTTCAGGTCTTCAAGCCCCGAATCGACACCCGTTATTCAGCCGTGCAGGTAGCCTCTCACAACGGCGTACTGCATTCAGCCGTTCCGGTGGGTGGCTCGGCAGAATTGGAGGGCCTGGTTGAGCCAGACACCACGGTGGTTGCGATAGACGAGGCGCAGTTCTTCGACCAGGGCGTGGTGGACCTGTGCAAGGGGCTGACCCACCGGGGCGTGCGCGTGATAGCGGCGGGCCTCGACCTCGACTTCAGGGGAGAGCCATTCGGCCCCATGCCGCTGCTCATGGCCGAGGCCGAGATGGTGGACAAGTTACAGGCGATTTGCGTGGTGTGTGGTGCGCCCGCCAGCCGCACGCAACGTCTCATCGACGGCCAGCCTGCCAACTACGACGACCCTATCATCCTGGTAGGGGCGAAAGAGAACTACGAGGCCCGCTGCCGCCATTGCCACGAAGTACCCCGCACGGACCAGAGCATAGTCGAGATGCCCCTCGATGACCCCACCGCTACCGGCGAAGAACAGCCCTCTCATCTGCGAGTAGTCTCGGGCGGCAAGCCCTCCGACCTCGCAAGTGCCTAGGAAGGCGGGACAGAATCGCCAACACGCTAGGGACCACGCTAGGATAAACAAAGAATTCACCGCAGAGACGCAGAGGACGCAGAGGACGCAAAGGTACGCATAGAATCATTGAGGGTGTCATAGCGAGGGGCAGCATCGTACAGCGGGTGCAGCCTCTTGCCTTTTCTCAGCTTTCCTAATCTCTGCGTAAACTCTGCGCTCTCTGCGCCACTGCGGTGAACCGTTCTTATTCCCCTGGGCGCGTTTCGTGGAGTTTATCCCTGGTAGTCATCTTGGACTATAATTGCTCATGAACACAACAGCCTCGCCTCAGTTGCAACTGAATTCCTTTACTTACGACCCCGGACAGTTCTCCCTTGACGACACGCTGGCCTCGGGGCAGGCGTTTCGCTGGAAGCGCAAGGCGGACGGCTGGTGGATGGGTGTGGTGCGCGGCATAGTAGTTGGCGTTCGGCAGGACGGCGAACGCTTCACGTGGTGGACCTACCCCGAAGCGCCGGACGACGCGCTCGTCCGCGATTACTTTCAGCTGGACGTGGACCTGGGAGAGATAGTGCGCCGCATAGCCGAGGCTGACCGGGCTGCGGGGGAGGCCGCGCTCCGGTGGCCGGGGCTGCGGGTGGTGCGGCAGGACCCGGAGGAGTGCATACTCTCCTTCGTCTGTTCGACGGCCAATAGCGTCCCCCGAATCGCCTACTCTATCAGCGTCTTCAGCCGGGAGTACGGCCAGTTGGTAGCGGAACTCGACGGCACGCCCTACTACTCGTTCCCCGGTGCCGAAACGCTGGCCCACTGCGACGTGGAACATCTCACGCGTATCTCCTCGCTGGGCTTCCGGGCTACCAATATCGTGAAGGTCGCCCGGCAGATTGTCGAGAGGGGGGAGGGCTGGGCAGGCTCGTTGCGGGCGATGCCTTACGAGCAGGCGCACCGGGAGCTTGTGGCCCTGAACGGCATCGGGGCCAAAATCGCGGACTGCGTGTGCTTGTTCTCGCTCGACAAGACCGAGGCTGTGCCCGTAGACACCCACGTGTGGCAGCTTGCCAAGGACCTCTACTTCCCCGACTGGGCCGACCGCAAGACGATCACCACCTCAGCTTACAATGCCGTTGCCGGGGCCTTCCGAGAACGCTTCGGCGAACTGGCAGGCTACGCGCAAAACTTCCTCTTCTACGATCACTTCTCGAACCACTGGGGCGGCAAGAGTCCGCTGCTAAAAGAGGGACGCTAGACGCACGCTGGCGCGCTACTCCTGCGTTGTCGGATCCTTTAAAGGTTGCAAGTGAGGGCGTAAAGTTTGCAACTATTGTCCGATGCCGTCTGCAACTAAGACAGTGGCATAGGTTGCAACTAGCCTACGTGGGTGCACATTGTACCTGATAATTGCAACTGGCCGGCGCTAAACCTAACTGAAGCTGCTAGAAGATTTGCATCAGCTATCTAAAGGTAGCCTAACTAAGAAGTAGCCACAGCCAAACTCATCCATGACTCTGGGGTCAACAATAATAAGAAAAAGGGCGGTACCCTACTACACAAGTCGAGCACAGTACCGCACTTTAGCCTCATTGTGATGCATCTAGTCAAGGGCTGGCAAGGAGTCAAGTACAATTTCCCTGTAAGCACTACGATTGATACTGTATCGAGCGGGGCATAAAATCACTACCCGTCATATATTGACAACGCGCGCCAGTAGTACTTTTATCCTATTGAGGAATTAGTATATTTGGTTGATACTAGTCGTGGTACTTTTGGGGACGGTCGTTTTCGTCGTTGCATAGAGTCCCTCCGGGTCTTGCATGGGTTAATGTCCTGGTTGCATCAAGGACCCCTCCGGCAGAGAACTTCTCCCATAGACTACAATTGAGTGCAAGTAGCCAATTTGCAGACCAGTTGCTAAATTTCCTTAGCACTCTGGTCGGTTGAAGTTGCTCCTTGCCTGAAACGATGAGTCACATTCTTAAGTGTGGCTTTTCATTGTGTTGGAAGCCATGAGGAGATTCAGGAGATGCCAGAGAACCGCATGAAGACAAGTACATCCAAGAGTCGCAGGAACTCTATAATCTCGCCAGCTAGCATGTTACGCAGTACACGCCACCATGCGTCGAGACTGCTCACTATGCTTGTCATTATTAGCACCCTGATCAGCCCTCTTGGTGTTGTCTCCTCAACGTCGCTGAGTCACGTGAACGTTGCTGCCGCGCAGGGAGCTATGTCAGCTCCAACTTGCGGGTCTGTAAGTTGGACGAGTCCTATCAACGCATCAATTTCTGGATCTTCGATCACCAAGAATGCAGGAGTAGGCGACGGCTGGAACGCAGGAGCCGTGTCTACCGAAGCTATCTCCTCGGGCGACGGGTATGTGCAGCTAACGGTGACTACAACGAGCGCCCGACTGGCATTCGGACTCTCAACGAGTGATACCAATGCTGATTTCGCGGACATAGACTACGCATTCTCAGTGTGGGGAGGCATAACATCCGCTTACGTTCGTAACGTCAAGAAATCAGGGGACACGTCATACGCAATGGGCGACGTCTTGAAGGTCGCAGTTGAAGGTGGCCTGGTACGCTTCTACAAGAATGGAGTGCTCGTATACACAGAGAACACCCCTGATATCGTCTATCCGCTCGTGGCTGACACGTCCCTACATAGTGCTTCAGCCAGCATTGCGGACCTGTATCTATGCGGCCCCAACCTGGTTATCGTGACACCTCCTGCGTGTCAAAATGGTGGTGCCACCGCACAGTGGATAAATACCGGCAACGCCTCGATATCAGGTGATGTGCTCACCAAGCTGACCGGAGGCAACGCGTGGAATGCTGGTGCCACTTCCGTGCAGAGTATCATCTCCGGAGACGGCTTCGCACAAGCCACAATAACCAGTACTGCTACACGCTTTGCCTTTGGCTTATCCAACTCGGATTCGAACCAATCGTTTGGGGATATGGACTACGCCTTCTCGGTTTGGGCAGGCGTAACATCAGCCTACGTCCGGGATGTAAAGAAATCAGGTGACATACCTTACGCAGTAGGCGACAAGCTGACTGTTGCCGTGGAAAGCGGCAAGGTCAAGTTCTACCGCAATGGTAATGTTTTCTACACTGAGAACACACCTAATATAGCTTACCCGCTGTTGGTAGATACCTCTATTCACGACCAGGGATCCAGCGTCCCGGCGGTCACGATCTGCGGCACGTTGGCTGATATATTGCCACCAAGTTGTACGACGGGAACCAGCGCGGTGCAGTGGACAAATACAGGCAACGCCTCGATATCAGGTGATGTGCTCACCAAGCCGACCGGCGGGAACGCGTGGAATGCTGGTGCCATTTCCGTGCAGAGTATCATCTCCGGAGACGGCTTCGCACAAACCACGATAACCAGCACCACTACACGTTATGGCTTCGGCTTATCCAACTCGGATTCGAACCAATCGTTTGGGGATATGGATTACGCCTTCTCGGTTTGGGCAGGCGTAACATCAGCCTACGTCCGGGATGTAAAGAAAACAAATGACATTCCTTACGTGGTGGGCGACAAGCTGACTGTTGCCGTGGAAAGCGGCAAGGTCAAGTTCTACCGCAACGGCATCGTGCTGTATACCGAGAATGCGCCCAATATCACATACCCGCTCCTTGTTGACACCTCCATTCACGACCAGGGGTCCAGCGTCCCGGCGGTTACCATCTGCGGCACGTTGGCTGATATATTGCCACCAGGTTGTACGAGTGGTTCAGCTGCCGTTCAATGGACAAACACAGGCAACGCCTCGATATCAGGTGATGTGCTCATCAAGCCGACCGGAGGCAACACGTGGAATGCTGGTGCCATTTCCGTGCAGAGTATTACCTCCGGGGATGGTTTTGTGCAGTTGACGATTACCAGCACCACTACACGTTATGGCTTCGGTTTGTCGAACTCAGACTGGGACCAATCATTTGGGGATATGGATTACGCCTTCTCGGTTTGGGCAGGCGTAACATCAGCCTACGTCCGGGATGTAAAGAAGACAGGTGATATTCCTTACGTGGTGGGCGACAAGCTGACTGTTGCCGTGGAAAGCGGCAAGGTCAAGTTCTACCGCAACGGTATCGTGCTGTATACCGAGAATGCGCCCAATATCACATACCCGCTCCTTGTTGACACCTCCATTCACGACCAGGGTAGTAGCATACCGGCTGCGACGCTGTGTGGCACCCAAAGTAACAATCTCGCGCCGGCTTGCACTAATGGTAGTGCTGCCGGCTGGATCAATCCCGGGAACGTGTCGGTAGCAGGTAACACGATCACTAAGAGCGCTGGAGGTGGTGCCTGGAACGCCGGGGCCGCTTCCATGCAACAGATCATAGCCGGCGATGGCTATGTGCAACTCACGGTCGATACGACTGCGACGAATCGCGGGTTCGGCCTTTCCAATGGTGACAGCAATCAAGATTTCTACGATATCGATTTCGCTATGGCCTTGTGGGGTGGACATGTAGACCTGTATGTACGTGGCACCAGAGTACGGGCGGACCTACCATATGTGGTAGGTGACAAGCTGACCGTGGCAATAGAACAGAACACCGTCAAGTTCTACCGCAACGGCACTGTGTGGTACAGCACTAGCAACTCGACCATTACGTATCCGCTCCTGGTGGATACCTCAATCTACACACAAGGCGCTACTTTTTCGAACCTCCAGATGTGTGCCAGTAATTTCTCCGACACTCCAACACCATCAAACACACCAACGAACACTCCCACAGCCACGAATACTCCCCTTCCAACAAGTACGCCTTCCGGCTCGGACGTGTTCCTCAATAAGCCTGCGTCCGGCAGTGGAGATGTTCGTCCGCCGGCCTATGCCAATGATGGAGATGCAAGCACGTCCTGGTACGACCGCAACTCCTACCACACGCCTGCCTGGACGGTAGATTTGGGTGTAGAAGTGCCTATCAATGAGATAAGAATACACCAGGACGCTGCTGCTTATTCCCGTCAGATCGTAATACAGGGCCAGTCAGACAACGGTCCGCCTGTTACTCTCGCTACTGCCAATTCTTTGACGGGAGGTTGGTCAGTAATAAGCTGGAACGCCAGGGTTGCTTATCGATACTATAAGGTTCTTGGAACCGACCTGGTGCAGGGCTATACCGGGTACTTTGTGTTGTATTCGGTGCAAGGTTATGCTGGTCCACCACTACCACCGCCACCTGCCGACGATGTATTCAGGAGCAAGGCCTCGTCATCGTCGGGTGGCAGCAACTCGATCTACGCTAACGATGGAAACGACGCTACGAGCTGGGCGGATAACAACTCATATCATACGCCGGCCTGGCAAGTAGACTTAGGCTCGGAAATGCCGGTCAACAAGATCAGACTGTACCAGGCCGAGTCCTCTTATGCGCTTACTATCACCGTGCAAGGCAAGTCAGACAACGGCCCATACGTCACTTTAACCTCGACAACCTCGCCTCTGGGACCGGGCTGGATCGAGATCGCATGGGAAGCCAAGGTTGCCTACAGGTACTACAGAGTCTATGCGGGTGAACTGAACGAGGGGTACACGGGAGTCTGGCACGTCTTTACGGTGCAAGGCTATGTTGGACCTCCCGTGCCACCGCCTCCTGCCGGCGACTTGTTCCTGGGTAAGGTGTCATCAGCATCCAGTGCGGATTATGGCAATCCTGCACATAGCAATGATGGTAATGACGCAACAGCCTGGTCTGATCGTAATAGCTACCACGCAGTCACATGGCAGGTAGACGTCGGGGCGTCGGCGGTCCTAAGCCAGGTCCGTGTTTACCAGGCCGAAGATGCTTATTCCAGGAGTATTATTGTCCAGGGGTCCATCAACAATGCGACTTGGGTAGATCTAACCACGGTCAGTTCCCTGAGTGGGGGTTGGATCAACATCACCATGCCAGGTGTCACACCGTACCGGTACTACAAGGTAGTAGGTAACGACCAGGTGCAAGGATACACGGGCTTTTGGACTGTATTCACCATGCAAGGTTTTGGTGTACTGCAAGAGCCACCTGCCACTGCTACTGCTACTGCTACTGCTAC
>DASVQO010000336.1:0-2579 GCA_036389075.1 Chloroflexia bacterium | reverse complement strand
CGTCGGAGCCAGCCCGGCAACGGCGCATATTCGCCCCTATGGTCCATCATGGTATACGAGGGTGTCATCGACCCAGTCCACTCCCGCCCGCGCCTATCTGCATTTGCGGCAGCATTGTACGCACCGCAAATGCAGATAGGCGCGGGTGTTGGGGTATATTCACAGTACCCACTTTGCCTCTCACCTGCCCTCTCACCTGCCCTCTCACCTGCCGATCCATCTCTGCATATCCTTAATGATCTGGCTGAGCGCCGCCTTATCAATCTTCAGGCTATTTCCAGGGAGAATACGGTTGACTGTATCGAAAGGAAGGGTTGCCCTCACGGCTTCTATTAGCCTTGGCGAGTCAAACTTGACACTCTGTAGCGCCAGCAATGCCCAATGTAGATATGCATTTTCATCGTGGCCTATGCTGGAAAAGGCGATAGCTTCCACTAAATGCTTAGCGGATATCAAACGCAGATCGGCCTGTCCGGCTGCTTTGGCGGCCCACTTAGCCGATTGCACTATCGTCTCCAGCTCTCGACCCGAGAACTTACCTACTATGCCATCGATAGCTTGTTGCACCTCGGGCGTCAGGCTCTCTTTTATCCAAGAAAAGCCCGCCTGTGCAGGCAGCTTGTGAACAAGTAAATCGAAGCAGGAAGTTCGATCAGGGAGAAGAAACGGCACCACAAGCTTGAAGCGGCTCAGTAGCGCGGCATCCAACATATCCGGGCGATTGCTGGCCGCAATCCAGAAGACTCGCCCTCGATTATCAGGGTCATCCATGAACTGTAGTATGCGTCCCAGTACTCGCTGCTCTACGCCGCTATCCGTAACTGCGCCTGTGGCTTGTCTGCTGGCGAATGCTTGGTCTATCTCATCAATGAAAATGATAACAGGAGCCATATTCCGGGCCACTTCGAGCACCAGGGACAAGTTACGCTCGGTTTCCCCAACGTACGACCCACGAATATCCCCCATCCGCAACATTGGCACCCCTGCGTCGCGGGCCAGGGCGCCTGCGTAGAACGACTTACCCGTGCCTGGAGGCCCAGTAAACAGGATGCCTGTGATTTCAGCACTCCCTTGTTTGAGGTCAGGTATGAATTGTTCGACGTAGTCCCTAGCATATTGGTACCCAGCCACATCTCTTAGTCCATAGCGCGAGTCGTGAGGCACGAGCAGACCACGACTGGCACGGTTGATAGCATCTGCTCGTAGGGTATTGAGGGCAGCCCGCCAGGTATCAGACTGCATATTATGAGCAAAGTCGCGCAGTTCCATGTAGTTGAGGCCGGACGCGAGATTTGCCATTTCGTCGACGACATTTTCGCGCGCCAGTACCGGAAACAACTCTGTGAACCCCGAAAGCCAACGCAGAAAGGCCGCGCGCTCGTCGCGTACTGGCCGGCTGACTCTAATCGGGACTACACGGCTATCCGTGCCTTGCAACTCAGGGTGAACCGCCGCTTGTTCGGTGGTGAGTAGAATTACGATATGATTCTGCTTGTGGAGGTTGGGGTCAGTTGACCAGCTCTGCAGCGTCTCCACAAGCTCGGAGACCTCATGCCTGGTAGGCACCTCACGTGGAGGGGTCAAGTGGTGGAGGTAGTCCACGATAAGTCCGATGCTGAGTGCTGCCGGTCCACTGGGTGCCGTCTGGCCGGGCATAGTCGCGGCGGGGCCCGCGTTCCCAATGGTATAAGGGTTGCTCAATACGCGATCCAGCAACTGAAAGGCCAGCCGGGGGGTGCGCCAGCTTGAGGGGGGTCCCGGCTCATCCAACGGCCCACCCTGCGGCATCAAAGGGAAGGGGTCTCTAGCCACTTGATCGGCTACGTTCTGCCACAAAGGTTCGGGGCTGTTGGGCTGGAAGGACCGGGCTGTACGTACTGCATCGCCCTTGTACGCTTCAATACCGCTGTGCAACGAATAGTAGAGCACAGCGTTACGCCGGGAACGTAGGACGAGGAACAACATCTCTGTTAGAGTCTTCAGGTCTCCGGGTGAGCCTGGTACGTGTTCGGGGTCGAACACCAGGTCGTGGATGTTGAAGTGTAGCAGGAAGACGTTCCGCCCCTCTTTACTCCTCCTATCCTGTATCTCTTTCAACCAGGCAGGTCTTGCCTCCGACAGGTACTGCTGAGTAGCGGTTGGTACCTGTTGGTTTGCGCCTTGTGCTGCCACCGGGTGCTGCGGCATCCCGATCATATGGGCCTCCCCTCTGCCTATGCGCCTCTGTCTGATACCTCAATTACTCTCGTTGTACGTCGTTTCCAGCACACACCGAAGATTGTCAGCCGCACCAATGCACATCTTCCAAGTCAATAAGCCACCCTTCGGCAGCGAGACGTCTCAGGAACCAATCAAACATCTGCCTGCTGCCACGCACCGCAATTCTGCCTTCTTTGCTTATGCTGACTTGGACGTAGCCCTGTAACGTATCGGGACCCTCTTCGGCTGTAAATCCTTCACGGCCTGGTGTAGTCGGAGCACCGTCTTGGTACGGGCCTGGAGGTCCGAATAGCACGTCCCCATTACAAGACGCTGCTGAGGACTTGTGTGACGTCTCTGTGCTGTTCATGCGCGGCCTC
>DASVQO010000335.1:0-10104 GCA_036389075.1 Chloroflexia bacterium | reverse complement strand
GGAGGGCAGCCACCAGGGCAGGCACGGGGGCCTGCCCCTACATAGCCGTCTTTCAACCCCCTGACGATTACCTCATTAACCAGTCAGCTTCATTGGTGACAGGGAGGGGGCCACAGGGCTATTGCACGGCCCTCTTGTGCGCTACGCCCTACGTTGCACCCTGCCCCCACGGTGGGACTTAAGCCCTACTCTTCTCCTCCCAAAATGGGACTTGCGACTCTGACGGTACGCGTTCGCAATCTGGTATAGTTACGGTGATGAGTGGCTCGGCGGCTGCTCATCATTGTTTGCGGGTTGCCCTCATAGGGGCCGCCGGAAGGAGGCACACGGGAATGGGTGCCATTAGAGTACTTGTGAATAGTTGGTCCAACACACTGAAAAGCAGGCTGAGCACTAACCCAATGTTCCGCTACCCGGACCTGGGGCTTATCTGCCTGGGCGTCTTCATCATGCTCATCGGCGTGGGTGCGATCGTGCCCGTCCGCGCCATCTACGCACGCGACCTTGGAGCCACGGCAGCCGAGCTTGGCCTGATGGCCTCCTCGTTCCTCCTGGGCACCTTCATGTTCCAGCTACCCGGCGGCTGGGCGTCCGACAAGTGGGGCCGTAAGCCCCTGCTGGTTTTCGGCATTGCCATCGCGGGTATAGTGTCGTTCGCGTTCCTACTTTGGGACAATCCCTGGTACTTTATCGTGTTGCGCTTCGTTGAGGGCGCGGCGGGTGGTGCCATACAGCCCGCCTCCAACGCGTATGTGATGGACTCGGTGCCCGCCAAGGAGCGTGGCGCGGCCTTCGGTTGGCTAGGCTCGGCTTTCAGCGCGGGCTTCATGCTCGGCCCTGCCGCCGGCGGCATCATGGTGGATACAATGGGTTATGCCTCGCCCTTCATCTTCGGGGGCGTGACCTCTCTCATTACTGCCGTTTTCCTGCTCAAGCGGATGCACAATCGCAAACCTGGGGACCGCCCCATTGTCGCGGAGGAGCCATCGGAGAGCGCAAGTGCGGGTGCGGAAGCCCCCGTGCGCAAGCAGATACCCCGTGCCCTGTTCCGGCCCGCCCTCTTCAGCACGCTGCTGCTGATTGCGGCGAGCGGCATCGAGGACGGCTTGTTCATCGCGCTCTGGACGCTGTGGCTGGACGACCTAGGGGCTTCAACTTCTTATATCGGGCTGACGTTCGTCACCTTCTCTCTGCCGCTCATGGTGCTCATGCCTATCACGGGTAAGTGGGCCGACAAGTACCGGCTAGCCCCGATCATCGCGATCCCGGCGGCGCTCGCCAGCCTGGTCTATCTGACTTATGCGCTGACGGAGAACCTGCTCTTGATTGCGCTGCTCGGCCTGTTCGAGGGTACCCTGGTGGCTATGCGGCTGCCTGCGATAAGCGCCTTTATCGCCAACCTGTCGCCCGACAACGCCAGGGGCCGCATCCAGGGCATCACCAGCACCACGCGCACGGTGGCGGGCTTCGTCAGCTCGATGGTGGTCATCATGCTGTACGAGCTAAACCATCACTTCCCGTTCTTCATGCTTTTCGGCACCCAGCTGCTGGTGAGCGTCATCGGCGGCATACTCATCTGGCGCATCGAGCGGCGCAGCATCGAGGCTAACCGGACGGCGCAGGTTGCTGAGGTCGTGCCGGTAGTGCGCCTGGAGGTTGCCGGTGCCGGTCTGGATACGGCGGCCAAGTAGACGAAAACGCAAAGACTCAGAGACGCAAAGAACGCGCAAAGATTAGGATAATGGTGTTCTGAGCAAGAAGGACCAGGGTACGGCACATGTATCCTGGTCCTTTTGTATACTCTAAACCCTTCTACTCTCTGCGCGTTCTTAGCGTCTTCACGTCTTTTCGTTTTCGTGGCTACTTTGCTGCTATTACAAAGCTGTCGCAATCGAGGGGTTAAATGGCGGTTGCCACTCTAGCGGAATGGTGGAGGGCGAACACACTAGAGCGGCAACTTTCACTTCATACTACGGGCGGTCTTTCTGTTTGGATTTACCCGGTATGCCCTTTGGCCGTGCAATTTCCGGCACATCTCGCCCGGCCCGGTAATCCCCGGCGCGTGTTATGCTATACTAAAGCGTTACATGTACGGCACGCAATGCGGAGGGAAAGACGATGGCTAGCACTGTCAAAGACGAGCAGCAGGTGGTCCTGGACGGCAAGCGCGGCGGGAAGAACGGGGCGACTCAGAGCGCAGCCGCCTCCCGACCCCGCGTGGCAGATGCGCCCCATGTAGAGCGCAATCCCGGCACCCCCCTCGACCTCGACTGGGTGTACGGCACCCGCATCAACAGGAGCGCGGTCGAGCGCAGGGCGGCCACCCTCGTCACCCGCCGCACGGTGAAGAAGGAGTGGCAGGCGGCCTGGCTGCTGCGCGCCGTGACCGTGATCGACCTGACCACCCTGGCGGGCGACGACACCCCCGGCAACGTGGTCCGCCTGTGCGCCAAGGCCCGCCGCCCGGTGCGCGACGACCTGCTTGAGGCGCTTGGGGCCAGGGGCCTGGGCATCAAGGTGGGCGCGGTGTGCGTGTACAACAACCTCGTGCCGGTAGCCGTTGAGGCTTTGGAGGGCACCAACATACCCGTGGCCGCGGTATCCACCGGCTTCCCCGCCGGGCAGACCAGCCACGAGAGCAAGCTGAACGAGATCAGGACCTCGGTGGAAGCGGGGGCCAGGGAGATCGATATCGTCATCTCTCGCGCCCACGTGCTTACCGGCAACTGGCAGGCCCTCTACGACGAGGTGCGCGACTTCCGCGAGGCGTGCGGTGATGCTCACATGAAGTCCATCATCGCGACGGGCGAGCTTGCCACCATGCGCAACGTCTACCAGGCCAGCATCGTGTGCATGATGGCGGGGTCGGACTTCATCAAGACCTCCACCGGCAAGGAGGCCACGAACGCCACTCTCCCCGTGAGCTTGGTGATGGCGCGCTCCATACGTGAGTACCTGGACCGCACCGGGCACAAGGTCGGCTTCAAGCCCGCCGGGGGCATCCGCACGGCCAAGCAAGCCCTCGACTGGCTGATCCTGATGAAAGAGGAACTGGGCAACGAGTGGATGATGCCCCACCTGTTCCGCATCGGGGCCAGCGGCCTGCTCACCGACATCGAGCGCCAGCTAGAGTACTTCGTCACCGGGCGCTACTCGGCGGCCTACCGCCACCCTATGCCATAGCTCCGCAGACCTAGCACGGCACGAAGGAGGCTGGCAGATTGGGTGAGACAATGCTGCCCGAAAGGGTCTTGTTGAGCGGCCTTCTCGACGTTAAGCGTATTCGCACCGTAGCGCTATGCCTGTTCAGCCGCGACGGCAGCATCCTCGTTGCTGAAGGTGTGGACGCTGTGAAGGGCGAGACCTTCTACCGTCCTCTTGGTGGCAGCATCGAGTTCGGCGAGCGCGGCAGCGAGACCGTCGTCCGGGAGATAAGCGAGGAGCTAGGCGCGGAGGTCAAGCCGGAAAGCCTGCGCTACATGGGGACGCTGGAAAACATCTTCGTCTACAACGGCCTCCCCGGACACGAGATCATGCTGCTCTACGATGGGGAGCTTGCCGATTCCAGCCTTTACGAGCGGGGCGAGCTACACGCCCAGGAAGACGACGGGGTGCCATTTCGTGCGTTGTGGAAGCCGCTGGCGGAGTTCGGGCCTGGCGCGCCCCTCTACCCGGAAGGGCTGAAGGAGTTACTCGCAGGTCCAGCGTGGAGGCTTTATCCGAAGCATTAAACGTGGTACGATGTAGGCACAGACGAGGCGAGGACCGGCAGTTGGAGGCCGGTAGCAGCGGGAGGGACTCACATGGCTACAGTGGCGGAAATCTTCGAGACGTTGGACTACGGCCCGGCCCCTGAGGCGAAGGAGCCAGCTTTGCAGTGGATCGAGCGGCACCAGCCGTTCGGCCTGTTCATTGACGGGGAGTGGGTCAAGCCGGGCAGCGGCAAGTATTTCGACAGCCAGGACCCGGCGACCGGCAAGTCCCTCGCGAAGGTGGCCCTCGGTACGGCGGAGGACGCGGATAGGGCCGTAGCCGCCGCACGCCGCGCGTTTGAGAGTTGGAGCGCTACACCCGGCCACGTACGCGCCCGCTACATGTACGCGATTGCCCGGCTGTTGCAGAAGCACTCCCGCCTGCTGGCCGTGCTCGAAAGCCTCGACAACGGCAAGACGATACGCGAGACCCGCGACATCGACATCCCCCTGGTGGCCCGCCACTTCTACTATCACGCGGGCTGGGCGCAGCTAATGGAGACGGAGCTACCGGGCATGGTGCCCGTGGGCGTGGTGGGGCAGATTATCCCCTGGAACTTCCCGCTGCTCATGATGGCCTGGAAGATCGCGCCCGCGATAGCGATGGGCAACACCGTGGTGCTCAAGCCCGCCAGCTACACGCCCCTCACCGCGCTCGCCTTCGCCCACATTTGCGACGAGGCGGGCCTGCCCAGGGGCGTGGTGAACATCCTCACGGGCGAGGCGCGCACGGCGGGTGAGGCCATACTGACCCACCCCGGCGTGGACAAGATAGCCTTTACCGGCTCCACCGACATCGGGCGACATATCCGTAAAGTTACGGCGGGCAGCGGCAAGAAGCTGTCGCTGGAACTTGGGGGCAAGTCGCCCTTCATCGTGTTCGACGACGCCGACCTGGATAGCGTGGTGGAGGGCGTGGTGGACGCGATATGGTTCAACCAGGGGCAGGTGTGCTGCGCCGGGTCGCGCCTGCTGGCCCAGGAGGGGATAGCCGAGCGCCTGGAAGAGAAGCTGCGCTACAGGATGGAGCGTCTGCGCATAGGCGACCCGCTCGACAAGGCGATGGACATAGGGGCTATCGTGGGACCAGTGCAGTTGCAGCAGATACAGAAGCTGGTGCAGCAGGGGGTAGACGAGGGCGCGTACATGTGGCAGCCGTCGTGGTCGTGCCCCACCGAGGGCAGCTTCTTCCCGCCGACGCTGTTCACCAACGTGTCGCCTTCCTCGACCATCGCGCAGACGGAGATATTCGGCCCCGTGCTGGTGTCGATGACCTTCCGCACGCCCGCGGAGGCTGTGGCGTTGGGCAACAACACGCGCTACGGGCTGGCGGCCTCGGTGTGGAGCGAAAACATCAACCTGGCGCTGGACGTGGCGGCCAAGCTCAAGGCGGGCACGGTGTGGGTCAACTGCACCAACCAGTTCGACGCGGCCTCCGGCTTCGGCGGCTACCGGGAGAGCGGCTACGGGCGCGAAGGCGGCAAAGAGGGGCTGTACGAGTACGTTCGGCCGAGTTGGGAGGCCCGGGTGCCGACTGCTGAGTACAGGGTGGACGAGAAGGCAGGGGCCGCCAGTAACGGGCACACTTCGAGCAACGGACACGCTGACGGTAACGGCCACCACGAGTTGCCCGAGGACGAACTAGAATTACTCGGCACCCATTACCCGGCGCTTGGCGCTCCGCCGATAGACCGCACGCCCAAGATGTTCATCGGCGGCAAGCAGGCGCGGCCCGACTCCGGCTACAGCATGGCGGTGTACGGCCCCGACGGGGAGCTAATAGGCGAGGTGGGGCAGGGCAACCGCAAGGACGTGCGCAACGCCGTGGAAGCCGCGCACGCCGCCGAGGGCTGGGCCTCTACCACCGGGCACAACAAGGCGCAGATACTCTATTACGTCGCAGAGAACCTGTCGGCGCGCGCGGGTGAGTTCGCGCGGCGCATACGGCAGCAGACCGGCGGCAGCGTAGAGGAGGCGCAGCGCGAGGTAGAGCTATCCATCGAGCGGCTGTTCACCTACGCGGCCTGGGCTGACAAGTACGACGGCCTAGTGCACCGCACGCCCTCGCGCAACATCACGATAGCCATGCCTGAGCCAATAGGGGTGATGGGCCTCGCTTGCCCGAGCGAGTACCCGCTGCTGGGGCTGGTGTCGCTGGTGGCCCCGGCGATTGCGATGGGCAACACGGTGGTGGTAGTGCCCTCGGAGCGGCACCCGCTGAGCGCCACCGACTTCTACCAGGTGCTAGAGACGTCGGACCTGCCGGGCGGGGTGGTGAACATCATTACGGGGCCGCGCGAAACGCTGACAAAGGTGCTGGCCGAGCACGACGACGTGGACGCGGTATGGTACTTCGGCACCGCCGAGGGCAGCAAGATGGTGGAGCACGCCTCGGCGGGCAACATGAAGCGCACCTGGGTCAACTACGGGCACGGGCGCGATTGGCTATCCAGGGAGCAGGGCGAGGGGCAGGAGTACTTGCGCGAGGCGACCCAGGTGAAGAACGTCTGGACGCCGTACGGGGAGTAGGGTTGCACGCCGGGTGCGCTCTGTCACGTTGGCCCGCATAACGCCCTGCCACTAAAGTGGCGGGCTGGCAAGTAGCAAAGTCCCCTGCGGGGACTAAGGAGCGTGAGGGTAGTCTCCTAGTCTCCGAAGGAGACTTCGCCCCTTGTCAGCCCGCCAATTCATTGGCAGGGCACCCCCACACGGCTATGGTGTACTTGCCAAACCTGGACCCGTAAGAAAGCCTGCTGCCTGATTTCGTCTTGCTTCGGAGTACCTCACCCTAATGCGCTCACCTCGCTCCACCACATTGCCGACACGCCTTGCACTTCCCCTGCTCGCCCTCTTAGTCCTCATCCCCACCACCCATGCCGCGCCCGCACAGCAGGCAAAGCCGAAGGTGAGCGCGCCCTACCTCCTCGCGGGCGGGGCGGGCAACCAGGGGCAGGTCAGCCTGGCCGGTGGGTTCATGGCCTACTCGAACTGCAAGTCCGCCGACTGCGACATCTACGGGGTTGAGCTGGCTACGCGGCGGGAGGTGGTGATCTCGGAGCAGGGGTGGGACGAGGAGCAGCCTTCCACCGACGGGGTGAGGGTGGTGTGGCGCGACGCCCGTAACGTGGACCGCGCCTACCGCAACAGCAACAACCAGCTTGTCAACTTCGACCTGTGGGGCGGGGTGATTGGCGAGGGCAAGCCCACCGTCATGTCGAAGGCCGCGCAAATGCAGAACCGGCCCGCCGTCTGGGGGAATACGGTGGTGTGGGCAGATTTTCGGGACTCTGGCGGGGCCGACGACCCGAACGCGGGCAACATCTACATGACGGACTTCCCCTCCGGCAAGGAGGCGCTGGTGGTGAAGGCGAAGAGCGCGCAGGTGCGCCCCGCCACCAACGGCAGCGTCATTGTGTGGGTGGACTACCGCAACGAGCCGGACCCCAACGGTACCAACTCCGACATCTACGCCTACGACCTGAATACCGGCCAGGAGTTCCCCATCAGCACGGCCCCCGATACGCAGACCGACCCGGCTATCTCCGGCAACATCGTGGTGTGGGCTGACTGGCGCAGGGGCAACAACACCGCCGACATATACGGCTACGATCTCACGACGAAGCAGGAGTTCCCCATTAGCACGGCCCCCGGCAGCCAGATTGAGCCTGCCATTTCGGGCAATATAGTGGTGTGGGCCGACTTCCGCAACGAAAAAGACCCGGCCGGCAGCGACACCGACATCTACGGCTACGACCTGACCACGAAGCAGGAGTTCCCGGTGTTCGTAGGCCCGGCCCCACAGCGCGCGCCGGGCGTTACGGGCGGCGTGGTGGCCTGGGAGGACGAGGCTAAGGGCAACAAGGACCGCGACGTTATGGGCGCGACCGTCTCCGGCATCGCGATTACGCCGCCACCGGCACCCCCGCCGGCCTTGCCGGGCACGGGCGCGCACCGCTTCCCGGAGACACACCGGGCCGTGACGGGTCTCTTCCTCGAATACTGGCAGAACAATGGCGGCCTTCCCCAGCAGGGTTACCCCATTTCCGAAGTTATGAGAGAGAAGTCGGACCTGGATGGCAAAGAGTACACGGTGCAGTACTTCGAGCGAGCGGTGTTCGAGTACCACCCCGAGCAAAAGCCTCCATTCAACGTGCTATTGTCGCAGTTGGGCACGTTCCGGTACCAGCAGAAGTACCCGAACGGCGCGCCCAACCAGGCGACCAACAACTCGCCCGGGGCTCGGTTCTTCCCGGAGACCGGCAAGACGATTGGCGGCCTGTTCCTCATCTACTGGAACAACCACGGCGGCCTGTCTCAGCAGGGTTACCCCATCTCGGACGAGTTCAGGGAGAAAAGCGATTTGGACGGCAAAGAGTACACGGTGCAGTACTTCGAGCGGGCGGTGTTCGAGTTGCACCCTGAGAACCCGGAGCAGTACAGCGTGCTATTGTCGCAGTTGGGCACGTTCCGGTACCAGCAGAAGTACGGCGGTCGGTAGCTGAGCTAATAGTTGGTTTGGCATAGGCGTGCCTACCTTCCACCAGGGTCGCCCGGCGATAGCCCTATCTCCGTTCCACCAAGGTCGCCCGGCGATAGCCCTGTGGCTAAAGTGGCGGGCTGACAAGCAGCGAAGTCTCCTTCGGAGACTAGGAGACTACATGACGTTCCTTAGTCCCCGCAGGGGACTTTGCCCCTTGTCAGCCCGTGGCTTTAGCCACAGGGCTATCGCCGGGCGACCCTGGCGGAATACATACTCTGTCTCCCTGGCGTGAATACGGCTCTGGGGTTGCCATTTTGCTGGACAGCCCGCCCGTCGCGTGTTAGACTTATATCTGTTGCCGCGTCCCGGGCGCGGCTTTTACTCGATCACTATAAGGAGCACAGGTTGAAAAGGTTTCTATCGGGCATAGCTTTGCTTTCTCTCTTGTCTATTTCCCTGGCGGGGTGCGGTGATACGCCTGCCACTCCGACTTCCACCACCGGCACCACGGGTACTACGGGCGCGCAACCTACCCAAACAACCGCACAAGCCACACAAGTCACACAAGCCACACAAAATACTACAGCGGAGGCCATACCAGTGGGTGACGAACATATTGCCGTCCAGCACATTCTTATTGGCTTCAAGGACGCCGTGGGCTTCCAGGGCAACCCCCCTCCCAAGGCTGCTACTCGCACCCAGGAGGACGCCCGCAAGCTGGCCTACGAGCTGCTAGACCGCGCCGAGAAGGGTGAGGACTACCTCAAGCTGGTGGAGGAATACACCGACGACCAGGCACCCGGCATCTACAGCATGGCGAATAACGGGGTAGCGCCCACCAGCGACGAGGAGTTTCCCCGCAACCAGTTGGTGCCTGCTTTCGGTGACTTGGGCTTCGGGCTGAAGATGGGGGAGGTAGGCGTCGCGGACTACGACTCCAACACCAGCCCCTTCGGCTACCACGTTATCAAGCGCGTGGCCCCGCCGCCACCGCCCGCCAAGCCCGCAGGGGAGGACGACCGCATCACCTTGCAGCACATATTGATAGGCTTCAGCGACGCGGTGGGCTTCCAGGGCAGGGCCCCGGAGAAGGCCCAGGCGCGCACGCAAGAACAGGCAAAGACGCTCGCATACGAGTTGCTGGACCGCGCCAAGAAGGGTGAAGACTTCGACAAGCTGGTGACGGAGTACACCGACGACAGCCCGCCGGGCCTGTACACCCTGACCAACATCGGGGTTGTCGCCGACCAGAGCAAACAGGAATACGGCCGCAAGAACATGGTACCCGCCTTCGGTGACGTGGGCTTCAAGCTCAAGGTAGGCGAGATAGGCATAGCCGACTACGACCCCGCAACCAGCCCCTACGGCTGGCACATCATCAAGAGGGTGAAGTAGGTAATTACGAATTACCAATTACCAATTACCAATTACCAATTACCAATTACCAATTACGAATTACGCGAAAAGCGGCTCCGGGGGCTTTGTCCCCAAGAGCCGCTTTGTTGCATATGGCAGCTTTGCCCGTAATTCGTAATTCGTAATTCGTAATTACTCACGCCTCCTGCGTGAGGAAGGCCCGCTCGGCGTAGTTGAGGCCGAGTTCGGTGACGAGGGCGAGGATGGCCACGGGCACGGCACCTACCAGGAGGATGTCGTTACGGGAGAGGGCGAGGCCCGCCTGGATGTAGTCGCCCAGGCCGCCGCCGCCGATGAGGGTGGCGAGGGTGGCGCTGGCGATTACCTCCACCGCCGCTCTGCGCAGACCCGCTACGACGACCGGCATCGCAAGGGGCAGTTGCACCCGCCACAGCAGCCGCCACCTCGACATCCCCAGCCCACGTCCGGCCTCGATTATGGCCGCGCTGACGCTAC
>DASVQO010000334.1:0-14927 GCA_036389075.1 Chloroflexia bacterium | reverse complement strand
GACCTTCCGCCACCCCCTCGCCCACCGCCACGCCCCTGCGCCCCATACTCACCGAGGACGGCCGTATGCTGCCCCCCCTCGCCCTCAACGGCCGCAACTTCCCCCCGCCCGGCAGCAAAGCGCAACCCGTATACCTCAACGAAGAAACCCAGTACGTCCCCCTCCGCCCGGATGGGCGCGAAGTGGTGCAGGTCTGGGAGCAGTTCTACGTGCCGGAGCTAGGCCGCAGCATATGGAAGAAAGGGCCGTTGAGGCACGTTCGGCAGTAGTTGACAGTTGTTAGTTGGCGAAAAGGTGGGCGTTGTCCTACAGGAGGCCCTGCCACCTTCGCCCTGTGGCTGAAGCCACCGGCTGGGAAGAAGCAAAGTCTCCTACGGAGACTGCCCTCACCTTCCTTAGTCTCCGAAGGAGACTTTGCCCCTTGTAAGCCCGTGGCTTCAGCCACAGGGCGAAGGTGGCAGGGCAGTAGTGGTAGGGCTGCTACATTTCCCATCGTCCCTACCAACGTACACTCTCGATGTTCCGTCGTCACTAACCACTCCTCACATCTCCGAACTCGCCGTGGCGAGCCTGGCCCGCACGCCTGCGAGCATCACCAGTGCCAGGACCCCCGCGAATACGTAGCCGCTGCCTTGCAAGTTGAGCAGCGTCACCGGGCCGAGGGCATCCCCGAAGGTGCTCGCTAGCACCATGCCTACCAGGGAGGCCAGCGTGGCCGTCGTGCCCCAGGCACCGAACACGCGGCCCCGGTACTCGTCGGGAGAGCCTACTTGCAGCAGGGTGTACATGCTCGTTATCAGGCCCACCGCAGGCACGCCCACCAGGGCTATCAGCACGTAGGCGGGCAGGATTGACGGGTAGAAGGTCGGGTAGTTCACTATCAGCAGGTCGATTACACCGAACAGGACGGCGCTGAGACCAAGCAGGCGGGCCGGGGCTACCCTCCTGGCGACGTTGCCCACGAACATGCTGCCTATCATGCCGCCTATCGCCTGGGAGCCGAACAGCAGCCCCAACTCTTCCGGGCCGCCCCCGAATACCTTGCTCACGAACACCGCTATCATTACCCCTAGCACGCCCTCGCCCACCTGCGCTATGCCGGTGAACACGAATATAATCGCCAATTGCCTGTCGTGCTTGACTACCCTCAGCCCGTTCAGCCAGTCGCTCCAGAACCTGCCCCACGCACCCTGCACGCGCGCTTCCTCTTCCCCGACCTCCTTCCTGGGGCGTGCGTCCACCCTGATGAGCGCCACCATCCCTGCCGCGAAGAAGAAGGTAGAGGCATCGGCCACGGCTACGCCCATGAGGCCCAGCAGCCCCGCTATCGCGCCCCCAAGCGGCGGCCCCACCAGGCGCGCCAGGCTGTCGTTCAGCGCGTTGAGAGAGTTGGCCGTGACCAGGTCCTCCTCACTGACGAGCGTCGGCAGCAGCGCGTTCTCCGCCGGCCCCACCACCGTGCTCACGGTCGCGTTGAACAGCGAGACGGCGTACACGATCCAGAGCGTATCGACCGAACGCACCAGCGCGAGCGGCAGCAAGCCGACGCCCATGAGCAGATTGGCCGCTATAATCGTATTCCGGCGGTCCCAGCGGTCCGCGAACACCCCGGCCACCGTGCCGAACAGCAGGCGGGGCAGAGTGCCGATTATGAAGGCCGTGCCGATAGCCACCGCGGAGCCGGTAAGCTGGTAGACGTAAATCGGCAGCGCGATAAAGAGCATCCAGTTGCCCGCGTAAGACACAAGGCCGCCGAACCACAGGAGCGAAAAGTTGCGCTGTCGCAGCAAAGAGATCATATGTTACTCCATTTCAGGGCAAGCAAGCGCCACCCGTCGTGTATAAACGGGTGCCCAGCGCTCGCTCAATTCACTTATTCAGACCGGACGTGAGTGCTGATTAGCTGGTAGGTATCGCGGACGAAGAGCGCGTCGTAGGTGGCCCCATCGGTCACGCTGCGAAAGCTCGCGATGAGAGTGGGCACGCCCGCCGTTTCTACTTCGCGCAGCGGCAGCGCCTGCATCCTGGGGTGGTCCTGCCAGAACTTCCGCCCTTCCGGCAGGCACATTCCCAGCGCGTGCAGCCTTTCCGCGCAGAAGTAGTTGCAACGCTCGCACCTCAGAAATACCCCTTTCCGCTCCTTGATGCTGGGGGCGTACCGTTCGGGTATCTCCAACTGCACGGGCACCATCTCGCCGCACCCCGTGCAGGGCACGGCGCGCGCGGACAGGCGGGGCATATAGTAGCCCTCCACCCAGGCCATCATGCGCGACAGCACCGCCTTCGCGCTCCTCACCCCTCCCAGCACCTGTTGCAGGCCGGGGTTCCAGATGTCGGTGTGCGACACCGTGATAGGCACGTCGGGGAAGGCGGGAAAGCAGTCGGGGCAGTGCAGGATGAACCTGCCGTAGCGGTTCTTCAGCGTGTTGCTGTGGAGGGCGCGCCGCCGCCCGCAGCCGGGGCACCAGATGCGCGTCTCCTGCCAGTCCACGTTCCACACATCCACCAGGCCGTAAGCCACCGCCTCGTCGCTCAGCTCGTTGGCGAGCAGGCGGCGCAAGGCCAGCTTGCCCCTGTGCAGCCTCACCGCCACCGCCCCCACGCTCAGGCCCAGCCGCGCCCCAATTTCCGCAATAGGGGTCTCTTCGACGTACTTCTCCACCAGCGCGGTGCGCGTCTCGGCTGGCAGCAGCGACAAGGCCCGGTCCAGCAGGTCCGCCAACTCGCTCCGCTCCAACTCCACCTCCAGATCGAAATCGTCGTCCGCGATGTCCTCGAGGCTCAATGGCTCGCCGCTCGTGCCGACAGGGATAGCCATGCGCTCCGACTGCCGCCCCTGCGCGCGCCGCCAGCGCATGCAGACGTTGCGGGCTATGGCCGAGAGCCACTGCTGGTGCCCGCCGGGGTCGCGCAGCCTGTCCCTGTGCCGCCACGCCTCCATGAGCGTCTCTTGCGCCAGGTCCTCGGCCGCGTCCGTGCTGCCGGAGAGGTGGGCGCAAAAACGCACCAGCCTCGCCCGCTCGGACGGCAGTATGCTCTCGATGCTGAATTGCTCGGCTACTTGTAACAACCCACTCTCCGGCTAGATGTTGATGTGTGGCGCTCGGCCCACACTCCTGACCGCTTATCGCTCATATGGGCCTGAATCTTACATAGTTTTCTCGCCATTATACTAGCAAGACTCTGTGCTCCAGCTCTTGGTTCACTTGGCTGAGTATGTCTCTGCCATGTAGCCATATTCGGGTATAGCACGTCAATCAGGCCCTACATATGCGGATACAACCGGGATATCAGCACCTTCAGCATGTAGCTCCTAGCTCGCATGGTGAGCAACGTCACTGCCCGCCCTTGCTGCTCGCCTCGCGATGGCTTTATCAATAACCAGGGCGTAGCTAGTCATGCGGGCCGGGGTAGTTATCAAGGGCGATAATAACAACAGGACCACACCCGGCGTCAAGGGGTGTGGTCCTGTTGTGTTCGTAACGGGGCAATGTGGCAGTTGCCGCACCTAACAACAGCTTTACCTCTTTACCCCCTGCCTCCCGGCACGTCGAACCTGTACGTCTCGCCGTGCTTGATATAGCGCACCTGCCGCTCAAACCCCGCCTCCTTCACCTCTCTCGCAAAGTCGCGCAGTGGCGATTTGAACACCGTGTAGTCGTTGAAGTGGATGGGGATGGCGAGTTGCGGCTTCACGATCTTGAGCATCTGCACGCCCTGCTTGCCGTCCATCGTGAGCAGGATGCCCGCTACCCTGGTGCCGCCCAGGTGTAGCAGCGCCAAATCGATGTCGGGGTAGCGGCGCGGTATCTCTCTCAGCGCCTCGTGGATGAGGGTATCGCCCGTGATGTACATGCGAAACAGGTTGCCCCCGCCCGTCGTGCTGAACTCTAGCATGCTTCCCATCACCGGGGGCAGCGCCTTCGACATGAACCCGGGCCCGTGCTCCCCCGGCATAGCGGTGACCCGAAGCTGCACGTCCCCCTTCGTGACCAGCAGCGACTCCCACTTTTCTATGCTCTGCACCGCTGTAAAACCTGCGTTTTGGAGCGCAACCGCGGCGTGTGGGGTGCTGACGATGCGGGTGCGCTTGTCCAGCTTTTGCTCGGCCACGCGGTCGAAATGGTCCTCGTGCATGTGCGATAGCACGACGAGGTCGAGGGGCGGCAGGTCCTCTATCTCCATTGCCGGGTTGGTACGGCGGGTTGAGCGCAGGCCGTAGCCCAGGCGCACCTTCTCGCCGCTGTGTAGGAAGTTGGGGTCGGTCAGTACCGTGAACCCGGCGAAGCGCAGCAGCACGGTGGCCGTGCCGATGAAGAAAATCGAGCCACTGGTGAGGTCGGGCGGGCCGCCGGGGTCGGGCGCGAGGGTGAGGGTCTGTTGCTGTGGCATGGGTTGCGTCTCCCTGGCTGGTGTGGTTGTAGAGGCTCACTAAATCAACATCCATGCCGAACAGCCTGGACCGAAGCCTCAAGCTCTCCGCTCAAATGGGCTTTCATCATTCCCCGCATGGAGGTAGCAGACGCCCAGCCACCTTGGCCTGCCGCGTACGCCCTGCGGGGACGCCCTGTGGCTTCAGCCACGGGCTGGCAAGAAGCAAAGTCTCCTTCGGAGACTCACTAAGATGTACCAGTCTCCGAAGGAGACTTCGCTTCTTGTCAGCCCGCCACTTTAGTGGCAAGGCGACGGTGGCAAGGCGACGGTGGCAAGGCGGCGGTGGCAGGGCAACCCCACAGCGCATCTACGGCCCCATCGCAAATTGCGACACCCTGTGCCGGCCGGACAGCGTACAAGGCATGTTCCTTGCAGGTAGCGCACCGACCTTATACGCCTCATCCCGAAAGGACCCCATGAAGAAGACTTTCTCCGTCCTGGCCTCGCTATGCTTCCTGGCTTTGCTGGCCGCCTCCTCCACGTTTGCAACTACCTTCACCCCGGCCCGGGCTATCTTCGCTCAGGTTGCCCCCTCCATCGGCGAGGCCCGCGTCACCTTCGACGTTACCCTGCCTCCCGAGACACCGGCAGGCGATACCATTTACGTCGCCGGGAACTTCCAGGGCTGGGACCCCGGCGCTACTCCCCTCACCCGCGATGGCCTGCACGCTACGGGCGTTGTGACGATCACCACGGACAGGGACCTGGAGTTCAAGTTCACCAGGGGCGTATGGGAGAAGGGCGAGAAGGCCGCCGACTGTAGCGAACTGGCAAACCGCACCGCGCTGATTGTCACCGACACGACAATCGAGGCCACGGTAGCGAAGTGGGCCGACTACTGTGGCGCACCCGATCCCGGTGAGGGCTTCGACAGCCGCGCCCACAAGATCACCCTCGCCAGCACCGTATTGGGCGTTACCAAGGAGTTCTACGTTTACACCCCGCCGGGCTACGGATTGCAGAACGGGTGGCGTTATCCGGCGGTCTACCTCTTCCGCGGGCACGAGAAAGAATGGGTCAACAAGAACGAGGACCCCACGCGTGGAGGCCGCAACGTCATCGACGTATACGAGGACCTGCTCGATAAGGGCGAGGTTGGCCCCATGCTCCTGGTGTTTCCCGGTATCAGCAGCGACAACAACGCCGTCTCCGGCATGCTTACCAACTTCCGCATGCCGGAGCTGACCGGCGAGGCGGGCGTGGGCACGGGCCGCTTCGAGGACTACTTCAAGGACGAGCTTGTGCCCTACGTGGACTCCCACTACCAGACCGTGGCCGACCGCACGGGCAGGGGCGTGGACGGCTTCTCCCTTGGCGGCTATATGAGCGCCAAGATAGCCGCCAAGTACTCCGCCATGTTCCGCACCGTGGGCCTGTTCGATGGCACTCACTTCTACGCCGACTCGTCGTGCCAGAACGTGGACGAACTGCGCGACCAGACCTACCGCAACGACATGTTCGACCCGGTGTTCGGGGAGCCGCGCGACAACGCCTACGCCGCGCAAAACAACGGACCTAACCTCGTGTGCAACAGCACGCCCGAGCAGATGCAAAACCTCTACTGGATGGTGCAGTACGGCCCCGTGACGAGCGAGCCAAACAACGCCAACTTCCTGCGCGGCGAGCACCTGATGGAGAAGCTTACCGCGAAAGGCGTGACGAACCATGTGCCCAACGTGCTTGAGGGCGGGCACAACTGGAACACCGCCGACGAGCACATGCGCCAGACCCTCCCCCTCCACTGGCAGCAGCTAGGCCCGTCGTCTGGCGTGGCGGCCACGCCGACCAACTCCGTCGCCACGCCCACCAGCGTGGTTGCCACGCCGACCGGCTCCGCTGCCACGCCGACCAGCTCCGTTTCCCCTACCGCCTGCCCGGTCGAGTTCCAGGACGTGCCACCATCCAAGGAAGTGAGTTCTTTCTACCCTTATGCGCGCTGCCTCGCCTGTAGAGGGGTGCTGGGCGGCTATCCCTGCGGCGGCGCTAACCCGCAGACCGGACAGGCCGAGCCTTGCGGAGACACGAGCAACCCCTACCTGCGACCCTCTAACAACGTCACGAGAGGGCAGTTATCCAAGATAGTGGCGATAGCGGGCGACTTCAGCGAACCTGTGGACACCGAGACTTTCGATGACGTTCCGCCCGGCAGCCCCTTTTACCTCTACGTCGAACGATTGCGCCACCGCGGAGTGGTCAACGGCTATGCCTGCGGCGGCAAGAACCCCCAGACGCTGGAGGACGAGCCTTGCGATGAGCTGGGACGCCCCTACTTCCGCCCCGGCAACACGGCCACCAGGGGCCACACAGCCCTCATCGTTTCCCAGGCGGGCCAGGTGCCCGACCCCACCGAACGCCGCCCCGCGCACTTCGCCGATGTTGAGCCTGGCGATCCCTACTACACGGACGTGGAACGCCTCTACGCTATCGGGGCCATAGGGGGGTTCGCGTGCGGCGGCCCCGGCGAGCCTTGCAACGACGCCAACCAACCTTACTTCAGACCCGGGGCCAGCGTCACGAGGGGCCAGGCCGCCAAGATAGCCTCTACGGTCTTCTTCCCCAACTGCGAGACTCCCGCGAGGAAATAACTAGCCGAAGCAACGTCTCGCACCGGGTTCAAGCCAGCCAAACTTGTGGTACACAACGTGCTGTGATGCGCCCCGTGCCGCGCGCCGGTCTTTCTTGATGCCGGGTTGCGGGCCCCGCTACGTGGCGGCGGATTTGCTTTTACCAGGAAGGGAGCCTCTTCATGTTTCGTAACCCTTTTAGCGCCGGACGCCGTGGGCGTGTGTTCTGGCTGGGGGTGCTACTAACCTCCGTCGCCGCCGTGTCGTGGCTGCTACAGGCACAGCAGACTGCTTCCCCCTCTACCTCCGTCGCTCCCCGGCTGTCACGGCCCAGCGGCTCGTTGCCGGCTTCCCTCTACACCGGGCAGAACGCTCCCCCCGTGGAGAAGAGATACCCCAACGGCGTGCGCGTGGTGCAGGAGGTCAAGCATGACAGCTCACCTCCCCTGCGCGACATACCGGCCCGACCCCCTCAGCCTCGGCAGGGCGAAGCTCCGGAGAACCCGAACCCCTTCCCTATGAATAGCGAGCCGGTCGAAGATACTGCCGTTCAGCGCTTCTTCGGGCCGCTGTCGATGGTCACGCCCACTCTCACGTTTGAAGGCATTAGCTCCAGTACCAGCGGCTGCGGCTGTCTCCCGCCCGACACCAACGGCGCCGTTGGCCCCAACCACTACATACAGACGGTAAACTCCGCCTTCCAGATATGGAACAAGAACGGCACCGTCGCCAAGGCTGTCGCCGATATCAATACTATATTCACCGGCTTCGGTAACACCTGTGAGGCGCTCAACGACGGCGATCCTATTGTCCTCTACGACAAACTGGCTGACAGGTGGTTCATCAACCAGTTTACCTCCACCGCGCCGCCTTACTCTCAATGTACCGCTATTTCCAAGACGGGCGATCCAACGGGCGCGTACTGGCGCTACCAGTTCGCCCTCAGTAACACCGACTTCTACGATTACCAGAAGTACGGTATATGGCCCGACGGCTACTACATGACGGCTAACGTCTTTGGCCCTACCGGCAGTTTCTCCCGGCCCTCTATGATCGCGTTTGATCGCGCAAAGATGCTCAACGGCGAGACTGCCACTTATCAGGAGTTCAACCCCGGCAACTTCTACGCCAGCATTCTACCGTCCGACATGGATGGCGCCACGCCACCACCTGTAGGCTCGCCGAACTACCTTGCCACCCTCGCGGGCAGTAATGACCGTTTCCGCCTGTGGAAGTTCCATGTGGACTGGGCTACCCCCGCCTCCTCGTCCCTGACCGGCCCCATAAACCTCACCACGGCTCCCTACGACCCGAACCTCTGCGGTAACGGCCCCTGCGTGCCCCAGCCCAACACAACACAGAAGCTCGACACCCTTGGCGACCACACGATGTACAGGCTGGCTTACCGCAACATGGGCACCTACGAAACCCTCGTCACCAACCACACGGTAGACGTGGGCGGCGACCGGGCGGCTATCCGCTGGTACGAGGTCCGCAACCCCAACACCAGCCCCTTCATCTACCAGCAGGGCACCTACGCCCCCGATGCCGTCCACCGCTGGATGGGTAGCGCCGCTATGGACAAGGACGGCAATATCGCCATCGGTTACAGCGCCTCCTCCAGTTCTGTCTTCCCCTCAATCCGCTACGCCGGGCGTCTCGCTTCCGACCCGCTGGGCGTGCTCGGCCAGGGCGAGGCTACCTTGATGGCGGGCGGCGGCTCGCAGACCCATTCTAGCGGCCGTTGGGGTGACTACAGCGGCATGGTGGTGGACCCCACCGACGACTGTACCTTCTGGTACACCACTGAATATTACTCGGCTACCTCAAGCAGCAGTTGGAAGACGCGTATAGGCAAGTTCAAGTTCCCCTCTTGCGGCCAGGCCGCGCCCACCGCCACGGGCACGCCGCCCACGGCAACCCCCACCACCCCGCCAACAATGACCCCGCTGCCCACGGTCGTATCCTGCTCCAACTATACCTACACTACCACCCTTACGGGCACCCTGGTGCCGGGCACCACAGACACGGGCAACCACTGCGACGACTGCTCGGTCCCTATTACTCTGCCTTTCCCGGTGAACCTGTACGACGGTACGTTCACCAACGCTACCCTCAGCTCAAACGGCAATATGCAGTTCGTGACCACCGATTTCGCCTTCGGTAATGCCTGCTTGCCCGTGCCTATCTTCGAGTACGGCGTAGTCGCCTACTGGGATGACATCATTACCGACTGCGAAGATTGCGGCATCTTCACCTCGGTGAGCGGCACCGCGCCCAACCGCATATTGAATGTAGAGTGGCGTGCGGAGGTGCTCGGTGAGGCGAACACGGAGGCCAATTTCGAGATACGCCTCTACGAAGGGCAGACCCGGTTCGACCTGGTATACGGCAACGTAGTCCAGGCGGGCAACGGCGCGACCATCGGCGTGCAGAGAGACATCGGGGCCGCCACCCAGTTCTCGTGCAACACGGTGGGTATACTCCCCAATAGCTCAATAAGCTTCACGCTACCACCGTGTGGGCCAGGGACGGCCACGCCCACGATTACCTCCACATCCATCGTCACGTCCACAGCGACGCTAACAACCACAGGCACGCCTACCTCAACTTCCGTAGTAACATCCACAACTACGCCCCTCGCCACGCTAACAACCACAGGCACAGCTACCCAGGCCGTTACAGCAACAAACACCACAATCGTGGGCGCATCGGCCACTACAACGGCCACTGCTACTGCTTCGCGCACCAGCACCAGGACGGCCACGCCGGTTGCTTCCAGTACGCGACCCTCTACGCCAATACCCACAACCACTGTTGGCGCTACCGCCACGGTGACCGCCTGCGCGATCCAGTTCCAGGACGTGCCACCCTCCAACGATGTGTCGTCCTTCTACCCATACGTGCGTTGCCTCGCCTGTAGAGGAGTGTTGGGCGGCTATCCCTGCGGCGGCACCAACTCCCAGACCGGGGCTGCTGAGCCTTGCGGCGCGACCAGCAACCCCTACTTCCGGCCCAACAACCTCATCACCAGGGCGCAGATATCCAAGATAGTCTCCAATGCCGCCGGCTTCGATGACGACGTGGAGGGGCAGACCTACGCCGACGTGCCGCCGTCCGACGACCCCAGTTCCTTCTACGTCTACATCGAGAGGCTGACACTACGCAACGTGATGGGAGGCTATCCGTGCGACGTCGCACCGGGAGAGCCATGCAGTGGGGACAACAGGGCGTACTTCCGCCCCGGCGCCAACGCCACGAGAGCGCAGTTAGCTAAGATCGTGTCCAACGCGGCAGGCTACGTGGAGAACGTAGAGGGCCAGACCTTCGCCGACGTGCCGCCTCCCGCACAGGAGAACGACCCCTCATCCTTCTACCTGTTCGTGGAGCGGCTGGCTCAACGCGGCGTGTTAAGCGGGTACCCGTGCGGCGGACCCGGCGAGGAGTGCGACGACCAGGACCGCCCCTACTTCAGGCCGTCCAGCCACGTAACGAGGGCACAGGCAGCGAAGATTGTTGCTAATACCTTCTACCCCAATTGCCAGACCCCTTGAAGGCCGTAGCAGAAGGTAACAGTCGGTATCGAGACAACCTGCGTTCAAGATGAAAAGAGCGGCCCCTGACAGGGGCCGCTCTCAATACTATCTAAGCTCTGTCCATTCTTCCCTCGAAATGCCAGCCTGGTCGAGGATTTCTAGAAGGAGGTCCCTGCTAATGTCGCCCCTGTGCGGATTGGGTATGCGGACACGCAGCCTATTTCTACGCATGAATTCGTGGTTGCCACCGGAAAACGGACCTTCAAAACCAAGCTGAGGAAGACTGCGTACAAGGTCTGCCCGGCTAATGGGGCCAACTGGTGGCACGGTAAACTAACTCTGCTTTAGCGCAATGCCGTCGATCTCCGGTATCGGATCGCCAAACTGTACACCAAGATCGATCCATTCCTCAAGAACTCCGACAAGGTCCTTGCGGGCTTCCTCTACAGTATTGGCACTAGCATAGACACCCTGAAAACCAGAAATAGAGGCAAATATACCCTCGTTATCAGGTAGCTCCCTATAGGTTGCTCTCTGCATGGCAGCGTTCAGGTATTCAGGATTTATTCTATTCCTCAACATGGGCTAGCCACCAATCCGGATGTGATGCTCCAATACCAATAGAACGAACCGGCCTCTGTATAATTTAGATATCTCTTGCGTGTTTGATTTCTATCGATATGCTAGCACCAAAGTAACACCTGTGTCAATACGTATTACGTGTTATGACAATTACATGGCCAATAAAGAGCAGGTTTCCACGCGTGCCCCTGGAGGGGTCGCGGCGTTTTCGTCCACACTGCGCCTCAGCTCCTGAACCCCAACTTCTTCTCGCGCATGCTGGTGTACCTGCGCTCCCCTATCACCAGGTGGTCCAGCACCTCTATCTCCAGCAGCTTCCCGGCGGCCACGAGCTGCTCAGTCACCAGCCGGTCCTCGGGAGACGGCGTAGGGTCGCCACTGGGGTGGTTGTGGGCCACGATGATGGCGGCGGCGTTCACCCGCACGGCCTCCTTGAACACCTCGGCCACGCGCACCAGCGAGGAGTTGAGCGAACCCCTGTAAACATCCGCGAACTTGATCACCTGGTTCTTCGTGTTGAGCAGCACCACCCGCAACGTCTCCTGGTCGAGGGGGGCCATCTCGAGCATGAGCAGCGGGGCGAGGTCGCCGGGCGAGCGTACCTGCAACCGCTCCTCCGGCTGGGCCAGCAGCAACCGTCTCCCCAGTTCCAATGCCGCCTTCAACTGGCAGGCCTTGGCGTCGCCCAGCCCGTGCACTCCGCACAATTCTGGAAAGGAGACGCGCGACAGCCCCACCAGCCCGCCGTACGTCACCAGCAGCCGGTTCGCCAGGTCTACCACGCTCTCCCCTTGCGTGCCCACCCGCAGTATGATAGCCAGCAACTCCGACTCCGATAGCGAACCCGCCCCCAGGGCCTTCAACTTCTCCCTTGGCCTGGCATCGAGTGGCAGTTCCTTGATAGTGAAGCTGGCACGCCCGTTAGGAACGGCCGGGTCATGCGGCATGGTAGCACCTCCCTGTTGCCCTCTAGCCTCGTAAGCTCACATTCCAACTGACAACCAAGCCATAATCCCGGTGCCGTAATGCCTCGCAGCTCCTGCCGTAGCACCCAGGAGTGGCCCTGTCATCCTGAGCGTAGCGAAGGATCTCAAAAAGTTGACCAGGCACAATGCTGGACCTGCGCTCACCAGTCGAGGCTCAAATCTCTCCATTCAGGATTAAGCGACTCGATCAACGCTATCTTCTTTGCCCGGACCCAGCCCTTGATTTGTTTCTCTCTAATTATTGCATCACGCACGTCGCCCGTGACCTCAACGTAGACAAGCCACCCGATCTTGTACCTGCTGGTGAAGCCCGGTTTCGCTCCTTCTTTGTGCTCGTATACTCGGCGCATCAGGTTGTTCGTGACGCCTGTGTAGAGGACACGCGTGCTATTGGTCATGATGTAGACGTAGTATTCCTTCGTTTGCTTCATCTCTGCTGCCCGCCTTCTTGAGATCCTTCGCTACGCTCAGGATGACAGGGCCACTTTGGTTCGTAATATCGGGGCAAGAGCAGCTTCCGGTGTTTGTGGGCTGCTCTTGCCCGAATCCCTTGTTGTCTATAGACTGTACTTGTGCCTGAGGTCTCAATTTCGGCCGGACATGATGAACCGCTCGCCCTATGCGCCTGTATATCCAGTATTGAGCCCGCCGGTCCTCTCTACTACCGCCCGGCGACGTTTGTAGCCTCTATATAGCTTTCCCGCGCAAGGAGCGAAGTGCGACACGACCTGGAGAGCAAAAACAGCGCACCTCCCACCATAGGCCCGCTCACAGCCGCCTTGAGCCTGGCTGAAGTCATCGCGCGCCTGTCGAAGAGGCCCGCTGTTGACGGCATACTCGTCATGGGGTCGGGAGGCACACCCGACATGCACCCGGCCAGCGACTACGACCTGTTCGTGGTGCTCAACACCATGCCCGCTTCCCTCTACCTGGTAGCCACCGAGATCGACCACCGCCTGGCGGAGATTTACTTCGGTCCGACTGAGAAGTTGCAAGGCTACCTGGCTGCCGAGCCGCCCTTGCAGCCTGTCGATATCGACGCGGCGGTAATACGCTGGCTCCAAACTGGGCGTATCGCTTTCGACCGCTATGGCCTGCTGTCCCGCGCCCAGGACAAGTTCCGGCAACGCGACTGGCAGGACTGGTTCCAGCCCCAGACCGACCTGCAATCGCACCAGACGTGGTTTAGCGTCAACTACAACCTCGCCCAGACGCGCCGCATGCTCGCCTCGCCCGATCCTGTCTACCAGACCACCGTGGAGCTGCGCCTGCTGTACACGATCATGGAGGTGTGGCAGGCGTACTTCAAATTGCGGCACCTACCCTCCCTCGGCGAGAAGCACGACATCCGATATCTCGCCGCGCACGACCCGCAGTACCTCGACCTCTTTCGCTGCTGCCTGGCCGAGCCTGACCGCGCTCTCAAGTTCGAGTTATACCGGCGGCTGGCCAGTATAGCCCTCGCACCAATGGGCGGCCTGTGGCAAGAGGGCACCACCGCCATGCAGTTGCGCGGCGATACACAGTGGCAACCCGACACCGTAGATAACGCTCTCGCCTTCTGGCGGCAGCTAGTAACGGAGTGATAACGGAGTAGTTATGCAAGCAACCCCAGGTGTGCAGTCGCTATACAGCCAGTTGTTCGATGCCGAGTTCATGCGCAAGCTCGAGCGCTTATCCCTCATCAGCCGCAAGCTCAAGGCGGGGCGCATGAAAGGCGAGCGGCGCAGCCCCAGGCGCGGGCAGTCGGTGGAGTTCGCCGATTACCGCACCTACGCCCCCGGCGACGACCTGCGCCGCGTGGACTGGAACGCCTACGCTCGCATGGAACGCCTCTTCCTCAAGCTCTTCCAGGAGGAGGAGGACATCACCGTCCACATCCTCATCGACGCCAGCAAGTCGATGGACTGGGGCGACCCCAACGCCGTGACCCTCACCTCGGCCGTGGCCACCGTGGACCGGGGGCAGGGCACCGACGCGCACGGGCCGGTGGTGAAGGGCAGCGAGGGCGTAGATACAAGCGGGCAGAACAAGCTCGTCTACGCCAAGCGCGTGGCCGCCGCCCTCGGCTACATCTCCCTCTCCAACCTCGACCGGCTCGCGGTGGCCGGTATCAGCAAAGCGGGTGTGCAACGCTTCACGGCCGTGCGGGGCAAGGGCCATGCCGTGTCGCTCCTGCGGTTCGTGGCGGGCGTGAGGGCCGAGGGCGAAACCGACCTGGACGCCTCGCTGCGGCAGTACGCCTCCCAGGCCCGCTACCCCGGCCTGCTCTACGTGCTCAGCGACTGCCTGGTGGAGGGCGCCGGCCTGGAAGGGCTGAAGGCGCTACAAGCCTCGGGGCACGAGGTCCACCTGGTCCACGTACTCGCCCCCTCGGAGGTCAACCCCGAACTGGCCCTCATGGGCGACCTGCGCCTGCGCGACGTGGAGACCGGGGCCACCCAGGAAGTGAGCATCGAGAGCGGCATCCTCGACCTCTACAAAGAGAAGTACGAGCAGTGGCAGGGCGGCATAGAAAGCTTCTGCCGCCGCCGGGGCATCAACTACCTGCAAGTCACCACCGACCTACCCTTCGAGGACCTGGTGCTACAGTACATGCGGCAGCGCGGAGTTGTGGGGTAGGAGCTAGTGGTCAGTGGCTAGTGGTCAGTGGTCAGTGGTCAGTGGCTAGTGGCTAGTGGCTAGTGGCTAGTGGCTAGTGGCTAGTGGCTAGATACCATGCATAGTCGCAGGGGGACGCCCTGTGGCTGAAGCCACGGGCTGGGAAGAGGCAAAGTCCCCTGCGGGGACTCTCTTACATAGGGGTAGTCTCCGAAGGAGACTTC
>DASVQO010000333.1:0-3703 GCA_036389075.1 Chloroflexia bacterium | reverse complement strand
ACCTTTCCTACTGCGCAGAGTCCTATGAGAAAAGGGTCACATCCCGGCGCAGGACTAGATTCTTCGCGGAGTTTACCCTGAGGGCAGCCGAAGGGCTCAGAATGACAAGGGCGGGGCTTGGTCCCGTGATAGGCACTCATCCTGTTGCGCGGGTGACTCGGTTGGTTAAGAGGGGCTAGAAGCGCCCATATGGAGTAGCTCAAGGTAGAGCGAGGCTGTCCAGGTCATGCAGGGCGCGCCAAGCGGCTCTCCGGTGTGGGGGTGATAGTACTCCCAGAAGCCGGGTGTGGCGTTTTCAGCGGCTGCTTCGGTTGGGGCGGGTTTGGTGGGCACGAGGGGCCAGCACGCGGCTGCTATGGCGCTGTCCCACAGCCAGCCGTGTTGGTACTGGCGGCGCGAGGGCGTGGTGAACTCGTCGCGTACGCTGTTCGCCTCCATGCACAGCACTGCCGCCCGGCGTGTTCGCTCCACGCCAGCACCCCCCTCGATCATCGCCAGGGTGCTTCGCCGCAAGGCCCCGGCAAGTCGCTGTGATAGTTCGTTATCGCGTGCTCGGAGGGCGCGTATGATGAGCCAGTTGGTCACGGGCCAGGAGGGGCCGGACCAGTAGCGCAGGGGGTCGAAGGCGGGGCTATCCACGGGGGTGGAGGGGACCGACACGGGAGTCGCGAAGCGGCTGGGGCGGGTGAGATGTTCGACCAGCCTTGCTGCCTGCTCGTCGGAGGCGATACCGGGTAGGAGCGGGCCGAATCCGGAGACGGTGGGCGTTGGCAGCGGGCGGTTTTCTCGACTGTCGAAGCTGTAGAAGAAGCCGTCTTTAGGGTGCCACAGCTTGCGCCTTATCGCCCCCGACACCCGGTGATGTAGCTCCAGCGACTCCTCCGCCCCGGCGAGAAGCTCCCCCTTGTCGGCCTGCTTACCGTTGCTGTTGGATAGCAAACCGGCCATCTCCCCCTGCAAGCGGGCGTGGGCGAGCAGGGAGGCGGCAAGCAGGCTGTTGAAAAGCACGTCCTGTAGGAGGAAAGGAGTTGCCTCGATGATGTCGTGCTGGCGATAGCTTAGCTTCTTGAAGAGGGCTACCAGGCTGAAGTAGGCGAAGTAGTCCCTGTCGGTGGGGCGTTGCTGTCCCGGGACGTGCGTGGTATCGGCGCGGCCAAAAAGGTGCACGGGCAGGTTGGTTGCCTGGGCGTAACGGCGCGTGGCTTCGATGAGGGGGTCGAAGGCGGGGGAGTTGTCGGTGCCGGTCTCCCACGGGTGGAGGCAGAGGGCCAGCCCCTCTCCCCAGGGGTCGCGCTCGGAGAGGAGCCAGGTGTGGAAGCGCCGCAGGCCCCGGCTGAAGGCGAGGAAGTCGGGCAGGTGGGCGGTGCGCTCGGCCTCGGTGAGCTTGAGGACGAGGTCGTAGGCGCACAGCCCGACGATGGGGGGTTGGGTGATGCCAGAGGTGCGCAGCCGGGTTGGGCCGGACACATCTGGCGTCACGCCCCAGTCGTTGGCGTCAGGGCGGTAGGCGGCGTGGCCCGCGTGCTCCAGGCCCGGCACAAAGCGTATGTGCGGCAGCATCCCGTTCGCCCACTGGCATGCGAAAATGGAACGCATCTCGTTGAGAGCGCGGCGTTTCCCGTAGGCGAGGCCGTTCAAAGCTGTAGCTCCATCAAGGTGACTAGAGGGACGAGGAGACGGAACCGCCAAGACGCCAAGGACGCCAAGAGCGCGCCAAGTTTAAGTAGATGTGCCAGGCCAAGAGGACCATGGTACAACATGACGTACCTTGGTCCTCTTTGCACCAACCAAACCTTCATCCTCTTTGCGCGTCCTTTGCGCCCTTTGCGTCTTTGCGTTTCCGTCTCTTGGCGCGCTCTTGGCGTACTTGGCGTCTTGGCGGTTCCGTCTCCTCTCCTATCCGGCGGGGATGAAGCGGTAGCCGATGCTCCACTCGGTCTGGATGTAGCGGGGGCGGTCGGCGTCGTCGCCCAGCTTGCTGCGGAGGCGGCGCACGAACACCTTGAGGTAGTGGTCCTCGCCAATGTACTCAGGCCCCCACACGCGCTCCAACAGGTGCCTGTGGCTGAGCACTTCCCCGGCGTGGCGCACAAGCTCTTCCAGCAGGCGGTACTCGGTCGAGGTGAGGGCCAGCACCTTGCCCCTGAGGCACACTTCGCGCGTGGCGAAGTTCACCGACAGGTCGCCAATCTCCACCCGTTGCGCGTCGGCAGGGGTGGGGGCGGCTTCCTCCCTCTGCGAGAGCGCGCCGGTGATGGTGGCGCGGCGGACCAGGGCGCGCAGGCGGGCGAGTAATTCCAGGTGGTCGAAGGGCTTGGTCAGGTAGTCGTCGGCCCCCAGCTCAAGGGCCTTGACCTTGTCCATCGTGGCGTTGCGGGCGGTGAGCATCAAGACGGGCACCTGTGAGGTCTCCCTGATGGCCTTGAGCACCTCGAAGCCGTCGGGGGCGGGCATGCCTATGTCGAGGACGACAAGGTTGGGCCGCTCCGCCTGAATCAGGCGGAGCGCCTCTGTACCATCCTCCGCCAGCAGCACCTCACAGTCGGGCCAGTTCATACGCACGCCGTACGATACCAACTCGGCTACGTCCTGCTCGTCCTCGGCTATCAAAATGGTGATTGTCATCTATGAGTCCCCCCTGTTCAAAATTTCACTCTGCGGAGTATCTGCTGTCTCCTCTGGCGGGTTGGGCAGGCTGATGTAAAAGCTGGTGCCTTCGCCCGGCGTGCTCTCGACGTGCAGGCTGCCCCCGTGCATCTCCACGACGGCGCGCGCTATGGTCAGCCCCAGCCCCAGGCCCCTGCCGCGCCTTGCCGAGGGGGCCTTGTAGAAGCGCTGAAATATGGCCTCGTGCAGCTCCGGCGCGATGCCCGGGCCGTCGTCGCTAATTACCAGCACTAATTCGGCGGGGGTGACGCGGCTCGAAATCGTGATCGTGGTGCCAGCGGGCGTGTGCATGTGGGCGTTGTCCAGCAGGTTGGTGAGGGCTTGCCCCAGTAGCTTGCCGTTCGCGAAGTAGGGCAGCGGCCCCGGCAGGTCCGCTCGCATTTGCTGGCCCTTCCCCTGCACCAGGGGCTGTAGCAGTATGACCACGTCTTCGACCAGGGCGCGAAGATCGACAGGCTCCTTCTCCAGCGGGGCGTCCTGGCGGATCTCGTTCTGTGTCAGCAGGTCGTTCACCAGTAGCCCCAGGCGCTCGGCCCCGCGCTTGGCGTTTTCCAACAGCGCGGCCTCATGGGGAGAGAGCTTCGAGCCTATGTTCATCGTCAGCAGGCCCAGCCCGGCGCGTATCGAGGTGAGGGGCGTGCGCAGGTCGTGAGACACGCGGGCCAGCAACTCCTCCTGGGATTCGAGGGCCTTCTCCACTTTCTCGTAAAGGAGGGCGTTATCCAGGGCCACGGCGCACCTGCGGGAAAACTCCTCCACCAGCGAGAGATCGTCCTCTCCGTAGCCACGTCTTTCGCCAAGCGTCATAAACGAAAGGCTGCCCAGCGCGCTCCCACCCGACGCGAGGGGCGCTACTATCATCGAGTTGATGTCTAACGCGTGCAGCTTTTCAAAATGACTGCGTGAGTAGGTCAATAATTGCAACACTCGGTCGTCTACCTCCGCGAACAGTTGGGCTTTCCCCCCGCTCAGCATCTGGGGCACGACGGGGGACCAGGCGAGATGCTGCTCCCAGCCATCGTCGGTGAAGGGCCCC
>DASVQO010000332.1:0-7757 GCA_036389075.1 Chloroflexia bacterium | reverse complement strand
AGGCTATGCGGTCTTCCTCTGCGTCCCTCGCGCTCGTCTCGGTAATCATGATGGGGCTGCCGTAGCGCCTGTAGAAGTCCTCTACCATAGCCCCGAAACCGGAGCCGTCGTGCTCCACGGTGCGCGAGACGATATGCCCGTGCTCGTCCAGGTTTAGCTCCTGGGTGGACCACTGCGGGTAGAAATTCAGGCCCATCACGTCCACAGCTATGGGCTGTCGGGCGATCCACTCAAGGTCGCGGCGGCGCGCGCCACTGTTGAGCAGCCAGGGGTAAAGCGGGTGGCCGGGCGTGATCCGTCCCGTGATGAGGTCGAACGACAAGAAGCCTTTCAGCCGGTTCTGCTCGGCAAGCTCCTCCACGGCGGGGTGCCCGGCCCTGCAAATGCCTGCCGCCTCTACGTGCACCATCCTCGCCTCCGGCTGCACCGACTTGATGGCGTGCACCGTGGACAGGATGCCCTTCGCCAGTTGCACGAACATCTTGACGTAGCCCTTATCGCCCTTCAGGTAGGGCGGCCAGGCACCCTGCATGCCGCACAACAGCGAGCTAACCAGCGGCTCGTTGCAGGGGGTGTACCAGCGCACCAGGCCCCGGTACCGCTCGGCGAACGCGGCGGCGTAGCGGGCTACACAGGTGTGGTACTCTTCATTCGCGAACTCGCGGCGCAGCCAGTAGGGGCAGCCGTAATGCACCAGGTCGATAATTGGGGTGATGCCCAGTTCCTCGACCATGTAGGGGAGCACCTGGTCGGTCCAGCGCCAGTCGTACTCGTCGGGGATCGGCTCCACGCGATACCAGGGCACGCCCCAGCGCATCACGTTCACTCCGAGGTCTTTCGCCAGCGCCAGGTCTTCCCGCCAGTGCTGGTAATGGCCTATAAGCTGGTACTCATCGAGGGGCCGGTGCCCTCGGCGGGTCTGGGGGATAAACGAGTCTTCGATGCCGCTGGCCCATACGAAGTCGGCGGCCTTCGGTCCTAAACGCATATTGTCCATTTCGCTTTCGTCAGCCTTTCGCAGCAGTGCGCAACACCCTCGTCGTTGAGGCGCATTTGTGGACGTGCGACGTACAGTAAGCAGGAAAGCACCTGCTCTATAGGAGCACGCGTACGGGAGGGCCGAGACCCGGTTTTCCACACTCCGAGGCCCTTCTACCTCTATCTTAGTATGACCTTACTGCCGCTGTCAAGCCGGAGGGAGGTTACAATAGTCCCGACTGCCTGCGGGAGTTTCGGCGCGAAAGTCCAGTTGATTGTGAAGGTTCTTAGAGCAGGTCCCGCCCTACACTAAGTATTACGGACGGCGTTACCGCTGGTTGCTTGGCGTGAAGCCCCGCCCTTATCATTTCGAACGCAGTGAGAAATCTCGTCCAACAGCACCCAGGTTGCCCCTTTCCTCTCCACATGGTTCGGTGTTCCACAAGAAAAGGGGGAACATCGAGGTGAGGGACGAGATTTCTCACTGCGTTCGAAATGACAGACTGGGTCCAGTCCTCCAAGCGCGACACCATTGCTTCAGAAGCGGAGTTAGACTTATTCTTCCTCGATAGCGAGCCTCACGAGGTCGAAGCGGGGCACGTTGAGGAGGTAGCCACTCTCCAATTGCGCGCCGGTGAGATACGCCTTGCGGCCATTGGCGTCAACTCGTAGCTTGCGGTCGCGGGGCAGGCGCAACACCCGCAGGTAGACTGAAACAAGCTCCCGGTTGCCCATGCGCTCGCAAAGGAACAGGTCGATATATAGCTTATTGCGGCCCTCTTTGTGGCTGCTCGACACCTGCCAGCAGTCCACCGAGGCGGCCCTGCCAGTCTGCCAGTCCACCACCACCTGACCGCAGCCGAGCAGCGCCGCCGACGGCACCACCTGCGGCCAGCCGTGCTCGCTATCCGTGCGGCCCCACAGCGGCATGCCCCGCCTGTAGTCGCCGCGCCGGGAGAAGAAGACGTTGTAGTACCAGCGCGTGTGCAGCAGTTGCTCCGATTGCTTGAGGCCCTCCGCCTCTTTGATAGCCCAGCGGCCGTCGAGCGCCCACTTGAGCGACTCGGCCCCCGCCTGGATGCACACGTCGTCCTCGGCGTACAAGCCGTAGAGCAGCAGGCCGGGCGCGGTCGATACGGGGTCGAGGTGCTGGTTCTCCGGCGACACGATGCTTGCCCCGAACGTGGATATGTTCTGCATGCCTGCGTCGGTGTCGGGCGCGAAAGTCTTGATGGGGTAAACGAGGGTGTAGCTGAGCAGGTTGTCGGCGGCGATGCGCGCGTCTTCGAGGTAGAGGCTGTCGTTCGAGGCCTCGTACATCAGGATGCAGGCGTCGAGGGCCGACATGGCAGCCTCGCGGTCCGGGGTGGAAGCATCCAGCGTGCCGCCGCCGAACTGCCCCTCCCGCACCAGTGCGGCCAGGGTGCCCTCGTAGGCCTCTATGGCGGCATTCAGGTAGATGCTACCACCGTCGGGGTCTGTGTCGCCCAGGAGCCTGGCACAATCGCACAGGAGCGATACCACGGAGGCGGTGCCCGACGGGTAGGGGTCGAGTGGCTCCCCGGTGCGCTTGTACCGCGAGGCATACCCCCCGGAGGCTAGAGAGTGCGACACGAACCAGCTAGCCACGCTCAGGCCCGCCCGCTCCCAGGAAGCGGCAGCGCTCTCCAGGCTGCCGTCCCCTGACATACGGACGGTCCTGGCCGACATGAGCAGGTCCCTTGCCTCGCCTGCCAGCCTCAAAGTGTCGAACCCCTCATCCTTCACCACGGTAAGGTTCTCATAGTCGGAGTAGTCGCGATAGCCAAACGAGAAGCCAATGGTGTCGCACACGGGGTAGAGCAGCCCTTCAGGGCTGAGGCCGTCGGTAGCCCAGCGGGTGAGCGCACCTGCCGCGCGCGCTCGCAGAAGGCGCAACTCCTCGCGAGGCAGGGGAGGGTCCGCGCCGTCGATAGCGAGACTAGCGTAGGCGAACGTATTCGCCGCCATTCGCAGCGATTGCTCCACGAAGCCAAGCATGGCGGTGCCTGAGCCTTCGGGCGACTCGTACTGGCCGCCGCCCAGTCGCGGGTTATAAAGGCGTTCGTTGAACCAGCGAATGTGTTGTCCCACCTGCCACCAGAGGGGCGGAGAGGGAGGGGAGGCGCGCTTGTCGAGGTAGGCCCTGCGCCAGAGAAAGCGGGCAGGCTCGCTGTACTTGTGCCGTACCCCGGGCGGTCGCAGCCACAGGTAGAGCGTCTTCTGCAATACGTCGCCCGGCTGCCAGGTGGCGCGCACGTCCTCGCCCGGCCCAAAGGTGCTCTTGGCGATGTAAGCGTCCGCACCTCCATCCCCACGATGCCCGTACTCGGCCTGCGGATAGCGGAAGAACAGCCTCAGCCCGGCGTCTGCCTCCGCGCTAGCCGGTAGCGGGTCTATGCCCAGGGCGTAGAGCATATCCGGCCTGGAGGACCAGGGAATTTCGTCCTCGGCGAAGTAGCTCCAGGTAGCGCCGGGCGTGGCGTAGTGGATGGCGGGCTGGGCGAGGCGGTCTGCGCGGAAGGCGAATCCACGTCCCGGCTGGGGGTGCGGGAAGAGGCCGGTGCCGAAGGTATTGCCTCCATAGTGGATGCTCGGCAGGTCGAGGGCTGTCGCATCGGCCGGCACCCCCGGCAGGCTCACCGGGTGGAGGATAGCCCCTGTGAACGGGCCGTCCGCGAACTCCACGCGCCAGACCAGCCGAAATAGGCCCGGTTCTTCCAGTCGCTCGGTGTGGAGCCTGAAGCGCACACTCCCCCCCTGGTGGGACGCATGGCCCTCGGCGTCCAGGCCGTGCTCGCCAGCGGATACAATGTCCCAGCCGCCATTGACTGAGCTATCGCCCGCCAACAGCGCCAGCGGCTCGAGCAGGGCCCGCGCCGGGCCCCCCGAGCCGCCTTGCAACACTATTCGGGGGCCAGCGTCGCCCTCCTCTTGAACAAGCTCAGACATTTCTGCTGCACGGTCCATGCGTCAGTGCACTCCTTCAGGCAGCTATTACCCGCCCCAACGAGGGGCTGCACAAGCGTTTCGACCCGGCCTCAAGCAGCAAGACGCGCGCCAACGGCCCAGGACGAGGTCCCCTACCAATAGACTGGTGGGCTTATAAGGTGTGAAGTGACTTTCAGAGACTGAGGAACATGAGGGTAGTCTCCGAAGGAGACTTCGCTGCTTGTCAGCCCGTGGCTTCAGCCACAGGGCTACGGCGGGGCATCGTTGGCGGGGCTACCCAGCGTGGGCAACCCACCCACACAGGCGTTACCGGAGGCACGGAGAGTGCTCATCCTGGCTCTACCTTGTCGGAAGGGGGTAGTCGCGGACGTGGATAGAGCCGAGTGGGAGGAAAAGGAAGGGCGGCTGCGGGCGCTGATGGACAGGCACAACCTGGACGCCGTGCTGCTGAGCCGGTCCGCTAACGTCGCCTGGCTGAGCGGAGGCGGGCGGAGTTTCGTCAATATCGCCAGCGACGGCGGGGTGAGCTCGCTGCTGGTGACGCCCGAGGCCCGGTACCTGCTCACGGACGTGATCGAGGCGGAACGTCTGCGTGTAGAGGAAGGCTTCGGCGACGGGGGCTGGGAGATCGTCGCGGAGCCCTGGCACGGCCAGCGCTCTCGTCTCGCGGAGTTGACGGAGGGCTTGCGCGTGGGCACCGATGTTGCGGGCACAGAGTTCGCGGACCTGGGTGGAGAAATAGCCCGGTTGCGCTGGCTGCTCACTCCCGCCGAGGTAGAACGCTTTCGCTCGCTTGGGGCCGACGCGGGTGCGGCTATCGGTGAAGCGGCGGCATCGGTGCGTCCGGGCATGAGCGAATACGACATAGCCGGGCTGCTCGCGGACGCCACCTACAGACGCGGGGCCGTGCCCATCGTTACCCTGGTCGCCGTGGACGAACGCATGTCGCAACGCCGCCACCCACTGCCCACGAACAAGACGGTGGAACGGGCCGCAATGCTGGTGCTGTGCGCCCGCAGGCACGGGCTGGTGGCTAGCGTGACCCGGCTGGCGCACTTCGGGCCGGTGCCGGGCGACTTGAAGGACAAGATGCGCGCGGTAGCCACTGTAGATGCCGCGGCAGTGAGGGCAACGCAACCAGGCGTGGCGGCGAACGCTGTCTTCCGCGTCATTCAGCAAGCATATGCGGACGTAGGGCACCCCGACGAGTGGAAGAACCACCACCAGGGTGGCCCGGCAGGCTACGAGCCGCGCGACTACGTAGTCACACCTGACACTGAGCAGTTGGTGGAGGCGGTGCAGGCTTTTGCGTGGAACCCCAGCGTGCCGGGCGCGAAATCGGAAGACACGTTCCTGGTGACCGGGTCAGGCCAGGAGCTGCTTACGTCCTCACCCGGCTGGCCGCAGCAACAGGTTGAAATAGGAGGGCACGCCATACCCAGGCCGGATATCCTACAGCTGTAAGGACGGCCAAAGTTGTGTCCCTGGGACACACTCGCAGCGCAACGGCCTAAGCTGTGTCCCAGGGACACAGCCTCACGGGCCTAAAACTGTGTCCCTGGGACACAACCCGTCTTTATCCCATGCAGGTGACTTCCACGGTGGACTCGGTATAGACCCGAGCAACCTCACGGGCCGCCCGGGAAGCCGAGGCAGGAGATGGTCGCGCAGGCAAGGGAGAGCACATCTGCCCGCTATTGCCGCAGGTACCGGGGGGTGATCGCGGAATTCCGGCAAGGAGAGCGCAATGAGCAAGCGTGACATCTGGGCGAGCGGGGAGGCTTATGAGCCATATGTGGGCAGGTGGAGCCGGTTAGTCGCCAGGGAATTTCTAGACTGGCTTGCCGTGCCCCCCGCCAGCTCCTGGCTCGACGTAGGCTGCGGCACGGGCGCGCTCACGGAAGCAATACTGCAACGTGCGCACCCGGCAGCCGTCACGGGCGTCGATCCCGCTGAAGGCTTCGTCGCCTACACCCGCGAACATGTCCAAGACGGGCGCACCTCGTTCAGGGTTGGGGACGCCATGTCACTACCCTTCGGAGACGAGGCGTTCGACGCGGTTGTGTCGGGTCTCGTGCTGAACTTCATCCCCAGGCAGGACGTTGCGCTTGCCGAGATGGCCCGCGTCACCAGCGGTGGCGGTGTAGTGGCCGCGTACGTTTGGGACTATGCGGGCGAGATGCAGTTGATACGCGCGTTCTGGGACGCGGCAGTTGAGCTGGACCCGGCGACGGCCGAGAAAGATGAGGGACGCCGCTTCCCCGTTTGCAGTCCGGAGCCTCTGGCCGAATTGTTTGAGGCCGCGGGCCTCGCAGGTGTGGACGTGCGAGCGATTGATGTTGATACCCACTTCCGCGATTTTGAAGACTACTGGCTGCCGTTCCTGGGTGGGCAGGGACCGGCTCCTGGCTATGCAATGTCACTCCCCGAGGAGGGGAGGGTGGCACTTCGCGAGCGTATCAAGGCTAAGCTGCCTGTGGCGCAAGACGGCAGTATCTCGCTTGTGGCGCGAGCCTGGGCGGTACGGGGCAGCAAGTAGCAGACCGAAGCTCTAACGCTTTCTTTCAAGAGCTATTTGAGGCTATTCCAGCAGAACAGACCAGGGCCAGCGGGGCTCTCCGAGAGCAGAGTACAAAAGGTACCCTGCTCTTTTTGTGCCTGTCCGCAGCCTCAAACGGACGCGCCACCATGCTTATCTTCGGGCGGGTAGCCCTGACACTGAATGACCGATGTAGGCAATACGTCAATTCGAGTAGGGGGCCGAAACAAAGAAGATTACCCAAACATGTCATGCGCGGGGGCGGAGCGTGCCCTATAGTGGGTGGGGAAGGGGGCCAAAGTGCGCCCCGAAGCAAGGAGACCCTCACACCGAAGGGAAAGTGAAATCAAACGGGCCGCGCACAGCCCCTCAAGCCTTAAAGGTCGGTTCTCTCCTCCTACCTTGAAGCCGTTGCTCAGGCGCGTGAGTTTTGTGCGGAAATCTCACGCGCCCGATTACCGGCAAGGCTCGCGGGGCTGCGCCCGGCCCGTTTGAACAGTCATATCATACAGCATGCTATCCACAAACGCCAGGTCACTATCGAAGCCACAGTCCGGCGCGCCCCGCCGTGGGCACCCAGCCACGCCCAAGCTGTGCGCCTGCCCGGGCATTCCTGGTCCCCAATTACAGCCGCAAACCGGCTCCCCCAATTTTGAACCGTTTCCCCCAAATTGTTGTATTAAGTGGTGTAGCATTATATCCTGTTTTTGATGATAGGAAATGTGGTACTTATAAGTACCACAAATGCTACGGCCAACATACCGACGGCAGCTTATGCATGCCGCAAAAAGGCTATGCCCTTAAAAGGTGGAGAGCACCCGAAGGCCGAGGGCATGGACGCGGTTAGTCCACGTAAACGCAACGTACACCAGAGAGGAGGTGGTCCACGGGAGAAAGTACCGCCGGCGGTCTACCAGGCTGAAGGCGAGCTTGTGAATGACACAGCTGCCGAGAAAGTTCGGCAGGAGAGAAACTCGATCAGGTTAGACCAACAGGAGGGAACATGAACGGTACGAAACACAAAGCCGGGCGTATAGTTGTGTACGCAGCGGTCGTGGGGGCGATGGCCTTGTCGCTCGCCCCGGCAGCCGCGAGGCCGGCAGCAGCACAGGGCCAGAGCCGCAATCTGGGCCCTAACAACATTCCGGTGGCAGGTCGCTTCCTTGAAGTTTGGAGCGCCGCCGGTTCCGAGCAGAACTCCGTCTATGTAAACGGCTACCCCATCACACCTCGCCGTGCTGAGATCTCAGTAGATGACGGTAAGGTGTAC
>DASVQO010000331.1:0-2605 GCA_036389075.1 Chloroflexia bacterium | reverse complement strand
ATGCCGTGGGAGCGCACCGACGAGAGCACCGCCCGGGCTATCTGCTGGGTGTACAACCCGAACGGCGACCTGTTCGAGGGCGACCCGCGCCACGTGCTGGCTCGCGCGTTGGACTACGCGGCGGCGCTGGGCTACAAGCTGAACACGGGGCCGGAGCTTGAGTTCTTCCTGTTCCGCATGGTGAACGGCAAGCCGAGCGAGGACACGCACGACATGGGCGGCTACTTCGACCTCACCGGCGACATGGGAGCTGACATCCGCAAGGACATGGTGAACGCCCTGGAGGGGATGGGCATCAAGGTGGAGACTTCGCACCACGAGGTGGCGCGGGGGCAGCACGAGATCGACTTCGAGTACGCGCACGCCCTCACCACGGCGGACAGCGCGGTGACGTTGAAGTACACGCTAAAGGCGATTGCGGCGCAACACGGGCTGCACTGCACGTTCATGCCCAAGCCGATCTTTGGCATCAACGGCTCGGGCATGCACACGCACCAGAGCCTGGCGGGGTTGGAAGACCCGACGAACAAGTTCGCGGACGAGGACGACCCCTACGGGCTGTCGCCGATAGCTAAGAAGTACATCGCGGGGCAGTTGAAGCACGCACGCGGCATGTGCGCGGTGCTCGCGCCGTTGGTGAACTCGTACAAGAGGCTGGTGCCAGGCTACGAGGCCCCGGTGTACATCTCTTGGGCGCGGACGAACAGGTCGGCTTTGATCAGGGTGCCGAAGAACCGGCCCGGCAAGCCGCAGGCGGCCCGCGTGGAGCTACGCTGCCCGGACCCCTCGGCCAACCCTTACCTGGCGTTCGCGGTGATGCTGCGGGCGGGGTTGGAAGGGATCGAGAAGAACTACGAAGCGCCGGACCCGGTGGAGGAGAATCTGTACCACTTCGACGAGAGCGAGCGCCTGCGCCGGAATATCCAGACGCTGCCCGGCTCGCTGGACGAGGCGTTGCGGGAGATGGAGAAGGACGAGCTGGTGCGCGAGACGCTGGGCGACCATATCACGGACCGGCTGCTAGAGGCCAAGCGCGGGGAGTGGGACGAGTTCCGCATGCGGGTGACGCAGTGGGAGTTGGACCGGTACCTGGACGTGTATTGATCAGGAGACGGAACCGCCAAGACGCCAAGGACGCCAAGAGCGCGCCAAGAGACGAAAACGCAAAGACGCAAAGAACGCAAAGGACGCGCAAAGTTTAAGGATAGTTTTGGGAGTACAAAGTGGACCAGGGTACGTGATGTCGTACCCTGGTCCTTTTGCTTAGAACACCTATCTGATCTTGGCGTGGGCCTTGGCGTTCCTGGCGGTTCCGTCTGTTTCAGAGGTTCGTATCGGGGCGGCGTTGGGCTACGAGGTAGATGGTGTCGCCGAGGAGGAGGCGGTTTGTGAGGGGGAGGGTGAGCTTGCGGAGGAGAGGGGCGTGGGGGTGGTGGGCGGGCAGGTGGAGGAACTGGTGCCAGGTGGTCAGCTCGGCGGCCATAGTGTGCATGACGTAGATGGAGAAGCCGCATTCAGCGAGGAGGCGGGCGAGGCTGCGGGGGGCGAAGTAGTAGAGGTGGTCGTTGGGGCCGACGGGACGCCAGGCGGGGCCAAGCAGGAAGTAGGCGAGGCTGCGGATGTTGGGGGTGGTAATGGATAGGAGGCCACCGGGACGCAGGAGGCGGGCGGCCGTTTGGAGGTAGGCGCGGGGGTCTTGCAGGTGCTCGATGACGTCCCACATGGTTATGGCGTCGAAGGCGGCGTCGGGGAAGGGGGCCGTTTCGAGGGTGCCGGTGTGGACGGTGGCGCGGGAGAGGCGTTCGGCGCGGGCGGCGGCTGGGGGCGAGGTCTCGACGCCGTAGACTTCCCAGCCATTGGCCTGGGCGGCTAGGAGGAACTCGCCGGTGGCGCAGCCGACGTCGAGGAGGCGGTTGGAGCGGCGGCCAGCAGCGAGGGTGTCGAGAAAGGGCTGCCAGCGTGCGTTGTTGGCCTGTAGGTCCACGGCGGTGTCGCGCACGGTCTCGGCGTAGCGGTCCCAGTACTCGGGGGTATAGCGCCCGAAGAGGTGGGCGGCGTGCCAGCGGGGGTTGGCGTAGAGCAGGCCGCACTGCTCGCAACGCACGACGGGCGTGCCGTACTTCCAGAAGAGCGTGGTGTGGGTTTGGGAGGAGGAGCCGCAAACGGCGCAGGCAGGGACGCGCTCGTAACGGGCGTCTACCTGTTCGAGCGGCACCCTGCCGCAAGGGCGCATGACGCCCCGGTCGACCAGGGCCAGCAGCATGGTGCGGAACCGGGGGTAAGGGAGGCCCCGGATGGATGGGGCGTGCCTGAAGATGTCGGGAACGGTGCAGCCGGGGTGGTCGCGGACGTAGAGTGCGATACTAAGCTCGGGGGGTGAGAGGCGGGGGCTGTGTGGGGCGGCGGGGTCTTGCTTGAGGGCGAAGCGCAGGACGGAGACCTTGATGCGCCATAGGAGGGACTGGGTGTCGCTGTCTTTGTGCCAGGTGCGACGGGGGCCGCGCTTGCCGAAGAGCAGCCGGAGGGAGCGAGGGCCGGGGGTCTTGTGCGGTGGGTGCATTGTGGGGTTGATTGTAATCGTTGCGGGGAAGGGTGGCAAGGAGGG
>DASVQO010000330.1:0-7440 GCA_036389075.1 Chloroflexia bacterium | reverse complement strand
GGAAGGTGGTGTCTTCCCGCCATGCTAGTGGCGAGCGAATGTAGCCTGCTTCCTGGTGTCCACACGTTTGTCACATGCACAGTGTCTTTGCCGTGCGCACAGTCGTGGAAGCGATAAAGTGAAGAACCAGCACTTACGATTCGTGTGAAACAACGTCCGACCATGCCGGGAGGACCTAAAATCGTGCGCGAGCCCGCAAGACCGGCGAAGCAAGTCCGGCGGCTGTAAGCCAACAAAAGTTCGCTCAACCTAAAGCGTACGCATTTCCGGGCGAGTTATATTTCAGGAATACCAGTTGAATATACAATGCGGTGGTATATTGGCACCACCAGCGTTTGACGGGCTCCAAAGGTCCCGCAAAACCAAGAGCAGCAGTTTGCTAGTTGAATAGCCCCAGGCTCTGCGCGGTGCCAGCCGCACAACGGGCACCAACACACAGTCAGGCTAGTAGAAGTAGACGATATGAATTACTTGCAGCAGCTCAATTCTTTAGGCAATATCTACTGGGCTTTACGGCATGGTAAAAGTCTCGCCAACGATGAAGGACTCATCGTAAGTCACCCCGATCAAGGGGTTTCACAATACGGTCTTTCCAAAGAGGGCAGACGCCAGGTTGCCAGTGCTGTAGCCGCCGCTATGAGAGATCTTGTACTTGATCGAACGACACTGATCGTGACCTCTGACTTTGCGAGGGCGCGCGAATCTGCCGAGATCGTCAGGGATCTCCTTGGTACACGGGATATCATCGTGACGCCGAACCTGAGGGAGCGATTCTTCGGTACCTGGGATGGGCAGCACTTCAGCAACTATGGGAACGTCTGGGCTGACGACGCACTGGACGGAGCGCACAAGCACAATGGGGTTGAGAGCACAGAGGAAGTATTAGCACGAACGACGTCGCTGATCCTGGAGTTGGAAAGAGATTTTTATGGTAGGAACATAGTATTAGTCTCACATGGAGACGTCCTGCAGATCCTGCAAACCGCGTTCCAACGTATCGGCTCGGGAAGTCACAGGCTCATACCACATTTAGACACCGGTCAGCTCAGGAGACTGGAATTGAAAGCTATACATTCTGACGAGTGATACGTATTTGCCCGCATTTGCGACGGTGTGCTCCCGGTGTCTGAACAAAGACAAGGGCGTCAGGCTGCCTGACGAGTCCTCGCAAAGTGAGCAAGACGAACCTCTTGTGGCTGTATGGTCGATTTGATTAGTTGACCATAGACAGGATAGCTTGCCGGGACCGGGCCTTCAAAGGCGCTTAGCTCGGCTGGGAATTATCCACGACCAATAGGGGAAGGGGGAGGACCGGTTGAACCAGGCTCATGAATCGTGCTATGATTAGAACATGAGTGCTACTACCCGCACGACGTTTCGCTACTGTTTATGAGGAGATGATTATGAGCCAAAATGCTCCCGAGCGCTTATATCTGATGCAAGTTGGGCTTATGCCGGACTATGGGATTCCGATTGTGTGCTATCTGGTGCGAACTGGTGACGGCAAGAACATTCTGATTGACAGCGGTCTGCCGGAGATTATGCCTGAAGGAGAAACGGAGTTCGAGAATGGGAAGGATGTTATCCAGCAGTTGGCGAGCATTGGCTTAAATCCGGACGATATCGATACAGTCGTCTCGACGCATTATGATATCGACCATGCCGGGAGACACGCAGCATTCACGAAAGCGCAGTACGTTGTTCAGCGTGCGCATCATTTGGACGCGGCGAGCAACCCACGTTTTGCTGCCAATCGGCCCCAATGGGACCAGCCCATGGAGCGCATTCGGCTGGTGGACGGGGACACGGAACTGCTGCCGGGGCTGGAGCTGATCGAGACGAGCGGGCATGTGCTGGGACATCAATCCGTGCTGGTGCGGCTGCCCAAAATGGGGGCGATATTATTGCCGATTGACGCTGTACCCTTCGCCGAGGGCTTCACCCGTGACGTGCAGGACGACGGCAGCGACAGCAGCGGTGGTAGCAACCCGGACGCCGAAGCGGTCCGCGCCAGTACGATAAAACTGCTTGACCTGGTCGAACGGGAGCACATCGGGTTGGTGATTTTCGGCCATGACAAGGAGCAGTGGCAAATACTCAAAACAGCGCCGGAGTTTTACGAGTAAAGCAGTTCACCAACTAATCTGTAGCGTGAATCAGTGAGATCCTCGCCTGAGGGCTACATTGTCGTTGTTGAGAATTTCATCTGTCTTGTTTGGAGCCGGAGACACCGAGCGTTTCGGCCAGCTTGTGCAGGGCTGTGCGCGGGTAGCCGGATTCGAGTGCTGTCTTGATCCGAGCGGCGCACTCTTCAGGCGTCAGCATGGATGTGTCAAGCTCAAGGTCGTAGGTGCCGTGGGCATGCACATGTTCGAGAAAGATAGCCGCGCCACCAGCTGACCGGTCACCCCTGCTTAGTTCTCGTTGCCTGGCTATCTCCACAGGGACATGTACTCCAACAAACAACACCGGCAGGTCCTTCAGTGCGACCACTGCTGACCTGAGCACCTCCGGATCGAAAATCATATCATCCATGATCACGTCATTGCCTTCGCGGGCAACGGCTGCAATAGCCTGGTACATACCGGCCATCAGCCGTTTGCCTACAGCTCCTATTCTGGGAAGTTCCAGCAGGGTCCTATCGCGATACACCTCCAGCCAGCCATCGACCTCCGCAGTCTGCTCCTGGTCCACGCCTGCATCCACAGAGATGAACAAGCGGTCAGGCACGCCCGCACAGAAATGGTCCAGCCCGGTACGTAGCATAGGAGTAGGCATGATGTTTTGGAGCGCCTTTGAGATGCTCGTTTTGCCCGCGCTGGAAGTGCCATTGAGAAAGACTATATTGCCCGGCTCTGCCATACAAACCTCACTACCGAATCATATAGTATAGAGTACGTACAGCATAGCAATGTCCTGCTATGCTCTGTAACGACGTGGGATGCAGTATATCATTCCCGCGTAAGGTGTAAAGCCATCTCTCCGGTGGCTGCGTCATGCTCGGCAGGCCCTGGCTGGGTGGGAAGTTGTGCGGTACCGTGCTCGCACGTTGTTGGCATTCGTGAGAAAGACAAAAGCCCTACCAAAAGGTCGAGTTTTCCGGCGGAAGCGACGGGCCTTACTCAATCATGTACGACATAATATCAAGCTGCATGAACAGCAAGAAATCCACAATTCTCTGCTTCAAGATACTTGGGCGCACGCGGTCGATACCATAAGGGGCTACAGCAAGCCCTCCACCCGCACACCTCAAAATCAATGGTCAGAAGTTGCTCAACGTCACGCCGGTGGGGAGAGTCTGCGACAGTTAGCAAAACACTATGGCGTCTCACACGAGGTTGTTCGGCAGGTTCTCAAGAGATAACCCCCCAGATCGAGGGTAGTGAGACTTTGATTCCGGTTCGACATTTGGTACTGCATCATGTTCCTCCTTACAATGCACTCCGTACCTGCGCATTCGCGTTCCCTGAATTGGACGTTTTTGGCACTTCGCAGTATCAGCTGTTCTTCATCAGGTTATCTGAGTCTCTGTTTTCTAACAAAAAGCAAAGCGGCTCGTTTCGTGATCCCACAAGCGCGCCTATTGACCTATAGCAGCCAGCCGCCAAGGCGAAGTGCTGGAATGTCACCGCTGTGCTAGAATAGGCACCACTTTACACCTAAATGACACAGGAGGGGCATAGTGGACGCAACACCTTTAGATGGATGCAGCAGCAAGCTAGAGCTAGATACCGACACTCTAGATACTCTGGCTAATCAGCTCTTGCAACGCTTCAGTGTGCCGGGAATGGCGCTGGGCATCATTAAGGATGGGGCCGAATGGTCAGGCGGCTGGGGCGCAACCAATGTGCGCTACCCCCTACCCGTCACCAGTGACACACTCTTTCAGACTGGCTCGATCACCAAAACCGCCACAGTAACGGCGGTGTTGCGCCTTGTTGAACAGGGACTTCTTGATCTTGATGCGCCCGTAGTGCGATACATACCTGAGTTGAGGCTCTCGGATAGCGATGTAGCAAGGCGGCTCACACTGATGCATCTACTCACCCACAGCAGTGGGCTGCCCGATCTCATCGAGGAGACAGGGCGTGGCGATGATGCCTTGTCAGCGATCGTCGAGAAAGTGGCCGCCCTGCCCCTCCGGTCGCCGCTCGGTGAAAGCTGGTCATACAGCAACGTCGGCTACTCGCTCGTCGGACGTGTGATCGAAGTAGTTACAGGAAACCTTATGAGGCAGCTATAACTGAAATGGTGCTGTTGCATATGGGGCTGAAGCGGTCCTTCTTTCTCGCCGAGGATGCCATAATTTACAGCGTGGCGACAGGCCACAACGCGTCAGCGAGCGGGCCGGAGGTAGTGACCCCCTGGGCCATACCGAGTAGCGCTAATCCGGCCGGTGGCATAATCTCCAACATCCACGATCAATTGATTTATGCGCGTTTCTACTTGGGCGACGGCACTGCGGCATCAGGCGAACGCATCCTGAGTTCCGACTCAATTGCCGCCCTGCGCCAGCCGCGCCTTCCCGCCAGCTGGATGGGCGACTCAATCACGCTCGGCTGGTATATCTTGGAGATGGATGATGGCAAGGCACTTATGCACGGCGGCGGCACTAATGGTCAGCGGAGCATGCTATTCCTGATCCCGGAGCACAACTTCGGGCTTGTCGTACTCACCAATGGTTTACGCGGCGTCGAGCCGATGTTCGGGGTTGGAAGGTGGCTGCTAGACAGTCTGCTCAAGCTGGCATCGCCCCCAGGTTGGGAGAGTATCCGGCAGGTGTTCGCATCCATGGAGTGATGCTGCTGGCGCCGTGTAAGGCGATGCTAGATATAAATTATCATCTGGCTGTGTTTCAGAAATCTGGTCCTGTCTGACTCTAGGCGGTTCTCAACGAGAGTATTAGGAAGTTGTTGGCCACCTGTCCCTCGCCACGGGGTTGCCCTAACTGAATCGGGCCTAGCATCGGCAACACCTAAAGTAACGCAGAACCACTTTGCTGAAGTAAGCCCAACTGCATGGGATCCAGTTGGTGATACTTTCTGGGGAAGCAAGCATCGAAGTAGGGACAATGCATCAGATGATATACTCGTAAACACCAGTGAGCTACGTTGCCGGAGCCGTCACCCACATGCGTTCCGATTTCCAGCGATACCAAGCTAAGGTGAGTTGCTCAAAAACGACTACTTTTGCGATAGATCGCCACTTGCCTACTGTCAGTCAGGGGCTAAAATTGGTCGTTTCGACCAAGAACTGCGGAAGCAAGGAATTAGCGCACCCTCATGTACGACACTTGAAAAGCTCAGGTCGTCGTTTGGAGCAGGAACTAAGTTCGTGTGTCATCCATGACTAGTGCAACAAAAAAAGCCCTACCAACAGGTAGAGCTCTTCGGCGGAAGCGAGGGGATTCGAACCCGCGGTCTCAGCCTTGACAGGGCTGCATGTTAGGCCACTACACCACGTCCCTTGTTCGTAGGGTTTACACCAGGACGGCATAACTAACTCTCTTGTTGTCCAGACCCTATGGATAGACCACATGAGAGAAGTCGATGCCCACGTTCCTCCCAACTGCCGTGCTCCAAACCACATCTACACCTAGCGTACGACTTTTCACCTTCACATCTGCGACACTCGGCCACCTAACGTCCTTTGCATTACGATCGTCAAGTTGGATGATTGGGCTCCAACCCTCAGTTACGCCCTTGAGCTGGCTGTTTTCTGTGCCGAGTGCACGTGCGAATATTACTGGGCGAAACTTGTTGTTTAACCCGCGCCAGAAGACATAGAAAACATCATTTGCATCAAAGCCGACGGCTGGTGATTCCTGGCCCGTCGTCCCCGTCGTTGTATTTACTTCGCCAAGAGAAAATGGTCGCTGCCATTGACCGCCGACATGTCTGGTGAAAAATACCTGGTCTCGGCCGCCACTTTGAGATGAAGCACCTACCCAGGCAACATAGATGTTGCCTTGACTATCTATAGCTGCAGATGCACCGCCAGACCAAAACTCACTGTCGCTGATTTTCGTGGGGTCGTTCCAGCGGGCATCGATGTTGTTCAGCTCGTAGATCGAGACGTTGGGCGTAGGGTAGAACTGCGCGTCATTTAGAAACAAGAAGAGGTCATCCTGCGCGTTGATAATAATGTCAGGGTGCCATAGTCCGCCGGCCACCCGCTCGGGTCCGAGCCATACTTGCCCGTTGAAGGTCGTGTGAAAGACATCGACATTGGTCCAGACAATATGAGGGTGGTCCGCGGAGTCAACAGCAATATCACGCGCAAACACCCCCGTTCCCACAGTCTCCGACATCACCCACGTGTTGCCATCGAGCAAACCGTATTTGGCCGCTCCTGACTCTGGAGCGCGGCCCCAGACGAGATGTATGCGGTCCGCAGAGTCAATAGCGGCTGAAACTTGGGGTCCGCCTGGTTCAGAAATGTGGTCAAAGAGGGTAAGTTTGCTCCAGCTTTTCCCGCCATCCGAGGAATCAATAAAGCCTAAATCTCCGTCCGGGGAACGGGCAAAGACTGTTAACTTGCCACGCGAGTCACGAACAATGGAGGCCTGCTTGCTATAGCCAGCCAACTCCATGCCCAATACAATGGACGTGATGGAAGGCACTGGGAAAATGATAGGGATGCTGGTCGGTGTAGCAGTGGGTGAGGATTCAACACTAGGTGTCGCGGTAATAGACAGCGAAGTTGTTGCTGTTGGAGTAGGTCTTCCATCTAATTGCCCTGGCAGCTGGCTAAAAGTAATCCCGAAACCAATTATCGCCACTACCGCAGCAAGTACAGTGAGGAACACACTAAGGGGATGTTCCGCCCAATGCCTCCACGTAGTAGGGAGCACGCCGGGCCACGTAGTAGAGGGTATGGTTGGCTCATTCTGCGAGGTTGTGGTTGGCTGAGGTGACACTCCAGAAGGTGTCAACCGGCCTGCGCGCAGTGGGGCTGGAACGGACGGTCTTATACCGAACTGCTCCGCGAAAGTGAGTAGTGCTTCCTTCTTTGGTCTTGCGTCAACGGCAGCTTGGACGAGTTGTCTAAGGTGCCCTCTTGACTCAGCCCATCGCACCAGGTTAAAGATTACGATTTCCAGCGCACCTGTACCAACAATGGTCTCGAGTTTTTCATCCAGGCCGAACTGCACCATTTGGTCCAAATCGTAATACGATAGAAAGGCATCCTCAAGGGCTCGCTGCAATTGTCGGCGTTGCTCTAGGCTGAGCTCCATTAGGAAGTGCTCCTGACAAGTAGATCAGCGCTTATATCTCTCGTCGAATTGTAATTAGTTCATTACCCCCGGCGACCAGCAAGGCTATGAGAGACGCTCGCAGTGCCGGACTGCATAGGTAGGCATGACCATACCAAAAGACCTTATTAAGGTTTTCGAGCAAGGTGGAGAATATTCACTTTGTCAATACTACTTTAACATTT
>DASVQO010000329.1:0-2419 GCA_036389075.1 Chloroflexia bacterium | reverse complement strand
CACCAGCGTGCCCACACCGCCTATGATCGTCATCAACAGGGCGTTAATAGTTGTGCCCACACTCAGCATGTTCGGGTTGGCATTGACGTTCCACAAGGCCCACATCAGGCCCGCGAGCGCCGCCAGCATGCCGGACAGCATCATCGCCGCGAGTTTGTACACGAAGGTGTTGTAGCCGATCATCTGCGCCCGGCCCTCGTTCTCGCGTATCGCCACCATCACCCGGCCCACCGGCGACTCCACCACCCGCCGCGCGATGAGGTACATCACCACCGCGAAGGCCAACGCGATATAGTAGAACCGCAGACGCTCGTTGGTGGGGCTGAGCCAGTCGGGCACGGGGATGCCGTGCAGGCCGTCCTCAGCACCGGTCCACTCGCGCAGGTCGGTGGCCTCGGCCAGGATGAAAAACATCTGCGCGAAGGCCAGCGTGACCATCGCGAAGTACACGCCCCGCACCCTGAGGGACAGCACGCCTATTATCAACCCTTGCAAGATAGCCACGCCGAGCACCGCCAGCACCACGCCCCACAACTCCCAGCGGGCGTGCAGCAGCAGGATGCCCGTGGCGTATGCGCCCGTGCCGAAGAACATCGCGTGCCCAAAGGACAGGATGCCGGTGTAGCCCATCAGCAGGTCGTAGCTGACCGCGTACACCGCCAGGATAAAGACCTGGGCGATCATGCCCTGCCAGAACTTGGGCGTGCCGCTGTCCACCGGCTCCCCGGTGAGCAGGGCCAGGAGGTAGGGGAAGGCCGCGAGGGCCGCCACGACGATGAGGAGGGTGACGGACCGGGGCCATTTGCGACCTCTCATGATTCCTTCCTCCCGAATAGCCCGGCGGGCCTTATCAGCAGCACGGCCGCCATGAGCAGCACGGTGGAGGCGCGTGCGATGGAAGGCGAGAACTTGAGCGCCTCTTCCATACCCGGCAGCATTATGCCGGAGAGCACCAGTTGGTCGCCAAAGGCGCGGGCCAGCCCCACCAGCAGCGCCCCAATCGCCGCGCCCGTGTAGCTGCCCATGCCCCCGATTACCACCGCGATGAAGGCCAGCAGCAAGAACTCCTGCCCCAGTCCTGGGTTCACGCCCACGAAGGGGGCCGCCGCCACGCCTCCCAGCGCCGCCAGCCCGGTGCCCAACGCGAACACCAGCGTGAACACGCGGCGCACGTTGATGCCCAGCGCCTGCACCATGTCGCGGTCCTGCACGCCCGCCCTGATTATCATGCCCATGCGGGTGCGCCGCAGGAGGAGGGCAATCGCCACGAACATCACGATGCCCAGCACGATGACGAACAGGCGGTAGCTAGGGAAGGGCCGCCCCATGATGTTGATGGAGGCGCAATTGAGGCCGAACCAGGAGATGATGTCGGGGGGCGGGCGGCAACCCAAGCCTGACGTGTTGAAGTAGGCCGGTATGTCCATGTAGAAGCCCGCCGGGCCCCATACTGCCCGTATTACCTCGGTGCCGACGAACACCAGGCCGAGGGTGAGCAGCACCTGGTAGATGGGCCGGGCATAGAGCGGGCGTATCATGCTCGTCTCCACCAGCGCGCCTACCCCCGCGCCACCCAGCGCGCCCACGATGAGGGCCAGCAGGAAGCGCACGTTAGAGGACAGGCTGAGGATGAGTTCCTCGCCCCCGGTGCGGGCGGGCACCAGCGCGAAGGCTAGAGCGGCCACGACCACGCCAAGCAAAGGCGCGAGCCAGGCCCGCGAGGAGCCGCGGCGGTCCGACTTCTGGTTGAAGCCGAGCGCGATACCCAGCACCACGCCTGCGACCAGCAGCCACGCCAACCGCCCCATGTACTGCCCCGCCGGTTCCTGGGCAAGCTCAGTGGCTATAGCACCGCCTGCCGTTATCTCGGAGCTTGCCGCCAGCTTGAGCAGGTCGAAGCCCCACACCGACATGAGCGCGATAGCCCCGCCCGCCAGCCCCGCCACTATTACAACAGCCTTGCGAATAGTCTCCGGCAACGTGCGGCCGCGCAACAGGGTAGTCACCCACACACCGACCGTGACCGCCCCGCCCAGTGCCAGCCCGAACGGTATCGTGTTGAGCAGCATGCGCGGGTTGGCGTAGAGGGTGTAGCCCACGTAGGCCCCAAGCATGAAAAAGAGGCCGTGCGCGAAGTTGAGCACGTCCATCAGCCCGAAGATGAGCGACAGCCCCGAAGTCACCAGGAAGTAGAGCGCCCCCAGCGTCAGCCCCGATAGCAGAATGCTAACCGCTATCCTCGGCTCGTACTGCTGCACGAGCAACAGGACCAGCAGCACTATGAGCAGGAGGCTAACCAGCCAGGGCCTGTTGCGGCGGAATACATCAGTCATTGCTTTCTCCATTTTAGATTTTAGATTTTAGATTTTGGATTGAGAAGAAGTCCTAACAATCCGAAATCTAAAATCTAAAATCGTAT
>DASVQO010000328.1:0-8614 GCA_036389075.1 Chloroflexia bacterium | reverse complement strand
AACACGTAACGCGTAACACGTAACTCGGCTCGAGAGATTCTGTACTCGGAGAGCCGCGTTGTTGCTCTTTGCACCCTTACGTGTTACGCGTTACGCGTTACGTCTCAACCTCTCCTTTGCCTTTTGCACTATACCTAGATCGTTCTTGTAAGTCAGCAGCGTATGAGCCTGGTCGATGTCGATCCAGCGCACCTCGTCCACCTCCCAATTGGGTGGACCGAACTCGCCGCCGGTGTGCTCCATCAGGAAGTGGTACACCACTTTGCGGGTGAGGCCTTTTGGCCGCCTGTAGAAGTAGACAACCTCGCCCAGCGCCTCCACGATGCGAGCGTCGAGGCCGGTCTCCTCCTTCACCTCGCGCAGGGCTGCCTGCTCCTGGGTCTCGTCTTTCTCTATGTGCCCCTTCGGCAGCGACCAATCGGTATGCCGGTTGCGGTGCACGGCGGCAATCTCATAGGTGTCGCCCACCCTCCGGTAGACGACCCCGCCCGCCGAAAACTCCGAAAGAGTCGCTGAGTTGGGTTTAGGACTGGGGGTGTTGCTCATGCCTGTATGCCATCACGCTATACAGCTACTTGAGCACGTTTTATGCCTGGGATGGAGAGAAATTCCTAGAGGGGCACCGTGGAATTATACCGGATGATGCCAAACACGGAAGAGGAGCCGTCTGTGCAATACTGGACGAAGTCCACGGCCAGGCTTTTTATGTCAATTGTACTCTGATAGTACTCGATGCCGAGAATATCAAACCGCCCGACGCTGTGGGCACAAGGCAGACCTCGTCCGTCCAGGCGAACACCCAGGAATGGCACTCCATCTACCGGCTCACCTAGGGCGTACTCATAAGTGCCCACGGTCAGCCCCTGGCTCGCCAGTCCCTTGAAGTTGAAGTTTGTATATGCATTTGATTCCGCCCGTAGCATCCCCACCCGAACGCTGTAGTCCTCGGCTAGTCCAACCTCAAACGGCTGTTCCCCTCCTATGACCACAGGCGTCAAGTCCCAGCTTGTTCCATCGTGTGGTTCGTGTTTCACACATACATAGGTATTGAGTTTGCTCAGTTTCACCCGACTCCCACAGAAGGCAAATCCCTCTTGCCTCAGGCGCATGACCTCATTTTCAGCAAGTGGCGGAACTCCCACCACAGAGGCTCCAGAGGCCTTCGCCGGAGCCTCAGAGAGTGCTGTGGGCAGCGCCACCGCGGTCATGGCTACCTGAGTGGCGCGCTCCTGCGCCTCGACCGTTCGTGTAGCGTCCGCCGATAGGCTCTCTGCCGTCGCCGCCTGGGACTGTCGGGCAGCTTCCGCGTGAACGCGGTTTTGGTTCTCTATGCCGGCAGCAACGCTATTATACATAGGGGCAACTACGACAAGTAACAATAGCGCAAGGTAAAGGGCAAAGAGCCACCGCCCGGCCACGGCAAGCATGAGCCACTCAGCCGCGCCCTTGCTCTCCGGCAGCCTGTGCTCGGCAGCCAGCGCACCGATTTTCACCCCCAGTAAGCAACCAGACAAGACGCCAAACACAACCATCATGAGGGCAAGGAGGTCGGCGTGGAAAAACTGCGACAACACGGCCGCCAACAGCAAGCTCAATGGGTATGAGATTGACCAGAACAGGGCATTACGCACAATCCACCGGAGCGCTGAAATATGCCCCAGGTCAGGGAGAAAGACCAACCACTGCAACACGCCTGAGACCGCTCCCAGGATCGCTGTAGTTACACCGCAACTGAGGATAAAAAGTAGAAAGTCGGAGAAGCCCTCCGCCTCACGGCTCAACAGAATGCCCAAAGCGATGAAACTCGTGAGGACCGACAGCGCTATAATCGTCCCCCCGGATGCGACGATGACTGCCCACAGAGACAGGCCGAACGGCGCGAGCGTGCGCCAGGGGCCAAACTGCGCGGATACAGCCAACAGAGTGACTACGAGTGAGACGATAACAAAAGGAATATAGAAGGGCGTTAGGTAGTCGAGTACGCCCTGCCCGATAGCGGAGAGGTCAGAAGCCAAACTATTGCTGTCTTGAAGGGCCATCAATAACATAATGGCAGCGAGAAGTGCGGTGACGAGGACTCTGGCATAGCTACCTGCACTATACGCGCCCCACAGCCGAGAAAGAATAGCAACATGGTACCATAACCAGCTGCCATTTTCCCTATTCAAAAATAAGGAAGCCGCCCCCTCGGGCGGCTTCCTGGATATGCTCTCCCGCAAGAAGAATACCTGAACTCAGTCCTCCGGGGCTTCTTCAACCACGAAGGAGCCACGCTGCGTCAGTTGCGAATCGACGTACATCTCCACCGTGTACTCGCCGGGGTCGAAGCTGTAGGTGCTGCCGTACGCGAAGTCGTCGGTGAGCGGCTGGCTGGCCTCGCCGGAGGGGCCTTCTTCCCAGGTCGATACGGTGCGGTACTCCGGGTACTCCACGCCGTCCACGTAGACCTTCCAGACCACCTGCTGCCCGTCCCGCATGCCGTTGAACTTGTAGATGGTCCACACGTCCTTCGTCTCAGAGGGGAACGTATCGGACACATCGAAAGCCTCACCCTCGCCCTGCAAGCCGAACTGGAACGGCTCGACCTCGGCTTCCACGGGTCCTGCCGGGGGCTTGCCGGTGTACTCCAGGGCCACCGCCAGGCTCTTCAGGTCGAAGAACTGCTCTTCGACCACCTGCAACATACCCTCAGAGGACACTATCTTGTCCTTGGGCGGCGCGCTGGCCCACGGTCGGGGCTGGTCGTTCAACTGGTAGAAAACACCTTCCAGGTCGTCGGCGGCCAGGTCGAGGTAGTACAGCAGGGAGGGGGGAGGCTCGCTGCCTGCCGCCTTGGCCGCCGCTACCTGGCTGCTGATACTGTCCTTGGCCTTCTGGTACTCCGCCTTCGCCTCGTCGGTCTTCCCTGAAACAAGCAGGGCCACCGCCAGGTCTAGCTGCACGTACACGCGCCTGGGGTCGCGCTCCAACGCGGTGCGGTGCGCCCTTACCGCGTCATCGAAGCGGCCCATCTGGTAGTAGCTGAGGCCCAGGTCCCACGCCACGGTCGCGTCGTCCTTGCCCGCCGCCTGCGCCGCCTCGTAGTCCTTGATGGCCCCTTCCAGGTCGCCATCCGCCGCCCGCGCCGCGCCCCGCTCGTACAGCGCTGTAGAGTAGCCGGGCGCTGCCGCCACGGCTTCATCGAACGCGGCTATTGCCCCCTTGTAGTCGGACTTGTACGCCGCGCCCACTCCCCGCCCGTACGCCTCAACTGCCGACTGCGGGACCTCCGGCACGGGCTTAGCAAACACCAGCCCCATCCAGAGCACCGTCACCACAGTGATGGCCGAGCCGACGCCCACGAACAGCGGCCGGACCCGCCCCGAAAGCGTCAGCGACAGGCCGAGGAGGGCCAGCGCGGTGGCAAGCAGGGTCAGGTGGATGATGTAGCTGTTCGACTTCTCCTCCCAGGCGTTCTCAAGGTTGCCGCCCAGCGTGGAGGACTCGGCCAGGGTCTCGGCCTTTGCCACGTACTGGTCCGCCTCGTAAGCCGCGGTATCCGGGGCCGGGCTGGTGGTTGGGTCGAAGTAGGGCGGGCGCAATAGCTCGCTCATGCTGGCGAGGTCGGCCTGTATGGTGGTGTAGCGGGCGGCGGCTTTCGTGTCGCCCGCCTCCTCTGCTGCGTTGGCGAGCACCTTTAGCTCTTCCCACGCCTGGGCTGCCCCGCCGTAGTGGAAGTTGAAGTTGGCCTGCCCCGTGCTCTGCACCCCCAGGGCCTCCGCCGCCTGCAACTGCGACCGCCTGATAGCGGTATCTCCCCGGTTGCCCGCGTCAGCCTGCAAGTACGCGGCGAGCGCGCCCAGCAGGGCCACCGTAGCAATAAGCACCGTCACGGCCTGCTTGAACCGGGCCTCACGCGGCGACTCGTCGTCGGAGGAAGCCGTCATCGAGTCCCCCGTGCCCCGGCGCATCACCAGCACAGCCGCGACACCCAGCACCACCAGCACGGCCATCACCAGGGCGAGCATCGTGCCCACCGAGTACACGTCGGCCAGCGACACGTTCGTCTCTATCGCGAGTGCGGCGCCCGCGCCCAGGAGGAGGAAGCCGAGGCCGCCCAGGGCAAGTACGTACTTGATTCGGTGCTCTATCGTCTCGGCCAGCGCGAAGAGCCACAGCGCGATGCCCAGCACGACCAGGCTGACCACCAGCGCGAGGGATTTATCCCGCCACTGGTTGGCCTCATCGAAGTGCTGCTGCGCGTTCATGTCTCTGCGCTGCGCCTCTTCGGCCAGGGTCTCGGCGCGCTCTTTGGTGGCGTTATAGGTGCCGTCGGGGTTGAGGTAGCGCGAGGGGAAGAACAGCTTGCTCGCCGTCGCCAGGTCGGCAGCCTCGGTGACCTGGCGCACCACGCCGCCGGGATCGCCTTCGGGAATATTCTCCAACGAGCCATCCTCGGCCAGCCGCTCGATCTGCTGCTTGTGCTGCCAGTACTCCAGGTAGCTGGTGCGGTGCTGGCTCGATACAATATCGCTAAGCGTGTTGGTCTCTTGAGTGTTGAGGGCGGCGATTATACCGGCGTCGTCGGCGTTGCCCGCCTCGGTGGCCGCCAGCGCGGACCGCCAGGCCACGAACGCCCCAATCACTGTCACTATCGCTATCATCACACCCAACAAGGTGCGAAAACGCTCGCTGGCCCTGTCATTATTGTCTCGCTCTACCGTGACTACCACAGGCTCCACATGTGTCGCCTCGGTTGCCTCGCCCGGCCGGGAACTATCCACTGTCGTAACCTCCATGCAAAATGGTGAACAGCGCCAAAAGAGGCACCGGTTAAATGCGGTCCCTCGCACCTCTCCTATTATAAGGCCAAGCGACCGTTTAAGGCTATCCTTTCAACAGGGGCAGAGATCAAGCAGGCGACATTAGCTTCAAGAGGCCGGGAAGTTCGCCCATGTCAGCGAGGATATAGTCCGGCCCGGCCTCGCGGATGGCCTCACCGGCAGCGCCCCAGGTAACCCCCACCGTGAGCGCCCCCGCCGCCTTGCCCGCCTCTACGTCGGTGTGGGCATCCCCGACGTAGACGGCCTCGGCAGGAGCCAGGGCGAGGCGTTCGCAGGCCACGAGCAGAGGGTCGGGGTAAGGCTTGTGCCGCTCGGTGTCCTCCTGCGTGACAATCACCTCAAAGTAACGGTCGAGGGCAAACAGTCGAAGGCCGTTCATCGCCACCGGAAGCCCCTTGGAAGTAACCACCCCCAGCTTGTAACCCTCTGCCAGCAGCGTCTCCAACGTCTCGCCGGTGCCCGCGATCAGGTGCACGGCGGTATCGTGGCGGTCTCGCTCGTAGCTCGTATATATGCCGTACAGTTCCTGCCCCCTCCCTGGCGCCACCTCATCGAGGCAAGCCACGAGGGCGCGGCCAATCGTGGGCAGCACCTCCTCCCGGCTTATCTCCCGCCCCAGGCCGGTACGCACCGTGTGCTGCCAGCAGTCCACAATGTGGTCTATCGAGTTGATGAGGGTGCCATCCAGGTCGAACAACACGGCACGAATAGGCATAACATGACCTTCTAAGAGAAACAATAGTGCTGCAATACAGCTCAAAACTCGTAACTAAAAAGACGCCTCACAAGGAAGCGTCTTTGACGGCGGAGAGGGTGGGATTCGAACCCACGAGGAGCTTGCACCCCTACCCGCTTTCCAGGCGAGCGCCCTAGGCCTCTAGGCGACCTCTCCAGATTTTAGATTTTGGGTTTTGGATTTTAGATTGGAGACTCGGATAGCCAGCCCAGAACAGCAATCCAAAATCTAAAATCTAAAACCTAAAATCGACCAGCGGAGAGGGTGGGATTCGAACCCACGGAAGGCTCAGCACCTTCAGTCGTTTTCGAGACGACCGCACTCGGCCACTATGCGACCTCTCCGAGACAAAAAAAGACCGGCCAGGGGGCCGGCCTAATGCGTGACTGGAGGGACTCGAACCCCCGGCCTTTGGGTCCGCAACCCAACGCTCTATCCACTGAGCTACAGCCACCCGGTTCGCTTTACAGCCTTACGATTATAACAAACTCCAATCTAGATTGCAAGTTAGTTGCCCAGGCTCGTCACTCACCCGCCATGGAAGCCATAGGCCAGACGACCCCGGCTACCTCGGCCCAACTCGTGGCCTCCGCCAACGGGAACTTGCGCGCCAAATAGCCCCAGCCGTAGTAAAGGAGGCTCCGGGCCAGCAGATGAGATTGAAGCGCGGGGGTGCGCTCTGAACGAGGCAGGCCGTAGCCGTCGAAGAACGCGTTTACCACCGCCGCGTCGCCCCCGAAGTTGTGCACCCCGGGCGAGAGCCAGTCGTGCACCGCCTCGCCCAGCGAAGCGTCCCCGAAGTCGAGCAGGCCCGTTACTCGCAAGTCCCCGGCATGCTCTTGCACGAGCACGTTGCCGAAGCTCAGGTCGCCATGCAGCAGCACCAGGCGGCTGTCGGGAGCGGGCAGCGGGCCTACCGAGCGCAGAAAGCCGTCCCAGCTATCCTGTAGTGCCTGGGGAGCGCCAGCCACCGACAACTGCCGCGGAGCGTCCTCCATGTCCTGCCGGAGGTGTGCTGCCCAGTCGTAAGGCAGAGGCGACCCCTCAGGCACAGGCACGCTGTGCAGCCAGGCAGCCGCCGCCCCAAGTTGAGCCACTAGGCGCACACGTTGCGCCCCTTCCAGCGACTGCCACCGCTCGGCCAGAATCGCACCCGGCATCCGCTGCAACAATAGCACGGTCCAACCCTCTAACTCCTCTGATGCCAGCAGGGCAGGCGTTGCCACCGGCCCCCCGGCGGGCACCAGTCGCAGGGCCGCCGCTTCCCGCCCCGCGTCCTCCGCCCAACAGGGAGGGATCAGCTTGAGGATGGCTTCATCACCCAATTCGAGGACCACGTTCTTGCCCGTGGGCAGGCGTCGCCAGGGGCCGGGGGGCAGTTCCAGCCGGGCGCGCAACGCCGTGAGCGCCGGCCCCCAGAAGGCGTCGGGAACGTCGCTCATCACGCGGTTGGTGGGGCTTATGTATGGGTCACGGGGTAGAAAGTCAGGCATGAAGTGTTGGTCCCTCTGTACAAGTGCGCGGCAATCCTTGCGCGGCCAAAAAGCGTATTATCTTGCGTATTCCATCTTCACCAATTCTTAATTATTCTCCCGGCCTGCCTTAATGCGGCGAGGGTACACTGGTCTTTGTAGACAACAACCAAGGAGAGACCTGTGACACCCATTATAGAACCTGACGATGATGCCCCGGTAGGGCGCGTCCTCTCCAGAAGAGAGGTGCTAGGTTTGTTGGCCGGGTTGGGAGGGGTGGCATTGCTTGCGGCTTGCGACCCCTCCCAACCCGCCACGACCCAACCCACAACTGCCGCCAGCGCGGCCACTCAGACGGCCCCGGCGCAGGCGGTCGCTACGGCCGGCGGCACTCCCTTGAACGCCGAGGCCGCGACAGCCGTTGCCGCCACGCCCGCCGCAGTCACGCCCACCACTGATGCAGTGGCCTTGCCCGACTGCGTGGTGAAGCCCGAACTGACTGAAGGCCCCTATTTTGTGGACGTGGCGCTGGACCGCTCCGACGTTCGCACCGATACCTCCACCGGCACGCCAAGTGAGGGAGTGCCCCTGTCGCTGGCGTTCGTAGTCTCACAGCTTGGGTCAAATGCCTGCACTCCGTTGGAAGGAGCGCAGGTGGACATCTGGCACTGCGACGCGGCAGGCGTCTATTCGGGCGTGCAAGGCTCCGCGGGCACAAACTTCCTGCGTGGCTACCAGTTGACCGACGCCGGCGGCAAGGCAACCTTCACCTCCATCTACCCGGGCTGGTACCCCGGGAGGGCCGTCCACATCCACTTCAAGATACGCACAACCGCCAGCGATGGCGCGGCATACGAGTTCACGTCTCAGCTCTTCATGGACGAGGCGGTGACAAACAGGGTGTACGCCCAGCCGCCATATGCCGGTAAGGGCTCGCCTAACACGCCCAACGACCGGGACAATATCTACCGGAGCGGTGGAGACCAGCTGCTGCTCGCCCCCAACGAGGCGAACGGAACCTACAGCGCGACCTTCAATATCGCCCTGGACCTGTCGGACGCCCAGGCAGGCGCAAGCGACAGCGCGGGCGGCGGGGGACCTAGTGGCCCTCCCGGCCCTCGCCCGTGACGGACCCGAGGGTTGCGGGCAGGCCAGGCAACAGCTTGACATCGGTTGCCGCATCCCGTAAGATTAACTGTCGTGCTAGACGGGGAACTAGCGGTGCCCTGTACCCTCAAACCGCTACAGGGGGGTTGAATTCCCGATCGAGGTACGTCATTGTGGGACTGTATTCGCTAAGTGGCGTTGAGGACCGGGTCCTACGCGGCAGGAGCCTATGAACCCCGTCAGGACCGGAAGGTAGCAGCGGTAAATAGTCACTCTTGGGTGCCGTAGGGGTGCCTGGTCGGAGCCGGCTGGCGGGTTTAAGCCGTAGTGTCGTATCGACAAAGGGTGCACGACGTAATACTAGCCCCTATGGGCCGCACAAGAGCCACCTAATTCGTGGCTCTTTTGTTTTAGTACGGAAACGCCAAGACGCCAAGACGCCAAGGGCCACGCCAAGTTAAGGGTTGTTTTCACCG
>DASVQO010000327.1:0-4078 GCA_036389075.1 Chloroflexia bacterium | reverse complement strand
TGGTTGGTTCTATGTTGTAATGGCATACCGCTTGCTTATATAAGCGACGGTAGAGCAGCAGACGACGAGACTTGCAGGACGGGAAAAGCGCACATAACCTGGCTGTTCTTCCAACGGGTTACCTCAGAGGGCGAGTAGAGGTAGCTGCATTATGTGTCGTAAGGCGGAAAAAAGATGAAGAAAGTATCGAACACTATACGCTTCCTTGCCCTCGGCGCGGCGTTCGTAGGCGTTATGGCCCTCACGGGCGGCCTCGCGGGCGCTATCGGTGGGTTCTTGTTGGTGCTCCTGTCCCAGAACGTGCTGGGGTTGAGCGCCGGTTTTAGCGCGTTGATGCCCGCGACGATGGGCCTCGGGGTGGTAGGCTTTATAGGCCTTGGGTTCTTCCTGATGGCCCCTCACGCGCCGGTCCTGGCCTTGCAGCCTCGCATCGCGGCGAACATAACCGCTAGTTCCGAGAGCAACTGATAGGGGTTGCAACAATAAGAAAGAGCCACCTTGTGAGAGGTGGCTCTTTCTTATTGTGCCGGTGCGCGCAACATCACTCCTGGCTGTAGAGGGCCGCCTGCCGCACGTAGCGCCCCGCGGACTCTCTGATGCTCCCGCGTTCCTCCTCGGTGAGGCTCCTGACCGTCTTGCCCGGCACCCCAAGCACCAGGCTGCCGCCCGGCACTTCCACCTCCTCCGTGACCAGCGCACGCGCCCCGATGATCGTGTCCTCGCCAATGACGCAGCGGCTCAACAGCACCGCGCCCATACCCACCAGCACCCTGTCGCCTACAGTGGCGGCATGGATGATGGCGGCGTGCCCGACCGTAACGTCTTCGCCTATGACGGTCGGGCAGCCGTCCTCGCCGTGGATTATGGTACCGTCCTGTATGTTCGTCCGCGCGCCGACGACGATGGGGGAGACATCACCCCGAAGCACAGCCCCGAACCAGACGCTCGCGCCGTCGTGCAGCGTCACGTCGCCTATTATCGTGGCAGTGGGCGCGATATAGCAGTCCTTACCGATTGCCGGGTATTTGCCGCCGTAGCTGAGTATGGGCATGCTTGTAGAATCCCCCACCGTCAAGTACCGGGTCCGTGGAGTGGTGCCAAATGGTTACTCCCTCGGCCAGCCGACTCAGCGGCGCTTATCTTTGGACCCACCGGGTGAAGTCCCCAACTTCCTTGATTTTACCCTCTATCATGAGCACCTTTTCGCTATGCTTCGTGTTCCAGGGCAACACAACCGTCTTATGTATACCCTCCATCCTCACCTCAATGACGATAGACCCGGCTGGCCGTCCTTCGATTCTGCCCGGCAGGTCCTCTATCGCGAGGAACCCGGCCCGGCGCAGTTCGTAGACCAGCTCTTTTAGCTTGAACTCAGTAAGTTGCGCGGTACGCGGCTGCATCTCCAGCACGTTCTGAATTCCGAGGTATGTAAGGCGACCGCTCGCATCTATAGAAACCTTGTACTCGGGGCACACGTAGCCTTCGCGGCAGCCATAGACTTCATAGTTGAGGAGAAAGTCACCAGGCACTTGTGTGCTCACGATGGCGTTGGGCAGTGGGCGCGGGTTGATGATTGGCTCTGATATTGTCACCGTGCCGGTGCCCACATCGACACTGTATCCTGAGAGGCGGCCGCAAAAGAAGACCTCCTGGCCCACGCTCAACCTGCCGGCGTCCGCCGGGGTGAGATAGTATAGCTCGGCTTCTGGCTGCGCGCCCCCGGGAGACGCTTGAGCGTACGGGTCGTGCAAGAAGAGAGCCACCAGCTGCCTGTCCGGGTTGTCACCGCCGTAGTGCGCGGATACGTCCTGTACCCACCCTTTCCAGCCTGCAACCACGCTGCGCTCTAACTCAGCCTTGCGCGTGAGCCAATCGTGTATCCGGGCGAGCTCCAGGGCCTGGCCATAGCTGATGGGACGTGGGGCGGGTGCGCCGGACTCAGTAGTGAGTACCTGGGCCGTAGGTGTGGGAGTGCAGTCGGACGATATTCTCCCGGGGCCGGGTCTGGTCAGGTCGCCAAACAGACCGTCCGCGAAGTCCCACTGCGGTATGTTCAAGTATACGATCTTGACACCCTGGTGGGAGATCCAGAGCACCCCGGCGAGAAGCGCGCCAGCCACCAGCAAACCCCAGTGCGGTCTCTTTCCCCGCAGGACCCGCACCCACCTGCTGAGGATAAAGCAAATGGAAGCGACATCGACCGCGATGAGTGCAAGCGTCAGGGCTAAATACCAGGTGGGTGGAGTGTCCCAATTGCTCGTGTATAGGTGCCAGGCGGCGAGCCCGCACGCCGCGATAAGCCCGGCGGAGACAGGGCTTGCTACGGACATAGCGGCCCTGGCAGCCCATAAGCCCCACGGCTGTAAACGCCCCGGGTTCATCCCCAGTCGCTCCTCCCCCTCTGAATGGCTATGCTCTTAACGCGCCGCCAGCCAGCAAGTTGCGCGACCGGTTTCCCGGCTGCCCGGTGGGGTTGTTTGTGTTTCCCCTGTGCGTCCAATCCCGCGTTGGTCAGGAGGCCATCTTGAGCAGGTAAGCGTCTTCCAGGGTTGGCTCGACGGCCACTGCTTCTTCGCTGGGGCGAGTGGGGCTTACCAGGCGTAGGAGGATGCCCTCGGGCGTGTGGGCCAAGGCCGATATCTTGTACTTCGCCTGCATTTCCCCGGCGTTCGCCGCACCTGTGACGAGCGACCAGACGCACCCATGAGCCTCGGCCACGAGCTGCTGTGGCGTGGTGTCTCCCACGACCCGGCCTTCCTTCAGCAGCACGAGGCGGTTGGCTACCGCCTCCACGTCACCGATGATATGGGTGGAGAGGATAATCAGGCGGTCGGAAGTCAGGCCGCTGAGCAGGATGCGAAAGCGTATGCGCTCCTCGGGGTCCAGCCCGGCGGTGGGCTCGTCCACTATCAGCAACTCGGGATCGTTGAGCAACGCCTGGGCAATGCCCACTCTCTGCTTCATGCCTCCACTATACGTCCCGAGCTTGCGGTCGGCGTCGCGTTCGAGATGTACAAGCTCTATCACTTCATCCACCCTTGCCCGCGCCAGGTTGGCGGGTACGGCCTTCATCGCGGCTATGTATCGCAGGAATTGCCTGGCGGTTAGTTCGGGGTAAAGCCCGAAGTCTTGCGGCAGGTAGCCAAGGGCCATGCGCACCAATGCGCCATCCTCTCTGGTGTCGCGCCCGTTCCAACTCACCTGGCCTCCCGTCTGGTCGAGCAGGGTGGCTATGATGCGCATGAGGGTGGTCTTACCGGCCCCGTTTGGCCCGACAAGCCCGAGCATGCCCGTGCCGCACCTGATAGAAATATCTTTCAAGGCCCAGCGCTCTCCGTACTGCTTGCTGATATTGTCTACTACGAGTTCCATAGGTTCTGCCCTCCCGGTCGTGCCTCTCTTACGTCCTTTGGCTAGAAGTCATCTCAAAAACACGATGCCGAATATAGGCATCCTATCGCCACTTTGTCATTTCGAAGGTAGTGAGAAATGTCGTCGCCAAGCACTCGAGTATCACCTTTCTTACGACGCAGCGTCCCGGGGAAAAGTGGAACACCCCGGTGAGGGACGAGATTTCTCACTACGTTCGAAATGACAGGGTGGGGTTGCGGTGCTGATATCTCACTGGCTTACTCTTGGGAAAGCTTCCGGCACTTATTGTCTTACGTTGCGAAACCGGCGGAAGCCCGCGGCCGCGAGGGCTACAGAGGCAATACCCAGCCCGGCATACGCGAGCTTGGGCGGCAGCCAGGGTAGGAGGTCCGGTATTCTCTGCTCCAGGTTTCGGATACCCTGTCGCATTTGCTGTAGGGCTGCCTCGTCCTTCGGGTACTGTAGGCGCGAGTCCCGGTCGGACTCGGGCATGTACTGGGCATACAGTACAGAGGCCATCGCCCTGCTCGTGGGGTCCCAGGCTGGGTACTCCGCCAGCGCATTCTGCGGGATGGAAAGGTACAGACAGAGGAACCAGGCTGTCAGCACTATTATCTTGATGGGATTGGAGAACCTGGGTAGCAGCGTGCCCAGCGCGAAGCTCACCCCGGTGACCAGCACGACGGTGGCGGGGACCACGGTGGCC
>DASVQO010000326.1:0-14909 GCA_036389075.1 Chloroflexia bacterium | reverse complement strand
GTACGCAGAGATTGTGGTTGTTTAGATAAGGGTAGGGGCAACATCTCACTGTAAGATGTTGCCCCTACTCAGAACACCCTCTATTCTTCTCTGCGTACCCTCTGCGTCCCTTCGGCTGCGCTCAGGGCAGGCTCTCTGCGTCTCTGCGGTGAACCGTTCTTATTCTTCTTGGCGTCCTGGCGGTTCGGCCTCTTTCCCTCTACCGGACCGTGACGCTTTTGGCGAGGTTGCGGGGCTTGTCGGGGTCGGTGCCGCGCAGGAGGGCCAGCTCGTAGGCCAGGCGCTGCGTAACCGCGGTGGCGGCCAGGTAAAAGGCGTGGCCCTGGGCCGTGACGGGTACGTGGTAGTCATACACCGGGTGGTTGCGCGGGCCGATGCCTATCACCTGCGCTCCCCTCGCCTTGACCTCGCCCGCCGCCGTGAGCATGTGCGCCTCGTCCGCGCCCTCCGGTGCCAGCACCAGCACAGGGGTGCCCGGCTCGACCAGGGCGATGACTCCGTGCTTCAACTCCCCGGCTGCGAAGCCCTCCGCGTGTATGTACGACACCTCCTTGATCTTGAGCGCGGCCTCCAACGACATAGCGTGCCCCAGGCCCCGGCCCAGCAGGAACATGTGGTCGTGCGGGGCTACGCAGTGGGCTACGCTCCGTATCGCATCGAGCCTGCCGTCGGCGCCATCCCGCAGGGCTTCGATGTCCGACGCGGCCTCCAACAGGGTGGCCTTCGCCGCCTCCGGCTCACCCGCTATTACGCCCGCCGCCAGCATCATGTAGGCCACCTTGGCGGTGAAGGTCTTGGTGGATAGCACGCTCCTCTCCGGCCCCGCGCCGAGCATCAGCTTGAAGCTGGCCTCGCGGGTGAGGGTCGAGCCGGGCACGTTGGTCATCGCGCCTATAGCGGCCCCACGGGCGCGGGCCTCGCGTACGGCATCCAGCACGTCAATCGTCTCGCCGCTTTGCGAGAAGGCCAGCACGGCGTCGTAGCCCTTGACGAGCGGGGCGTACCTGGCGAACTCATGCGGGTACGCGACGGTCGTTAGGCGGTGGGCCTGGGTTGACATGAGGTAGCTGCCAATCAAAGCGGCGTGGTAGGCGGTGCCGCAGCCCACGAAGTAGATGCCGCGCGACTCCGCCAGGAAGCTAGCCAGCCCGATTGCCTGGTCCATGCCCCCGCTCGCGATGTCTCTCAGCAGCTTCGGTTGCTCCCAGATCTCCTTTTCGAGGAAGTGATTGTAGCCGTTCAGCTGCGCCTGCTCGGGCCGCCATCGCACCTGCTCGACCTCCAGGGGCATGGATGTGCCGGTGAGGCTGTCCATGATAGAGGCGTGGTCGGGCCAGAGGGCCACGGCCTGCCCATCGCGTACGAACACGAGCTTGTCGGTGTGCGCCAGCAGCGCGGCCTGGTCCGACGCCAGGTAGGTAGCGCCGTCTCCGATGCCCACCACGAGGGGCGAGCCGTTCTTCACAGCCGCAAGCTCCCCGGTGCGAACGTCGAGGGCGGCCAGGGCGTTGAGGCCGTCCAGCTTGTGGCTCACCCTGCGCAGCGCCTCGGCCAGCCTGCTCTCCACATCGGCGGGCAGTTGCCCTATCGTATCGTACTCCTCCTCCAGCATGTGGGCCACCACTTCCGAGTCGGTCTCGGACTGGAAGCAATGCCCGCGCTCCTTGAGCCCTTCGCGCAGTGAGGCGTAGTTCTCGATGATGCCGTTGTGGACGAGGGCGAAGCGCCCGGTGCAGTCGCGGTGGGGGTGGGCGTTGGCCTGGGTGACCGCGCCGGTGGTCGCCCAGCGGGTGTGCCCCAGCGCCAGGCCGGAGTGGGGCATGCCTCCGGGGGCCGCCACCAGCTTGCCCACGTCGCGCACCGTCCGCACCCCGTCGTCGGTGCCCACGGCAATGCCCCACGAGTCGTATCCGCGATACTCAAGAGTTTTTAGCCCACTAAAGACCAGATTGGCGGCGTCTATGCGCTCGCCCGTATAGCCAAAAATACCGCACATGTGAATTTATCTCCTTCGGAGGGACGAGAGGCTGGCGCAATTTCGAAATTCGAATTTCGGTACGCAGCACACGGTAGGGACTACGCACGCGGCCCGTCGTCCGTTGGTCTGGGTTATGGGGTTGATGAAGAAGGGTAGGTAAGAAGTGCTTACTGGTGTAAGGTTGGAAGGAGATAACACGAGCAGGTGCCCGGAGCGAAGGTGCTCCGCCACGCGCGGCCGGTTGGTGTCCTGGGGGTCGCCCTCCAGTTTTGTCCGGCGCTAACGACCGTGGTAGCCGGGAAGCCATCCGCCGAATTGTTCTCTTGGCCTCCACCTCGTCAACTCACCGCCTCACGATGAGTCCTGGCGCTACTGATTCATATGGCTCGATCTTGTGCTGCTCGCCGTCTCTGTCTTCCTGGCTGTACCTCCTGGTGTTGGTGTCTGTGCTGGTTGGGCACATACGTATGATAGCATGTTGGTTTGGGGATTACAATTACTCCTTTGTGGTGAGTATCGTTACCCGATAGGGGTATTAGCAGGGCACTAGGTACTAGAGGCTCCTACCCCTGCCTGTTCCATTCTGCCCGTTTGTAGCTCCATCAGAAGTTGCCTTTATGATAGCTCTTGCAATGCCTCTGGCTAAATACGATCAAGGTGATGGGCAAGGTGCTGCAACAAAACAGCCCTCTCAATCTCAGAGGTTGAGAGGGCTGTTTTGTTGCAGCACCTTGCCTGAAGCTTTCGACGCTGTGTGTCTCAAGGAATGCGGGCACAACGGAAGCCGGTGCTATCATCCGATTGCTTGGCGGGCCGACTTTGTCTCCAGGCTATGTGGAACAAAGAAGGGTTGCTTGCCCATGAACCGCCACGCTTTACTTTTTGACTGCCGATATCTGGACCGTTAGGGTTCACACTTGGAGCTTTCTCATAATAGTGCTCGTCATAGTAATCACTGGTCCACTGGAATAACTCCCCGAGCATGTCCATGGCCCCGTATGGGCTTTTGCCGTCCGGGTATGCTCCTACCGGCTTCAAGCCCAGGGGTTGCACAGCACCAGGGAAGTTAAGTTTAGCAGGATTTTCATTCGGATTCCAGATAGAGCCCCAGGGAAAAATGCGTCCGTCGGTGCCACGCGCGGCCTTCTCCCATTCAGCCTCAGTAGGTAAACGCTTGCCCGCCCAGGTACAATAAGCAGCCGCATCATCGGCACTTACCTGCGTGACCGGGTAGTTGCCCTTGTCAGCGATATCGGTGCCCTGACCCTGTGGATGTCTCCAGTCGGCATTCAACACCTTTACAATGTTGCGGGTCCCCGAGTCGTAAACATTACTGCTCCCGACCTTTTCGGCATCAGTAACGTATCCGGTCGATTCGGTGAATTGCTGAAACTGGGAGTTCGTTACAAGGTTCAGGTCAATCCAGAAGGCACTCAGGTAGGTTGAATGCTGTGGCACTTCATCCAGGAACCAATTCGGTCCACAACTGGGAGCGCCTTCGGGATAAGGTCTCGAGCAGTTTCGGCCGAACTCCTCGATTTGTTCTTTGGTGCTGCCCTGGATGAAATTGCCTCCGCGTACAAACACCATCTGACCATCTTCCGAAATAATCGGGGCTGAGGTTGGTGCCGGTGCCTCTGCCGCTGTTGGAACCAGCTTCGTATAGTCGTAAGCCGTGAAAGTGGGTGCTGGTATGATGTCTCTCAAGAACGGCATAACCAGAGTAGCTACGGCACCAACCAGCAGGAGACCCAGGCTTCCAGTAAGGAGTGCGTGTGGATGGCGCCGGAAGAAAGGCCGACCTCGTAGAGTGTCTATCGGTCTTGAGAATTCCTCACTTGCCGCTAGCCCTCCGAACGCGCCTAAAATAATCAGTACGCTAAGCACGACGTAGCCAAGTTGGTACAGACCGTCCTCATTAGAGAGTAAAGCCCTGATTAACCCCGATAACGTAAGCGCAACCAACACGCATACCAGGGCGATTCGGGAACGCCGGAATATAGGGCGTCTTCGCTGGCTTCCAGGGTTATTACTTCCACTCCCACGTCGACTCGTATTTTGACCGGTGTTTGCTGCCATCTTTTCCCTCCATAATTGCAAATCAAGCGGTTAACGTTGAGGGGGTTGCCCCAACTACCTGAGCAATGATGGCAGGTCAACAAGAGGAACCGTAGTAGTTAGCTCTTCGAAACTAAGTAGCTGCCAGGGGGCCCGCTGCGTACCCCATTGTCGCTATGGACGTGTTTCTGTATCGATCGGTGAGGGTAACATATTTGCGTCGCTTACGTTCTTCAAAGCAAGCAACCCTGTGCGTGTATGGCATGAGCCTTGCTTGAGTAGTGCAAGCGTTTGACAGCGTGGGCGATTGGAGTGTAAGATGCCTCTTAGTTCACCTTTTCTTTGAACGTACGGTGATGACATTCCGCAGCTGACCAGCGCCACGAGGCAATCGCATAGCCGGTGCAGCTCCACACAATTTAACCCATTTCGTTCATCGTTCTGTTCGTTTGTTAAGTTGCAGCGTTCACTGAACAACTTAGCAAGGAGCATGCCATGTCTAGCGCGAATGGATCGGGTAGTTATTTGATGTTGCGGCGCCTGAGGCAAGAGAAAGGCTTTTCGCTTTCAGAGCTGGCCAACAGGATTGGCTACGCCAAAAGCTATTTGTCTGTAGTGGAAACCGGCAAGGAAACTGCCAACCCAAATATCCTTCAGGCGTATGAAGCAGCCTTGGAACTTATCCCAGGAACGCTAACAAGGCCGAAATACGAAACCCCCGGCATCATCAGGACTCTTTCCCGGGCACTCTATACAGGTACGAGCAGCCTGGAGGGTGAGGCAGCCTTACTCAGTAGTGATTCAGTCCTTCCTCCCGATACAGGCAATGATGTTCGAGGCTTGAAAGGCCTACGCGGCGTCATCTTAGAAGCCTGTACCCTTCTCAATAAAGCCTCAAACGATCCTCCGAGGGCAGGCGAAGAAATACTCTTTACCTTTCAGAGTCCTCATGATGCATTTGATTTAGCACCCGACCTCAAAGCTCAGTGGCATACAGCCCTACGCCGTGTGCTTGTAAAAGGCTGGGATGTAGTCCATCTGTGGCGGCTGACCGGTGACATGGACAAACGTTCGGCGCTCATTGCCGATATCATGGCTCTGCAACATGGATTGCCCGAGCAGTACCAACCATACTACTTTCCCGTGGAGCAAGGCCAGTTACCTGCCCCCCAGGATGTACTTATCGTCCCTGGACATGGCGCTCTGTTGTTCCTGGGCACCAGTCAGGCACATTATGTTGATGCGGCTATTTTTCTCCCCGAAGGCGAGCAGGTCCAGGTATTGCGTAGCTACTTTGCTACCTTAAGAGCACACGCCAAGCCGCTGCTCAAGGTATATCCTCATGACTCCGCACAGTTTGACGACGACTTATTGGACGCTGAAATGCAGGCAGGCGAGCTCTTTATGGTGAAAGATGGGCTGAGCACCCTGATGATGCCGCTGTCCATCGTTTCTGACCTTATCCGCCGTATCTTGCAGAGTAAACCCTCGTCTCTCTATGCCGGCCAGAATGAAGACTCAATAAAGCAGCGTTTAAGAGCACTCCTAGAGAACCGCACGCGCCGCTTGCAGCGCTTCCAGGAGCGGGTTAAAGGTTCAAAAGTGTATCACATAGCGTCGAAGTCGATGCTTCGTAAGCTCCTGAGCGAAGGTAGGATATCTGCAGATGATTGGCTGACCACTAAGGGGGCCGGGGATGCCCGCCTCACGCGCACTGAGTTAGCTGCTTGCCTTCGCCAGACAATCTATTACCTGCACAAGTACGACAATTATGAACTTGGCCTTGTTGATGAGGCGCCTGATGAGGTTTTCGAGGTTTTCTGGGAAATGTCCAATATCCATACAGTGCTTCTCGAAACGCGGCGTCGCGATGATGAGAGCATGATGAAAGAGATGGACTTCGCAATACACGAGCCTCTAGTCGTGAGTGCTTTTCAGGACTACTTTCTCAGATTGTGGGATGAACTGCCTGTCGCCAGTAAAGACAAGCCAACTGTCATAAAGTGGTTGGCTGAACAATTAGCAGAACTTACTTAGCTCTTACCCTTCTTAGTTCGATACCATAAGCACTTCGTAAAGGGATGCAATCACCCTAAGTGGCTTAATTATGAAGCGTGTGACGTTTCTCCCCATCGGGAAGCTCTGCGGTATTGACATGGCTATGCCCGGGCCAGACGCAGGCCACGCCTGAGCAACTAAGTTTATACCTGTATCACGTTCTGCTCCGGCTGCTCCTTTATCTGTAGCTGTTCTCTCCCTGTGGACATCAATAGCCACCAGCAGCCCAGCATCAGCACCGACAGCCCGATAACGTAAGGCAACAACGTCCACAGCCCCAACCCTTCCGCCAGGTTGCCCGCTATCCACGGGAAGAAGGCCGCCCCCGCGCTGCCCGCGCTCGCCACGAACCCTATCGCGCTCGCCAGCACTCGGGGCGCAACCATGCGCGAGAGCACCGCTATCACAGTGGGGAAGATGGGGCCTAGGCTGAAGCCGGTGAGCCACAGGCCGGTTGCCGCCGCGATGGGCCAGGGGGGCAGCCACACCAGCAGCAGGCCCAGCATGACCCCACCCAGGCAAAGCTGGATCAGGTTGCGGTCGCCCAGTCGCTTCGCCAGCCTGCCGAGCACCAGGCGGCCCACCGTGAGGCCCAGCCAGTAGCCGCTGACGAACCGGCTCGCGTCGGTGGGGTCAACCGCCCGCGCCTCCGTGAGCAGGCTGTAGCTCCAGTTGCCCAAGCTCACCTCGCCGCCCACGTACAGCAGCAGGAATATGGCGACTATCCACACCACCCGCAGCCTCAGCGTGGCCGCCAGCACGTTGCCTCCCACCTCGGCGCCGCCTTCGTGCCGCGCTCTGCCCGCCCCACGGAACGCGAACCACACGCCCACCAGCACCAGCACCGCCACGCCCGCCCACGACAGGTAGACCGCGTTCCAGCCGAACCTCAGGTCGAGGAAGGTCTGCGCGACAATGGGGCCTATTAACGCGCCCAGCCCGTAGCAGGCGTGCAGGTTGTTGAGCACCCCGGTGTTGTTGGGCAGGCCCGCGATGTACGTGTTCAACCCCGCGTCGAGCACGCCGAAGCCGAAGAAAAAGAGGAGGTAGAAGGCCAGCAGCACGTAAAAAGGCAGCGCCAGCCCGATGCTCACCCCGCCCGCGATGAACGCTCCCACCCCCAGCGTGAGGAACAGCCGCGTGCCCAACCTCTCCACCAGGGGGCCACTCGTAAAGGCCGCCACGAGGTAGCCCGACGTGCCGCACAGGAAGAGCAGCGACACGGTAGACTTGTCTATTCCGTAAAACCGCTGGATGCTGGGCAGCAGCACCCCCAGCCCCCCGTCGCCCGCGCCAATCAGCACAAACACCGCAAACGCCAGCCCAACCCGCAGCCAAACCGTCCTATCAGCACCCATACACCTAGCATAACAGCCCCGCGCCAGCCACGGCAACTTTCCCGCCCACCAACATCGGTGCTCGTCGAGCGTTTCTTAGAGACGAAACCGCCAAGACGCCAAGGACGCCAAGAGCGCGCCAAGTTAAGTACGGTTCACCGCAGAGACGCAGAGGGCGCAGAGAACGCGCTGAGAAGAATTGAGTTTTGGCTGGTGCAAAGAGGGCCAGAGTACCAATTTTCGTACCCTGGCCCTTCTTGATTAGAACACCCTCTTAATCTTGGCGCGCCCTTGGCGTCCTTGGCGTCTTGGCGGTTTCGTCTCCTAAGCTGTTTAGTAGAGCGAGCCTGTTGGAGTTAGGGGACGACCGCGCCTGTGTGGGCGAGCATGTCGCGGAGGCGGTAGGCGTTGTAGAGGGCCTGGCATTCGGGGTCGTTGTTGAAGTAGATGTAAGTCTCGATGCCGTTGTGGGCGTCGTTGGCGATGCGGTCGGCCCAGTATTGTAGCTCGCCTTCGGAGAGGCCGATGCCCCACTGGCCGCCGTGCACTCGCAGGTAGCGGAACGGCCCCACGTCCGGCACCTCCATCGGGGTGTAATAGCCGCCGATGGCCCGCACCAGCGCATAGCCTCCTTCGCCCAGTATGCGCAGTATCTCCTCTCCGTACCAGGAGTTATCGCGGAACTCGAACGCCGCCTTGTGACCCGGCGGTAGATGGGAGATAAAAGCGCGCAGACGCTCCGGGTTGGCCTTCCACCTGGGCGGCATCTGGTACAGGTACGGCCCGGCGTGTTCTCCCAACCCCTCCGCCGCCTCCACCAACGCGCGCACAGGCTCTTCCGGCTCGTTCAGCCGCTTGATGTGCGTCAGGTAGCGGCTCGCCTTGGTCGCGAACTGGAAGCCAGGATGGGAGCCCGCCTGCTGCGCCCAAGCCTCGAAGTTCTCCCTCGTCGGCAGACGGTAAAAGCTGCGGTTGATCTCCACCGTGGGAAACACGCTAGCATAGTGCCGCAGCCAGTCGCGCTGCTTCATCTCCGGCGAATAAAAACACCCGATCCAGTGCTTGTAAACCCACCCGGAGGTGCCTATCCAGATCATCGCAACGCTCCCGAAACGCAATGAGTACCGAGTACCAAGTGCCGAGTGCCGAGTGAGTTCCGATACCTGGAAAGCACTAAATGGGCCAGCCAAGCCAATTAAGAATTAAGAATTAAGAATTAAGAACCACCCTCCCCTCCGCGCTGCGGCCAAGCATCAAGGGGGCGGCAACCGCGGCGGCGAGGATGCAGAGGAGGCCAGCCACGAGCGGGGGAGTCAGTATGCCCAGGCCGTCCGCGATGAGGTTGAAGATTAGGGGGCCCGCCGCGAAGCCGATGGAGCCTGCCAGGTTGAAGCCGCCCATCGCCACGCCCCGCTGTCGCGGCCCCGCGTAGTCGCCCACCAGCGCGATTGAGGGCGGGTAAAGCACGGCCCCGCACAGGCCGCCGAACGCCATGACCGCGTACAGCAGCTCGGGCCCCACCCGGCCCACCAGCATGAGCATCAGCCCGTAGGCCACCGTGCCCAGCAGCATCGGCCTGACCCGCCCGAACCTGTCCGAGATAGCCCCGCCCACGGGGGAGAACAGGGCGAAGCAGAGCAAGAATACCATCAGGTAGATGCCCCTGTCCCTAGGGCCGAAGCCGTATACCACGTCGGCCAGTATCGGGAACTGCCCCACGAAGAAGCCCACCGTGAGCCTGTCGAGCATCGTAAAGGCGTAAGGTATGCCCAGGCGCGGGTGCTCGCGGAACACCATCATCGAGCGGCGGAAAGAGTAGCCGTGGGTCACAGCCGAAGTCTCTCGCACCCCCACGCCTATAACCACCAGCATGAGCGCGAGCAGGCCCGCGCCCAGCCAGAACGGGTACGACATCGAAAGCTCGGACAGCGCCCCGCCGATGGGTGCGCCCAGGCCGTTGCCGAGCAGCATACCCATCGTGAACACGCCCAGCGTCATGCCCCGGCGGCCCGGCGGCGCGATGTCGAGGGTCATAGTCATCAGCATCGACACCACCGCGATGCTGAACGTGCCCTCCACGAAGCGGGCGGCGTAGAGCAGCCAGAGGTTGTCGATGAAGGGCATCAAGCCGAACATCACGCCCTGTCCGAGCATGCCTATCATGAGGAAGGGCTTGCGCTTGCCGCTGCGGTCGGAGAGCGCGCCCCAGATGAAGGCGAACGGGATGTAGGCCAGGAAGTGCATCGTCTGGAAGAGGCCCTTGGCGGTGTTCTCCAGTTCCACGTCAACCCCGCCGTTGGGCAGCAGCCTGCCGACAAACTCCCCTAGCTGGGCAACGGGCAAGGTAAGGGTGAGCATCGCCACGAACATGCCCGCCACGAGGAACCCCAACTGCCTCATGTCGAGCCTGGCGGGGCCTGGCTCTGCCACTTCGGCCACGGTTGGTTGAATCTGTGGTTGCGCCTGTGCTTGCATCTTTTTAGCCCTCTTTCCGTGCCCGGCCTCTCATAGCAGTGTGCGCCTGTGTATGTTAATTGTGATTCTTTGTCCCGAACAATTATCGCATAAGCTACCTAATATCGTCCTGCGATACCATGTGGGGTTGCCCTGCATGACGCCCTGTGGCTAATGAAGATTACCAACTGAATGAGGTAAAGGAGTGTAGGGGCAGGCCCCCGTGCCTGCCCTGATGGAGATTAGCACCTGTGTACGAGTGCCACCCAGGGCACCCACGGGGGCCTGCCCCTACAGATGCTTCTTGCACCTGGTGATTACCTCATTCAGTTGCTAATCTTCATTAGCCACAGGGCGTCCCCGCAAGTCGTGCCTGACTTAGAATGGACCACACATTATCTCCACAAATCCGCGGCCCCGAATCCCACCTCTTGTGCTATACTTTTGCATGCGCCCTCCCGCCGACAGCCTAGCGCTCTACTACCACCCTGATACCCTGCTGCACGACACCGATTACCACCCGGAGTCCCCCGCACGCTTGCGCGCCATACTGGCCGCGTTGGAGGCTTACGGCATGCCGGAAAGCAGCCTTCTCACGCCCGGGCCGGTAGACCTCGACTTGCTGGGGCAGGTGCACGACCCGCGCTATATACGCGTTATAGAGCAGGTGGCTAATTCGGGCGGCGGGTTGTTGGACCTCGATACGGTCATATCGGAGGGCTCGTACCGGGCGGCGCTGCTAGGGGCAGGGGCGGCATGCGAGGCGGTGGACAGCGCGATGCAGGGGGTGAGGGTGCCGTTCGCGCTCGTCAGGCCCCCCGGACACCACGCGCTCTACAGGTCCGCGATGGGCTTTTGCTTCTTCAACAACGTGGCCGTCGCCGCCCAGCACGCGATACGCGATTACGGCCTGGAGCGCGTGCTCATCGTGGACTGGGACGTGCACCACGGCAACGGCACGCAGGACTACTTTTATCCCCGCTCCGACGTGCTTTTCTTCAGCACCCACCAGTACCCTTTCTACCCGGGCACCGGCGACGTCCATGAGACAGGCACAGGCGAGGGTAGCGGCTACACGGCCAACGTGCCCCTACGCGCCGGGGTGGGCGACGAGGGGTACAGGCGCGTGTTCGAGCAGGTGCTGGTGCCCCTCGCCCGCCGCTACCGCCCACAGCTTATCCTCATTTCGGCGGGCTACGACGCCCATATAGGTGACCCCCTGGGCGGCATGTCCGTGACCACGGCGGGATTTTCGGAGCTTGCCCGCATCGTGCGCCAACTGAGCGACGAGATAGAGGAGTGCGAAGGCAGGCTGGCAGCTATCCTTGAGGGCGGATATAATATTGAAGCCCTGGCCCAGTCGGTCGTAGCCACGATAGCCGCCCTGCAAGCCCCACCCGGCCAGACCGCGCCAGGCGAGCTAACAGAGCCTCAAGGGCTACATGCACACAGGCCGGCGGTCGATGTCAGCGGGGTAATAGCACAGGCCAGGCGGATACACGGATTGTGAGATGTGACGCGGCGTGCTACGGTTGGCACGTGAATGTCACCATAGTTGCGCGGGAGGACCATACTCCCCCTGTCATCCTGAGCGTAGCGAAGGATCAGGTGGGTAGGCGAGACTCTTCAACGTAGAGGATGATGTTGGGAAAAGGAACATGGGTGCGTAAATAGGAAGAGTCAAGAGCGGGTGGCTGATCCTTCGCTACGCTCAGGATGACAAGGCCGCTACTGGTCGCACCACGTAAAACGAAATCGCACTCACGTATCCTTGTCTGGCAGACCTTATCGCGTTTCAAGAACCTCGTTTTAGAACCAGGAGAGATGAACAGTGGATATGCTCAAGTCGTCGCGGGATGAAGACCAGCGCAAGCGGGACGAGGCCCAGTTCTATGGCATACAGCAGCAGCTAGACGAGCTTCGGCGGCAGTTGCGGGAGAACCTGGCCCGCCAGCAGTGGTTCGAGGAACTGTACAAGCAGAACGAGGGCAAGGTGAGCCAGCTACAACTCGCCCAGGACCGGCTTACCCAGGACGTGGCCCTGGCCCTCCACGCTCGCCAGATAGACGAAGGCCGCACCAAGGCCCAGGTGGCCGACCTGGCGACCCGCATTGAGGCCCCCGACAAGCAGATACGCGACTTGCGCTCCCAGATCGGCGAGCTTGCCGAGGCGCGCAAGGCCGACCGCGACTCCGACGCGGCAGTGCAGCGCCAGATAGACGAGGTGCACCGGCAAATACGCGAGGTCAACTCTCACATCTCCCAGGCGTCCGAGGCGTACAAGCACCTGCGCGATGTCATAACCGAGCTCGACGCCACGATAAGCGAAGTGCGCGACGAAACGCTGCACGTGGGCGAGTTGCAGCGCATCGAAGAGCAGCGCCTGCGCCGGCAGGGGGTCGAGTTGCAGGAGATGTTCGAGTCGCTACGGCAGCAGTTCGGGGAGATCGCGGCCCGGTCGCAGCGAGTGGACGACGTGCGCAAGCAGCTTACCGAGCGCATCGAGGCCATAGAGGAGCAGATCAAGCCCATCCACGAGGTCGAGGAGACGATGTCGGACGACATCGAGCGGATAGAGAGGCAGGCCAACGAGCAGTACATCACCCAGCAGGAGCGGCTGGAAGTGATACGCGTGCAGCTTGAGGCGCAGCTAAGCGAGTTCCGCCAGCTTCACGACCAGCGCACCGACCGCACCATGAGCCGTTTCAACCAGTTGGAGGAGAGGCTGCGCTCTATCGATTCCGCGCTGAGCGAGCTACCCAGCCGGTTCGAGGCGTTGGAGAGGCGCGACGAGATGATAGGCTCCGAGGCCGACACGATTGAGGAGTGGCTGGTGTTGCGCCAGATGGCCGCCTTCGAGAGCATGCTGGACGACGTACGCAAGCGCCGGATGGAGCGCGCCGACACGATCACCACCGGCCAGTTCCACCGCCCCGCCCCCCAACCCGAAAGCCCCGGCTCGGTCTACAACCCCTCGGGCCTCCTCCGGAGCGTCCGCGACGCCAAACCCCCACGCAAGGGCGCGGACAACGAGACTGATGAGGAGTAAGGAAGTTTTGCGTTTTGAGTGCTGAGTTGGTTGGCATTTATGAGTGACGAGCACATGCCCGGTATGCCTGACGATTACGGCGATGACCCGGCATTCCAGAATCAAAACTCAGCACTCAAAACTCAAAACTCGGCACTCCCCTCTCACCGCCCTCGCAAGTCGCTCGGTCAGCACTTCCTGAGGGACCGCTCGGTGCCGCCGAGGATCGCGGTGGCGGCTGCTATCGAGCCTGGGGATTGGGTCGTGGAGGTGGGGCCGGGGCTTGGGGTGCTCACAGAGGAGCTGGCCCGCAGGTTGGACCCGGAGAGGGGCAGGTTGGTCGCGGTGGAGCTGGACGACGACCTGCTGCCGGTGCTGCGCGAGCGGTTCGCCTCGATGCCCCACGTGAGCTTCGTGCATGCCGACGTGCTGAACGTGCCTCCCCAGGAGCTGTCGCAGGGCCGCCCGTACAAACTGGTGGCGAACCTGCCTTATTACATCACCTCGGCCATCCTGCGCCACTTCCTCGAAGCCGAACACAAGCCCCAATCCCTCACCGTCATGGTGCAGAAAGAGGTAGCCGACCGCATGGCGGCCCGGCCCCCTGAGATGAGCCTGCTGGCGGTGTCGGTGCAGTTCTACGGCAGGCCAAAGATCATGTTTCGCGTGCCGCCGGGCGCGTTCAACCCCCCTCCCAGGGTCGATTCCGCCGTGGTGCGCATCGACGTGTACGGCGAGGGGGAGAACCCGGTGGAGGTGAGCAGCGAGGCGGCGTTCTTCCGGCTGGCGCAGGCGGGGTTCGGCCAGCGCAGGAAGCAACTCGCCAATACGGTGGCTTCCGGGCTAGGGATGCCCAAGAGCGAGGTCATCACGGTTTTGCAGAGGGCCCGGATAGAACCTTCCCGGCGGGCCGAGACCCTCACGCTGGACGAGTGGGCGCGGCTCGAGAGAACGTTTAGCGGATTTGGGAGCTAGGAATCAGGATTTGATGAGACATTCATGCAGGCCGGTGCGATGCTGGAGCTAGCGGCCCACGCCAAGATAAACCTGGGGCTTGAGGTCACGGGCAAGCGCGGTGACGGCTACCACGACCTCGTGTCGGTAATGCAGCTTGTGGACCTGCACGACACGCTCATCTTCTCCCCCGCGCAAGACATAAGGCTGCTCAGCGATGACCCCGCCATGCAAGCCGAGGGAGAGGCCAACCTGGTGTTGCGCGCCGCCCACCTGTTGCGTCAGGCTTACGACGTGGGTGAAGGCGTGAGCATCACCCTGCAAAAGCGCATCCCCACCGCCGCCGGGCTGGGCGGGGGGAGCAGCGACGCGGCTACGACCTTGCTTGGCCTGTCGCGACTGTGGGGCCTCAACTTGCCAGGGGAGGCACTGGCGCGGTTGGGCGGCACGCTTGGCTCGGACGTGCCGTTCTTCTTTGCCGGGCCTACCGCGCTGGTGGAGGGCAGGGGCGAGCGCGTCACTCCCCTTGCACCCTCTCCCCGGTTCCACGCCGTGCTCGTCTCCCAACCCTACAACCTCCCTGGCAAGACCCGCCAGCTTTACGCCAGCCTCACCCCCGCCGACATGAGCGACGGCAGCGTTACCCGCCAACTGTTGCAAATATTGCGGCATGGCGACGACATCACCTCCATGCTCCTGTACAACGCGTTCGAGCGCGCCGCCTTGCAAGTCTTCCCCGGCCTCGACAGCGTGCGCCGGCAGATGCTGGACGCCGGTGCCCCCAACGTCCACCTCTCCGGCAGCGGTCCCACGCTGTACGCGCTCTACCCGCAATCTGCCGCTACAGAAGCGCGACACCTGCGCGATGCCATGACGCAGGCTGGCTTTAGGACCTATCTCGTTACGAGTGTGACGTGATACTGCTTACCACAGCCAGTACGTGAACACGGCGTGCTCGGCACAGCAGGACCAAAGTCCCCCCTGTCATCCTGAGCGTAGCGAAGGATCTAAGATGCTGCCCCTTGCATTACGTTGGACTTTT
>DASVQO010000325.1:0-6452 GCA_036389075.1 Chloroflexia bacterium | reverse complement strand
CCGAGTCGATGCCTACGCTCGTAATCGTCAGGCGGATGGGAGGGGAATCGTCGGGTACGGGTGTGACGGTCGGGATGAGATTGGAGCCGAGCGCAGGCGTTGCCGTGCCGTTCAGGTTCGCAAGGCTAAGGATTGGCGTGCGCGTGGGGGAGGGGAGCGCCGGTGTGTCATCGGCGGGGGCAGCACCCTGGGAGGCAGCGTCTACGGTAGGCTCCAGGATGAGGCCGCCCTGGATAGCCTGGTCGAGGAACTGCCGGTTCGACCACTGGTTGTATCCCCACCAACCGCCGATGCCGAGCAGCATAGCAAGGCCCACCACGATGAGCAGATTGCCGAGTATGCGAAGGAAAGGCACCGGCTTACGTGCCTCTAACCTCTTGTCCGTTCTGATGTAGCCGTCCTCGCCAACCTGGGGATTAGCTATTCCCTCCAGGTGACTCCTGGACCTGCTTTGACCGATCTTGAGCATATAAATCTTCTCGTTGGGACGTGCCGTGGACTCTTCAATTATAACATACGCAAAACGTGCCGCACTGGATATGGGTCGTTGGTCCCAGACTTCCCATTACCTTCCGCACAACCTGGAAAGTACAATTGTTGCCAGGAGGGCACCGCAAGGTGGCAAACCGGCACGAAGCGGATGCTCACGATGCGGCCTGTATCTTGCTTCCTGGGCATCAAGAGGACGACAGAGCGAAAGGAAATCTACGGATGAAACTACCGACCGGTAGCAGGCTGCTGGCCCTCCGGTGCTCCCTATATTTGGGACTGGCGGGCACGCTGGCGGCATTGATGGCTGCCTGCGCTTCCGAAGGCACCACCGGCAAGGCTACACCGGGACAGACTACTGGACCGGCACCTCGGACACCTGCGGACGTCGAGGGAAGGGCCGCGACTTCGCCGACCACGCAACAGCCCGCCCCCACCCCACTGCCTCCAACCCCGGTGCCCGCCGACCCCGAGGAAGGAGAGCTTGCGGCGCGGCCGCTGCTTTCTCCCCGGGCAACCGCCACAGTGCAGACCGGCCTCCAGCTGCTGGGCATTGCCAGGCCACGGGATGGCGTAATCTACGTGCCGGTGGGGTACCGGGAGGACCGCCCCGCCTCGCTGGTGCTGTTGCTCCACGGTGCGGGCGGCAACGCTCGGCACACCGTATCGCTGCTCCAGCCCCTGGCCGACAGCGCCAACCTCATCCTGGTGGCCCCCGACTCGCGCGGCTCGACCTGGGACGTTATCATGAGCGATTACGGCCCTGACGTAACGTACATCGAGCAAGCCCTGTCGCAGACGTTCAGCCGGTATGTGGTGGACCCGGAGCGCGTGGCGGTGGGCGGCTTCTCGGACGGCGCTTCGTATGCTCTGTCGCTGGGCCTCACCAACGGCGACCTTTTCAGCCACGTGATCGCCTTCTCGCCGGGCTTCATGGCCCCCACCCGCCAGCAAGGCAAGCCGAAGATCTATGTCTCGCACGGCACGCGAGACGAGGTGCTCCCGATCGACAGGTGTAGCAGGCGCATTGTGCCGCAGCTACAACGCCTCGGCTACGAGGTGAAGTACCACGAGTTCGACGGCCCGCACACTGTGCCGCCCGACATCGCACAAGAGGCTGTGGATTGGCTTACGTGGTAGAGGGAGGCCCTAGCGACTGCCCTGTGGCTGATGAACATTAACTGGTTAATGAGGTAATCGTCAGGCATGAAAGACGACCCCGTAGGGGCAGGCACGGGGGCCTGCCCTGGGTGGAGATTGCCACATGGTGCGCCCGCCACCCAGGATAGGCACGGGGGCCTGCCCCTACAGCCTATTACCTTATCAAGTTGTTAAACTTCATAAGCCACGGGCTGGGAAGTAGCGAAGTCTCCTGCGGAGACTAGCCTCACGCTCCTTAGTCCTATTAGTCCCCGCAGGGGACTTTGCCCCTTCTCCGCCCGTGGCTTTAGCCACATGGCTATCCCATGTCGCTTTCGTGCCGAGCACAATCAGGCCCTGCGCAGCCACTATTGAAAGTTGACATCCCGCGCCCAACCGGGTATAATGCGGTGTTAGCCATGCTAATGCCCCACAATAAAATAGCCAGAGACAGCCGGCGCGTCACTATAAAGACGCTTAATACACCAGCCCGCCGAGGCAAGCAGAGCAAATACCTGTAAGCGGCTGCACGCCGCCAACGGGTGCGCACATATGCTGGAAGCATCCCCTGCCTCGCGAGTGTCTCAAGGCAAGGGGATTTTTGATTCTGAATGTTGCGACGCAACCCATAAAATTCCAAATGGGAGGAGGTGAGAACACACAGAATGCCAACAGCACGCAAGAAAGAAACAGTTAAGGAAATCAACCAACTGTTCAACCGAAGCCAGGTGCTTATATTCACCGACTACCGCGGCCTGCGGGTGTCCGACCTGAACAACCTGCGCCGCCAACTGCGCGACAAGGGAGTGGAGTACCACATCTCCAAGAACACGCTGACCACGCTGGCCGCCAAACGCGCCGGGGTGGACGAGATGTCCAACCTGCTCGACGGCCCCACCGCTATCGCCTTCGTGGGCGATGACATACCGGGCGCGGCCAAGGTGCTACAGGACTTCGTTCGCACGTCGAGGATACTCACTATCAGGGGTGGCCTGGCGGGCAAGACCGTCTTGAACGCCGACCAGGTGAGCGAACTTACCAAGATACTGCCCCGCGAGCAGTACATCGCCAAGGTCATGGGTTCGCTCAACATGCCGGTTACCAGCCTGGTAAGCGTACTCGCCAACACGATACGCGGCTTCATGAACGTCATGAACGCCCTCATCGAGAAGCAGGGTGGCGCGGCAGACGCGACTGACACCGCAAGTGCGGAGAGCAGCGAAGGGGTCACAGAGTCCGACGCTGGCACCGACACAGCCCCCGAGGCCACAGCCACGACGGAAGACGCCACCGCGGAAACCGCCACGACCCCTGAAGATGGGGCCAGTGCGGAAGGTAGCGCGGAACGCACCGGCGAGGACGGCACCGGGTCAGAACCCGCCTAGTTCGACTATTCGACACACCGGGCAAAAGGCCTGGTCAGACAGTGCAGACAATTAGCAAACCAAAGGAGACTGAACGAAAATGGCAACACTTACCCGCGAGGATATTCTTGACGCGATCAAGAACATGACCGTGCTCGAGCTTTCGCAGCTCGTCAAGGACATGGAAGAGACGTTCGGCGTGAGCGCGGCTGCCCCCATGATGATGGGTGGCGGTATGGCCGTGGCAGCCGGTGGCGGCGACGGCGCGACGGCTGCCGCCGAGGTTGAGGAGCAGACCGAGTTCGACGTGATCCTCACCGATTTCGGCCCCAACAAGATCCAGGTCATCAAGGTCGTGCGCGAGATCACCGGCCTGGGCCTGAAAGAGGCCAAGGACCTGGTCGAGGGTGCCCCGCAGCCCGTGAAGACCGGCGTTACCAAGGACGAGGCCGCCTCCCTCCGCGCCAGGCTCGAAGAGCAGGGTGCCAAGGCCGACGTCAAGTAGTCTCGGCGTTACACCGCGGTGGGGGCCATGGACCTGGGTTGAGCCAACAAGCTCATGCCAGGACCGTGGCCCCCACTGCATTAAGGACGACATGCCGGAACCCAAGATAGAGCCGCAGGACAACTTCCGCGACCGGGTGTGGGCGTTCGTGCGCTCGGTGCCCGAGGGCCGTGTGGTCACCTACGGGCAAATAGCGGCCTTCTTAGGTTTCCCCTTCGCCGCGAGGGCTGTCGGCGCGGTGCTGCACCACACCCCGGCCTCGGCCAACGTGCCCTGCCAGCGCGTGGTGAACCGATGGGGGCGGCTCGCCCCGGTCTACGGCTGGGGAGGCATCGAGCAGCACAGGCGGGAGCTTGAGGCCGAGGGCGTGGAGGTGCGCCCCGACTTCACAGTGAGCCTGGAACAGTACCAGTGGTGGCCCGACCCCCTCGGTCAGAGCGATGAAATAGCATCCACCGGGTAGCCGGTACCAAGCCGGGCCTCCACCGCCTCCAGGGCAAGCTCGCTCCACGCAGTAAGCCCCGCATCCCCCGTTTTCCTCCTGAGGCCCAGTGCCCGCTTGAACTGAACCGCCGCCTCCTGGTGCCTGCCCTGTTCGAACAGGCTCTTCCCGTAGTGCCGGCAGCAGGCTCGCAAGCACGGGCCAAGCGCAGGCTCTACCTCGCACATAGCAAGGCAGTCGAGGTACATAGAGTCGGCTTCGGGGAAGCGTCCGCGCCATTCTAGCACGTGGGCCAGGCGCAACTTGCTCAACACCTCAGCTTTGACATCGGCGGTGGCGCGGGCGAGTTCTACGGCCCGCCTCGGGTAGCCTTCGGCCAGGTCCAGCTCTCCCAGTATGCGGTAGAAAGGCCCGATGCGACCGAGCAGCTGCAACTCGTCGGCGGGGGCAAGTCTTCGGAGCGCAACAGGTAGGCCAGCGCCGCGCAGGCGGTGCGCATCGCGGGGAGGTTGTCGGGCACCTCGCGCAGTTCCGAATCTAAGTGGTAAGAGAAACTGCCGGACATGTAGCCCTCCGTCCTATGCACCCTATCAAAGCCGCGAGGCTATCTGGCTTGCCATCTGCACTAATGCCGCCGTGGGGTCGTCCTTGTCCGTGAGCCAAAGCAGCTCGAAGTAAGCGCTCCCTTTCTTGGCGATAATGTACCAGAACCTAGAGATCGTAAACTCATCGGCGCTCCCCTTGGCTGTGTAGATAAAGGCAGCGTCTCCGACCCCAGGCGTGTACCGAAAGAAACTGGACATGTACGAGTCCTGGTACAACCTGTAGCGGCCTTCCCAGACCCGTGCCGCCTGCGTCTCGTCAATTGGCGCGAATACCTTCAGGGACACGGCCGTACCCTCGGCCTCGTAGCGGCACTTCGCGCCCGGTGTAGATTGGTCAATATTGTCCGCGCTTTTCAGCCTGAGCCCGGTGGCGGCCTCAACCTCCGCGCCCGTAAGCAGCGTGCAGGGCTCCACATCTGCCGACGCAAGCTCCTGTGGAAGCTCCCAGTGATCGCCGGAGGGCGTGGAAGCCGCGGAGAGGAGGGACACCGCCGTCAACGTCGGGGCCGCAGCTACGGTGGGGGAAGCGCCAGTCTGCGCCGGTACCGGCGTTGGTGTAAGGACCGCGGCCACCGGACTCTGCAGTGGGCCTCCGCTGGGGGTGCCGGGGTCGCAGCCCGCCACCAGCAACAGCACGGCAGGCACAAACAGCCCCAATAGGACCGCCCTCCCTGGTCTCATAGCTCTCTCCTATGGTGCGGTGAGGCAAGTCGCCGGTGTCTCAGAGACGCGACACAATCTTGCTCGCCATTTGCGCCAGGGCTGCTGCGGGGTCTTCGCTTTCGGTGAGCCAAAGCAGCTCGAAGTACGTGGCCCCGCTCTTCACAACGATGTACCAGAAGCGTTGAGTCATAAACTCCCCAGCGCTACTGCGCGGCACGTAGATGATAGCGGCATCTCCAACGCCGGGCGCATACTCGGAGAGACTGGCTATCTGGGGGTAGCTGTACGCGATGTATTTGTCCTTCCAGATGCGAGCGGCCTGCGGCTCATCCACCGGGGCGAACACTTTCAAGGAGACAGATTCGCCGTCGGCTTCATAGCGGCATTTCGCGCCCGGAGTGTTCTTGTCAACGTATTCGGCGCGCGTTAGTTGTAGCCCGGTGGCGGCCTCGGCCTCGGCCTCCGTCAACAGAGCGCACGCATCGATGTCCGGCGTGGGGATGTCTTCGTTTATGGTCGCCGGTGTGGACTTGGCAGCCAGGGCGGTGATTGCCGTCAGAGTGGGCATGGCATCCCCTGTAGGCACCACGCGCGCGTCGTCGGCGGCGAGTGTGGAGGGAACGGGGCTTTGCAGCGCCTCCCCACTCGGCTGACCCGAGTCGCACCCCACGATAACGAACAACAGGCACGTAAGTACGGCGGCCAACCTGCCCGGTCTACTAAGCTTCATGGGCCTGAACGCTCCAGTGGTGCGACTTGCAATAGAAATCGCAGTTTGCTATAATTGTTGGGCTTGGGCGTGTAGCTCAGTTGGTTAGAGCGCAGTCCTGATAAGACTGAGGTCCCTGGTTCGAGACCAGGCTCGCCCACTCTCCCGTTTTGGACTTTAGATTTCGGATTTTGGATTCGCGTGTCTGGGTCTATAATCGGAGTCCCATGTCCGAAAGTAACACTTCACGCATTCGCCAAAAGCCTGGACACATCCACCTGCGGATCTGTTCGGGCTTTCGTGCATCTTGAGGACTGTTCTACTCACGTATGGCGTCACGCGGCGCAGGCGTAAGTCTTCTAAACAAGTAGCACCGATGCTATAATCACTACGTTCGCCAACCCGTGTCTTCTTGACATATTCACACCCCAATGGTTGCACCGCTCTCGTACGATTGGGCACACGTAACCGCAACCTCTTCATAGTAGCTTGGAAGGAACCTGGCTGTGGCTGAGGCCAACCTACCGACCGGCAC
>DASVQO010000324.1:0-6276 GCA_036389075.1 Chloroflexia bacterium | reverse complement strand
AGTGGCGTGTATCAATAGATGTGGAATTCCAGAAACTCAGCATCTGACTTCTGAGGCCATACTAACAGAAGGGTCAGGGAGCGTCAATGGTACCCCGCCACGGCAGCATGGGTCTGTCACGGCCACGTGTTACGAGATGCGTACCATTCTTCTCTAACCACTAACCACTAACCACTAACCACTAACCACTAACCACTAACCACTAACCACTAACCACTAACCACTAACCACTAACCACTAACCACTAACCACTCCTCCCCCTACCTCCACCTGCGGGCGAGGCGAGAGGTGAGAGCGCACCATGCGAGGGAGAGGGCGAAGGCCCCTGTGCCTGCGGTGATGAGGGTTACGCCGTCGAATACCGGCTCTTCAGGCAGGTTGAAGGGGATGCGGGGGCGCACTACGTCGGCGGCCAGCCAGGCCCCGAGCAGGCCGAACAGGATAGCGCCGACGAAGCCGAGCGGCACCCTACCGCCCGCCAGCAGGGCAGCCAGGTAGCCCAGCACGGAGGCCAGTATTAGCATCACGAAGATGCGCGGCAGGTCGTCTACTGTGAAGGATAGGCTCATAGAAGTTATGAGTTATAAGTTAGGTGGGCATGGGTGAGCCGGGGCCGGTGGATAGGGCCAGGAGGTGTTGCCTGCCTCAATTATCTTCTATCGGGGGAAATTGTCAACCGCGCCTACTGGTTGCTGACGGCGACCAGTTTCTCAAGGCGTTTGAAGCCGCGCAGCACGAGGGCGATGAAGGCGAGCACGGGCTTCCAGCCTGGGAGACGCTGGCGGTAGTAGAGGTAGTCCTCGCCGCGCACGCCGATGTAGCGCCGCACGTCTTCGGGGGTGAGGTCGCGGAACACCTCGCGGATGCGGGCCTCGGATGTGGGGTCGCGCTGGGGTTGGGCGTTGTGCTCGCGCAGCTTCGCCATAGCTACCCGGCCCATCGAGAGGCGCAGCTTCTTGCGGCCCGCCGTGCTGCTATAGGGGAGCATTTCGCCGTTGTCGTGGGCCGTGGCGTGTTCGTCCTGCGGGGTCGAGGTGGAGGGGGAGCGCAGGGCCGCGGGGTCGATAGCGAGCCGGTCTGCCAGGCGGCTGTCCATGCGCAGGCGCGCGGCCCCCGGAAGCTCTACGCCGGGCCTGCGGCTCACCCGCTGCGCGATAAAGAGCAGGTCTTCTACCTCGGCCTGTTGCTCCGGGTGCTGTGCCAGGTACCGGGCAAGGTCGGGTGGTAGCTCGTGACCGGTGGTCAGGGCTTGCAGGCACTGCTCCAGCAACTCTTCAGTACGCATCTCTCGGTGGTCTCTCCGGCTCCTCTATCCTGCACGAATGCCCTTACCGGCATGGCAGTGGTCTTGCAATTATAAGGAAATCTCTGCGCTTAATCCAACGCAACCTTGCCCGGTTTGTTACGCAACTGGGATAGAGACGAAACCGCCAAGACGCCAAGGACGCCAAGGACGCGCCAGGTTATTAAGGGTTTGAAGCGAGAGTGAAGGTATAGTATGTCGTGCCCCGATAAGAAGCAAGAGGTGTTGAACGGGGTGAGAATCTGAACTGCCCATAGGAACTGCTTAAGTGGGCAGTTCAGATTCCCGGTCATATGGCACTCAAAATGTGGCGTACCGGCCCCCAACCTTTATAAACTTGGCGCGCCCTTGGCGTTCTTGGCGTCTTGGCGGTTTCGTCTCTACTGTTTCCGCTCCTGGATGAGGCGGGATATTTCTTCGATGATGGCCCGGGCGCTTTGTTCCTTGGGCATGTTGGGGAGTTGTTGGGCGTTGCCGTCTTTGCGCACGAAGGTGATGCTACTCGACTCGGTGCCGATGCTGGCTACGGCGTCGTTAGCGATGATGAGGTCGAGCTTTTTCTTTTTGAGCTTGGCGCGGGCGTTTTCGAGCAAGTCCTCCGTCTCGGCGGCAAAGCCCACGCGCAACAGGCCGGGCAGGTCCATCGTGGCGAGGCCCGCCAGGATGTCGGGGTTGCGTTCAAGTTCCACGGTAAGCCCGGCGTCGGTCTTTTTGATCTTCTGCTCGGACGTGTGCCTGGGGGCGAAGTCGGCCACCGCCGCCGCCATGACCAGCACGTCGGCGTCCCGCACCGCCTCGCGCACGGCTGCCTCCATCTCGCGGGTGGTCCTCGCTCGCACCAGTTCCACGCCGTGGGGTGGTTGGGCCGAAGCCGCGCCCGTGATGAGCGTCACCCGCGCCCCGGCGTTGAGGGCTTCTTCGGCTATCGCGTAGCCCATCCTACCCGACGAGCCGTTGCCGATGAAGCGCACCGGGTCGAGCGGCTCCTGCGTGCCCCCCGCCGTGACCACGACCTTCTTTCCCGCCAGCGGCCCGTCCTTGCCAAGCGTGCACTTTATCGCGGCGAGCATCTCCGGCACCTCCGGCAGCCTGCCCACGCCCGACGCGCCGGAGGCCAGGTGCCCCTCCCCCGGCTGCATGACGGTCGCGCCCCGGCGGCGTAGCGTCTCTAGGTGCTCCTGGGTGGCGGGGTGGAGGAACATGCCGCTCTCCATCGCGGGGACGACCAGCACCGGGGCCTGCGTGGAGAGGTAGACGGCGCACAGCATGTCGTCGGAGAGGCCGAGGGCCAGGCGGGCTATGGTGTGGGCCGTGGCCGGGGCGACGACCAGGATGTCGGCGTTGTGCGCGAGTCCCACGTGGCCGGTGTCCTCGCCCAGCCAATCGGCGTAGATGTCGGTGCGGACGGGGCGTTTGGTGAGGGCCTGGAAGGTGAGGGGCGTCACGAACTGCTGCGCGCCCTGCGTCATGAGAACGTCCCCGAGCGCGCCCGCCTGCGCCAGCTTGGACGCCAGGTCGGCCACCTTGTACGCGGCGATGCCCCCGCTCACGCCCAGCACTACACGCTTGTCACGAAGCAACTCAGTCCTCCAGTATTTCCAGCTTGCGCACCCGCAGCCGGTCCACCTGAAGCTCGCCAATTTGCAGCTTGCCCACGCGCATGTTGCGGATGACCAGCCGCCCGATAGCGAACACGCCTATGGCGAACGCCCCGATAGCGAAGAAGCCTATAGCGCTTGCTCCTGTTGCTTGTGCGCCTATAGCCCGCGCGGGTCGTGCCTCAGGCTTTGTGGTGCGCTCATGAGACATTATTATCTCTCCTTACAGTCCCGGAGGGGGTAGTTGCAAACAATCTGCAATAGCAGGCCCGCCTTCATTTTCCATAACGACGCCAGTAGATAAAGACGCGGGTGAGCACGATTACAACGGTAGCTAAAACATATCCAATCACCAATGGCAGGAGTACGTCCCACGTGGATTTATAGAAAAGTAGCTGTGCGACGACCCAAAGGATGGCCAGGCCCACTATGCCTCCCAGGGCTGCGAAGAAGGTGGGTTGCAAGTATTCCACTAACCTGGGTTTGGCGGAAGGCTTCTGTGCGTCCACGTTACCCCTCGCGGTTGAGTTCGTAGATCATGCGGAGGCCATCGAGGGTGAGGTTGGCGTCCACTATGTCGATGCAGTCGGTGTGGGCGGCGATGAGGCCCGCGAGGCCGCCGGTGCCTATTACCTTTACCTGGGTGCCGCCGAAGTCGCCCATGTCCTCCTTGAGGCGCTGTATCATGCCCTCGGCCAGGCTGATGTAGCCCCAGACGACGCCCGACTGCATGGCATGCACGGTGTTCTTGCCCACCGGGTGCTTGGGGGGCACAAGCTCGATGCGGCGCAGCTGGGCGGTGTAGCGGAAAAGGGCTTCGGAGGCTATGCCGAGGCCGGGCGAGATGGCCCCGCCGAGGTACTCGCCCTGGGGGGATACAACGTCGAAGGTGGTGGCGGTGCCGAAGTCGATTACGATGAGGGGGCCGCCGTAGCGTACGTGGGCCGCCAGGGTGTTCACGATGCGGTCGGCTCCCACCTCGCGGGGGTTGTCCACGCACACCTTGACGCCCGTCTTGATGCCCGGCTCGACCAGCATCAGCTCGGTGTGCAGGTAGTCGCGGGCCATCTCGCGCAGGGCGGTGGTCACGGGGGGCACGACGCTGGCGCAGATGGCGGCCTGTATGTCGTGTAGGGTGTAGCCCCTGTGGCCCAGGAGCGCGATAATCGTGGCGGCCCACTCGTCGGGCATGCGCAGGTGGTGCGTCTCCATGCGGAAGTCGGCCACCAGCCTTTCGCCGTCGTACAGGCCGAAGACGGTGTTGGTGTTGCCCGCGTCTATTGCCAGTAGCATGTGCCCTCCCCGCTAAAAAGTGCTACGGTGCTCTATGCAGTGTACCTTAAGTTGGTCCATATCTTGCGCGGGACCAAAGCGGCCCTTGTCATCCTGAGCGTAGCGAAGGATCTAAGATGCCGCCCTTGTCTCAGCGCCGAACCTTCAGCAACAACACTCCTGCATTCAACATTATCCCTGTTCCAACTTCTTTAGATCCTTCGCTGCGCTCAGGATGACAGGGGGGACTCTGGTCCCGCAATAGAAGTTGCATTGCACCCACGAACCCTGTTACCCCTGCCGCATCATGTTCCATGCCCCAGGACCACGTTGTCAATCAGCCTGGTGGAGCCTATCCTCACGGCCAGGGAGGCCAGCGCCTCTCGGGCTTCCGCGCTGTCGTCCAGTTCTTCCAGGGTGAGGGGGTCGGCCACGCTCACGTAGTCGGGGCGCGCCAGGGGTTCGGCGGCGAGGGTGCGGGACATCGCTTCGCGGAGCGTGCCGCCCCTGCGCTCTCCCCCGTCCCATAGCTCTCGGGCCGCGGTGAGGGCGCGGTAGAGGACAATGGCCGCCTGGCGCTCCCCCGGGTTGAGGTAGACGTTGCGGGAGGACATGGCAAGGCCGTCCGGCTCGCGCAGCGTCGGGCCTACGCGGATTTCGAGCGGGAAATTGAGGTCGAGCGCCATCTTCTTGATGACCACCACCTGTTGCGCGTCTTTCTGGCCGAAATAGGCGCGGTGGGGCTGCACCAGGTTGAACAGCTTGGCGACGACGGTGGCGACTCCCTCGAAGTGGCCGGGGCGCACCTCACCCTCCAGCCTCCGGGTGACTTCGCGCACCTGCACGTAGGTGGAGAAGCCGTGTGGGTATATCTCCTCCACGCCCGGCATGAAGACCCAGTTCGCCCCTGCCTCGCTCAACATCGCCAGGTCGCGCTCGGTGTCGCGTGGGTAGCGGCTGAAGTCCTCCTTGGGGCCGAACTGCGTGGGGTTGACGAATATGCTCACCGCCACGAGATCGCACTCGCGCCTCGCCATCTCCACAAGCGAGATGTGCCCCGCGTGCAGATAGCCCATAGTAGGCACCAGGCCGAGCGTCTGCCCCGGTGGCAGCCCTGCGCGAACGTCCCTAAGTTCCTGGATTGTGGCAATCACTTTCATGAATTTCGAGTTTGGAATTGCGAATTTCGAATTGCGCACGTGACGAGGGACAGGTAGCTCCCCTTATTCTTAATTCGAAATTCGAAATTCGCAATTACCTCCGGTGGTGCACCGCTTCGTTGATGGCGCGGACCACCTGCTCGGTGTAGCCCTGGTCGATGGAGGTGAACGCTACAGTGTCCTCGCGGGCGGTACGCACCCAGCATACGTGTATTATAGCCAGGGGGCCGCCTTTGCGCTTGTTCACCAGGAAGAGGAAGCCGGAGATAGCCGCGCCCGCCAGCAGGTAGATGATGAGCGGCACCCAGGGCACCTCACGCACCTGCGGGTCGCTGCTTATGCCGTTGAGCGCGCCGAAGGCCAGGCCCACCAGCCCCGTGCTCGTGAAGGTGTCGCGTATTGACTGCCCTACGACCGGGTAGGCCGTGGCGAAATGCAGGCTCGACACGGGGAAGCTTTTGCCTTGCACCTCCAGCGAGGTGTCGTTGATGCTCACCGCGTTCTCGTCCTGGTAGTAGATTTCCGGCTCGGCGGGCGTGTGGGGTGTGTTGGGTGCGGGGTGTATGTTGCCCGACCTCTCGCGCAGGGCCATGCTCACGGCGGCTACTACCTGGCCCACCGCCTTTTCCTCTCGCGAGGCGGCGATGATGCTGCTCCAGAAGGGGCTGCGCAGGTTGGCGGCGTACAGGTAGCGCCCGCTGATTGACCGCAGCTTGCTTGCCACGAACAGCCCCACCAGCGCGGCGATGGCCAGCATGAAGATGATCGTTTTGAGGGTGCTGTCGCTGTCGGCGGTGAAGGCGCTGTAGCCCTGGGGTAGCTGAAAGAGAGGCGCGCCGTTGCGGGTGACCTGGGTGAGGTAGCGTGCCAGCAGCACGAGCGCGGTGCCCAGGAAGTAGGCCAGCGCCATGATACCCAGCCGCAAGGTGAGACTATCGGCCCG
>DASVQO010000323.1:0-7781 GCA_036389075.1 Chloroflexia bacterium | reverse complement strand
TGCGCCTGTCAGCCGCCGCCTTGTGCAAATGGGCCACCGCCAGGTCTCGGTCGGGGAAGGCGGTCGCCGCGCGGCCCAGTTCCTCTATTTCGTCGGGGCGATAAGCGTCCAGCCGTCGGGTGATGACGGCGAGCAGCGAAGGCCCGTAACCGGCGACCTCACCGAGCCGGGCCTGGTACTGGGGGTGCGAGGGGGCGGTGGCGAGGAACCGGTCGAGCGCGCGTTCCGCCTCCAGGTAACCCTGCAAGTCTATTACTTTGCCTATTTTGGGGGCGCGAGGAGTCTCGCTGTCCGTGTCGCGGCTGTGTGGCACGCATAACCTCTCTGGCAAAGCACTAAATACGTGATTTGGAAATTAGAATTTCGAATTGCGAATTTTGAAAGTATTCGGCAAATTCGCAATTCCGATTTCCAAATGGAAAAGCGTGATGCGGTGCTTTCATTATACCGCATCACGCTTCAGTTTTACTCAAGAAGATCAGTATTGGCCGGAGAGGTGCCACCAGGCCGGGAACTGAGTGAGCACCCACACCATGAGCACTATCGCCACCAACCACATCACGTCCACCACCCACGACCATGTGAAGTTGCCACGGCGACGAGTGGCGTCCTTCATGTACTGCTTCATCTCCGGCGCTATCGCCTCCGGCTTGACGGGCCGCTCGCTCTTGTAGGTAATTGTGGTGTCGGCGCTGGTCATACCGAGCTGCATCTTCTCAATCGACTGGTTGCAGTAAGGACAAGGCTCAGCCACGTCGGCTTTGGCGTCAATCACGTCCACCAGCTCGTGGCAGTGAGGGCAATTCACGAAGAAAGCGAAGCCGCATCGAGTGCAGGAAAGCGAAGTGTCCGGCACCTGTTCCGCGCAATGGGGGCAGGTTACCATCACCTGGTCCTTCTTGGGAGGGGCGAGGTGCTGAGTTAGCTCGTCGGGGTTTTCGGGGCCATACCCGTGCGACATGCCAGGGTCCGGCAACATGCCGGGCGAAAGCTGCGACGACAGGGCGTACCAGGGCCTGGCTTCGGTTTGCGCGGACGGTTCGAAGCCGGGAAGGTCACTTGGCGTCGGCAGTTGGAAGTCACCCGCCGGTCCCATAGGGCCGTATCCTACGGCACTCGCCCCTTCCTGCTGCCATTCGACAGGCAGCGCGCCGACCTGCGCCTGCCCGTAGCTGTTGTGGGGTGAGTCGCCATACGGGCTCGCCTGCGTGCCGAAACCGAGGCTGCCAGGCTCCAGAGGCTCAAAGCCGGGCACGTTGTCCATCGACCAGCCCGAAAGGTCATTCGCGCCGTTACCATTGCCATTTGCCTGCTGGTAGGGGTCCATACCACCCCAGGCCTGTTGCTGGTCCAACCCGCCGTATGCGTCCTGTGCGTTGTTGCCATTGGCGGCCGGTTCAGCGTCCAGGCCGCGCGACCAGTCGATGTTCAAGCTATCCGACGACATGGCCATGCCAGCCCAGGGGTCGACGGGGAACGAGTCGGCGTCAGGTGAACCTGTGTGGGGCGCGGGGTACGCGGACGGTGTCGGCGTTGGGGTCATGGGGGCGGCGGACGCGAACATATCAAAGCCCACCGGCGCATGGCCGTTGCCATTGCCGTATGCCGGGCTGCTGCCCGCACCGGCCAGTGGATCGGGCGCTGCCCCATTCTCCATCCAGGGCGGCAGCGAGAAATCGGCCGTGAAGTCGGGTAGTGCTTCGGCGGGCGTCTCAGGCTGGGCGGGTGAGGACCCGGCCGCCGTGGGCTGTGAGCCGCCAAAGGGCGAGTGGATGAGGCTGCTTGCCGTCAGGTCGGAGAGCGGCGACGTGGACTCGGTGGGTACGGGTGGGGCCTGCGTGGGGATGCCGGTGCGGGTGCTCAAGAACTCAAGCCCCTTGCGCGCCTTCGCGTTGTACGGGTTGATCACCAGCACGTTTTCGAGGCAGATCTGCTGCTCTTCCGGCTCGGTCGCCACCCCGCTAAGCCACATCCAAGCCTGCTCGTTGTGCGGGTCGCGCTCGACCACCTGGGTCAGGTAAGAACGAGCAGAAGTGGTATCGCCGTTCCTGGCGGAGTTCTTGCCCGCTTCCAGCAGCCGCACAACCTCGGCGTCCATCGTATTCATCGACATAGAAAAACCCCCTATGCTTGCAGTCCAGCCTTCTACGTGCCGCACGGCAACACGCAGTGAAAACTACCAACTCGCTACGTATGAGTGACTCAGGGTTGTTCGAGCATCCTGATACGGCGAGGGTGTACCCTTGCCTTCTCAGCCTCGATTATCCCCTTGATCATGTCAACCGTTTCATCTAACCTCTTGTGCCTGTTTACCACTACGTAGTCGAAGTTGCTAACTGCCTGCATTTCCTGCCGGGCTACCTTAAGCCTCGTGGCAAGCTCCTGGGGGTCCTCTGTCTTACGGTGAAACAGCCTTTTTACCAGTTCGTCCATGCTTTCCGGAGCCAGGAAAATAAACACCGCGTCCGGCTCCAGCTCCCTAATCTTGGCCGCGCCCTGCACGTCGGGCTTCATAATCACGTCCAGGCCACGCTGTAACGGCTCGATTACCTGGCTGCGCGGAATGCCGTAGAAGTTGCCGTATACCTCCGCGTTCTCCAGCAATTCACCGGCCTGCAACAGCCTTATATACTCGTCCCGCGTCTTGAAGAAGTAGTGCACGCCGTCCACTTCTCCGGGCCGGATGTCCCGCGTAGTGACCGTCACCACATAGTGGAACGGCACCTCAAGCTCGCGCATGCGCTGGAGCGTAACGTCCTTACCCACACCCGAAGGCCCGGTAAGCACAACCAGCAGCGCAGGCTCCGGTCGCGTGACGTACTGCTCGAACTCCGGTACCGGCCCGCCCTCGGCCGCCAGTGCGGCGAGCCGCTCTTCAATCGTCTTGTCGTCCTGCTCCGTGATGGCGCTCACCTGGCGAGTAAGACGTAACGCGTGACACGTAACGTGCAACTCGTAAAAGATTGTTCTATCACAGGCCCTACTGGCAAGTTACGAGCCACGCGTTACATGTTACTTGCCACGTGTTATACTTTCCTGTTATGCCCTTTGACGCACTCACTTTGGCTGCCGTGCGGCAGGAAATCGAGAGCAAGTACCTCGGCGGGAGGGTCCAGGGCCTGTTGATGCCGGGGCCGCTTACGTTGAGCCTTGAGCTTTACCGCTCCGGTAGCGGACGCTCGCACCTCGTCATGTCGGCCCACCCACAACACGCCCGCCTGCACCTCTCGGCCAAGTCTCCAACCAGGGACCCTGAGCAGCACCCGCCTTTGTTGCTGCTGCTGCGCAAATACGTGCGAGGCGGCACCCTGGTAGACGTTTCTCAGCCCCGTTTCGAGCGCGTCATTGCACTTAGTATAGCCAAACGAATTCACCCTGACAAGCACCAAGAGTACCATTCTGGGTATGACTTTAGGCAGGGGGATGGGGCTACTGACGTGCATGACGAGGACGAGGAAGACCCCTCCGCCCCCGTCAAGGTGGTCGAGCTAATCGTGGAAGTGATGGGCAAGGTGAGCAACATTGTGCTGGTGGACGACGATGGCACGGTGCTGGACAGCATGAAGCGCGTGCCGTCGAGCATCAACCGCTACCGCGTAACCCTGCCCCGCCACGCCTACGTCCCTCCCCCTCCCCAGGACAAGCGCGACCCCCAGCGCACCAGCATCCACGCCCTCTCCGCCATGCTCGATACCGTAGCCGAGGACGACCCTAAAGCCCCCGCGTGGAAGGGCCTGGTCGCGGGCTACCTTGCGGTGAGTCCCACCCTGGCCCGTGAGGCGGCCCACCGGGCGCTGGGAGAGGTACGCACGCGGGCTTCTGAAGTCGCGGGCAAGCCCGAATTGTTGGCCCCACTGCTCCGAGAGCTACAGGAGCTATTGTTGCTGGAGGAAAGTGGCAGTTGGCAGCCCTCCGTCGCGTGGAAAGGCACCGCGCGCGAAAGCCAGCCTCAGGACTTCGCACCCTACCTGCTAACCCACCTTCAGTCGCAAGACGCGGCACTAGAGCGGTGCGACACCCCATCCGAACCCGCGGACCTCTACTTCTCCTGGGTGGGCAGCATTGCGGGCCACAGCGCGCTCAAGGGGCAGGCGCAAGTCGAGCTTGACGAGCTACGCAGGCGGGACGAGCGGAGGTTGAACTCGCTCCGCGAAGAACTGCAGCGGTCGCAGGGCCTGGAAGTGCTCAGGCGCAAGGGCGAAATGCTACTGTCCTACATGCACTCGATTCAGCCGGGGCAGCGCCAGCTTACTATCCCCGAAGAGCACCTGACCATAGAGCTTGACCCTGCCCTGACCCCGGTGGAGCAGGCGCAAGCCATATTCAGGGAGTATCGCAAGGCGCGCTCGGCCCAGGAGGAGCTACCAGCCCTCATGTCCCAGGCAGAGACGCAGATGGCTTACCTGGACGAGCTACAGACGAGCCTGGACCTCGCCGCGACCCACGATGAGATTCGGGCGGTGCAGGCCGAATTGCGGGGGGTGCGTTCGCCTGGAGGGGCCGCACCTGAAGTCGCGTCAAAGCCAAAGGGCAGCAAGGGGCGCAAGCCACAAGAAAAACTGCCTCAGCCCCTGCGCGCCCGCACCAGGTTCGGCGCGAGCGTCCTTATCGGCAGGACGGCGGGGCAGAACGACGTCGCCACCTTCCGCCTTGCCGACCCCGAAGACCTGTGGCTCCACGCGAGGGGCGTGCCAGGCTCGCACGTTATCCTCCGCACGGGGCAGGGCTTCACCGAGGCAGACCTGCGCGAAGCTGCGTCCTACGCCGCCGCTTACAGCAAAGCCAGGACCGAAGCCCAGGTGGACGTCATCTACACCGAACGGAAGCACGTCCGCAAAGTGCCCAACGCCCCGCCCGGCTTCGTCACCTTCCGCAACGAGCGAGTGGTACGCGTGCCCCCGCTCAGACCGGAGGCTCGCAAGGTGTGAAACAAGGACAGGACTATTATGCGCTGACATGGGCAGCGCGCTGCCTGGCAACAGCACCCAAAGTGCGCCCTTGTCATTTCGAGCGTAGCGAGAAATCTCGTCCTTCAGCACCCAAATATCAGCTTTCTTCCAGTGCATAGTCTTGTGAGGAAAAGGGAACATAGGGGCGTAGGACGAGATTTCTCGCTACGCTCGAAATGACAAAGGCCGGCGCTGGACCCGCACAGGCGCCGACGGCAATGATCTAGTTGCGCGGGAACAATATACCAGGAGACACCATTAATGACAGTTCAGCCATCAAATACGGCGCGAGGGAGAGTGCTTTCCGTTAATGTCGGCAAGCCTCGCGAAATAGAGTGGCTGGGCCAGAGGGCCACCACTTCCATCTGGAAATCCCCGGTTGTCGGGCGCGTACCCCTGCGTGGCGTGAACCTGAAGGGCGACGACCAGGCAGACCGGCGCGTGCACGGTGGCCGCGACAAGGCGGTCTACTGCTACGGGCGCGAGGACGAGGAGTGGTGGGAGCAACAGTTGGGCCGTTCGTTGGAACCTGGTACCTTCGGTGAAAACCTGACCCTAACGGGGGTAGATGTGAACGCCGCTGTAATCGGGGAGCGGTGGGAGATTGGCACGGCCCTGCTTGAGGTGGCACAACCGCGCTTTCCGTGCTGGAAGCTGGGCGCTCGTATGGGCGATCCCGATTTCCCGCCCAGGTTCGGCGCTGCCCTTCGTCCCGGTGTGTACCTGCGAATCCTAATTGAGGGCGACATAGGCGCGGGCGATGAAGTGCGCAGCGTGTTCGCCCCCGCCCACAATGTGACCGTCGGGGACGTTGCCTACATCTATCACAAGGACCACGCGCGGGCGAGCTTGTTGCTTGAAGTACCCGAGCTACCTGAGACGCTAAAGGCGTGGGCAAGAAGAGTGCAGCGCCACGCCCCGGCATAGTTACCCATGTGGCACTCTAAGCGGCCTTTTTCGTCCGCGGCCTGCCTAGCCACGCGAACAGGATGCCAAGCTCGTACAGAAGGATAATAGGGACCGCCACGTACGTCTGGTTCACCGGGTCGGGGGTCGGGGTGATGATGGCAGCCGCTATGAACGCCAGCACGTAAGCCCAGCGGCGGAACCTTCTAAGTCGCTTGGGGGTCGCCACGCCCAGCTTGGACAGGATGAATATGATTAGCGGCGTTTCGAACGCGAGGCCCAGCGCCAGCATGAAGTTGGTCACAAAGCCCAGGTACTCCGAGATAGTCGGCTGTATCTCGATCTGGGGGCTGCCGAAGTTAAGCAGGAACTCCAGGGCGCTCGGTAGCACCACGACGTAGCAGAACACGACCCCCATCACGAAGAAAGCCATGACGCCCGGCAGGCTAATCAGAATCCAGCGTTTCTCGTTCCTGGTCAGGCCCGGGGCGAGGAACTGGAACAACTGGTACACCAGCACCGGCATCGAGAGGCCCACGCCCGTAATGAGCGCCACCTTTACGTACGCGACAAAATTCTCCGTGACCGTGATAGCGATTAGGTTCCTGCCGCCCGTCATCCCCAGGAGCACGTCGATCTCGCGGTCCACAAACGCGAAGCTCAGCGCGGTGAAAATCAGTACCGTCAGCGCCGACTTGATGAGCCTATCACGGAACTCGCGCAGGTGCTCCATCAGGGGCATCTCTACGTCGAGGCTGCCGTCAGACCGCCTGCGCGAGGTACGCGGTGGCCTCCCGTTGCGTTTGCCGAACGGGAGGCGCTGGCGAATTGACGACAAAGTGCTCATTATCTGGTGGCTGTAAAGTGTCCCAACGACCGCCGTGCGCACAAAGGGCGCGGCAAGTCCATTATAGGACCCACCGCGCCCCTTTACAAATAACCAATTTGGAAGTTGGAATTGCGAATTTCGAATTTAGCAGGTATCCAGCAAATTCGCAATTCGAAATTCCAAATCTCAGCTTGCGGAGACGTAGTTGGTGATGTAGGAGTCGATGCGGTCAACGGCCTCGCCCACGGTGCCGATGTTGGCGTCTTCCTCGGGGATCTTCATCTCCCCGAACGGCTCGAACACGTCCTCGATCGTCATGAGCAACTCGACCATGTCCAGCGAGTCGGCTCCGAGGTCGGAGAAGCTCGTCTCAGGGCTTACCTTGCTCTTATCCACCTTGAGTAGGTCGCTGACCATGTTCTGGAGGAGCAGCTGGGTCTCCCCACGGCGGTCGAGGCCCTCAAGCTCCGAGGCGCTGACCTTGTACTTGTCCATCGCGATCTTGCCCAGGAGCAGCTCGGTGAGAGCGTTCGCGTCCTTGTTGGCGACCTCTGCCTCGTCCACTCCGTACTGCTGGACGGCGACCTCTTTGAGGTGTTCCGTAGCGTTTGCCATTCGAATATGTCTCCTTTCAAGCCGGGATAGGCTAGGTGTTTTCTGCCAAATATGCTACCAGCTCGCGCACGGTAGTGAGATCAGGTACCTCGTCATCGTCTATCGTAACCCCGAATTCCTCCTCAATCAGCGGGATGACCTCGTCGTGGAACTCTAACGTATCCGCGTTGAGGTCGTCGTAGACGCTCGTGTCCAGGCTAATCTCATCCTCGTCGGCCCCGAGGGCCTCGGCAAGCAGCGGACGGAGCCTCCTGAATAGTTCCTGTCGCGAAGACATTCGGCTTAGGGTGTTCCTTACTTATTCCTGGTTGGCGGTCGCGCCGGGGGCGGCCTTGTTGTATTTGCGGCGCAGTTGCTGGTGCTCAGCAGCTACCGTGCCAAGCACTCCATTTATAAAGCGGCTGGAGCTATCGCTACCAAACCGCTTGCCTAGCTCGACTGCTTCGTTTATGGCGGCCTTCAGGGGCACCCTATTATCAAAC
>DASVQO010000322.1:0-10586 GCA_036389075.1 Chloroflexia bacterium | reverse complement strand
TTGCGCTCGAAGTACTGCACCAGGTAGGGCTGGCCGTCCGTGGGCGACACTTCGGTTATCTCCTCGGAGATGGGATAGCCATACACCTGCATAGCCCCGTTCTCCTGCCAATGCTTCAGGAAGGCCCCTCCGAGGCTGTGGCCCGTCTCGGGGAAATAGATCTTGTCGGGCGTCAACAGCGCTACGTCGGCCTTGTCGAAGGTGCGCCCGTGCGTGAATTCGTTGCCGAGCAGGCGCAATTGCACTTCGTAGGGAGTGCCCTTGTTTTCAGGGTGGTACTCGAAGATGGCGCGCTCGAAGAATTGGCTCAGGTAGCCGTTGAGGGGCACGGGGCGGCTAATGGGGTAGCCGAACAGCCCTAGCCCGCCGTGGTCGCGCCAGTACTCCGCGAATTGGGGGGCGATCGCCTGGCCCGTTTCCCCGAAGTACACCTGGTTGCCGTCGAGCACCTGCCCCACGTCCACCGGGTCGGTTATGGCCCCGCCACGCGCTATTTCCTGGTAGGCGCGGTAGGCCAGTTTGCGTATCTCCACGGCCCCCGAGGAGCTGTACCCGTCGCGGCGCTCGTTTTCCTGCAAGCGCACAAGGCCGTAGTTGTGCGTGTAGTTGCCGGGGACAAAGTCCTCGTACTTGAACCAGAATACGTGTGGTACTATGGATCGCAACTCCGGGTCGCGCAGGATGCCGCTGTAGAGGCCGCGCACGAACTCCGCCTGCCTGACCTCGTCGCGGGTAGGCGCATCCCCACGGTTGGCGGGGGGCACCGCCTGCGCCCCTACCTCGGTGATCCAGAGCTTGCTCGCGTGGTCCCCCCGGTCCCGCAGCTTGCGCGCGAACTCTCGCACCAATGCGAAAAGCTGCGGCGGATCGAGGAAGTAAGGGTGCAGGGCCACGCCGTCCCAGGGCACCACGTTCCAGCCCTCGCGGCTGCTGAAGCCCTCCGCACGGTACTTGTCGGCCCAGGGCGAAACGTAAAGCTGGAACAGGTAGTCGAACTGGTCGTGGTCTTGTCCCTCCGGCGGCGAGCCAATCATGATGCCGCCGACGATGACCTGGGCCTGGGCGTTGACGCTCTTGATAGCGCGGTAAGCGTTGAAAATGAGGGCCGCGTAGCGTTCCGGCTTGATCTCAGCCGAGCCATGCCCGCTGTCGAGCCACAGGTCGAAGCTGATGTTCGGCTCGTTGATGATTTCATACGCGCTGATGGAGGTGCCGTAACGGGCGGCTATCGTCTGGGCGCGTGCGGTGAATACGCGGATGAAGTGGTTGGAGCCGTCTGTAGGGTTGCTGCCGCCACCGTCCGCGGGGTCGTTGAAGGCCAGTGTGCGCAACGTTTCGCCGTTGTAAGCCACCATGCCCACGTTGAGCAGCGCCAGCACCTTCAGGTTGTACTTGGGGGCAAGCTCGCGTATGAACCAGTCGTACTTCTCCCAGTTGATCTCGCCGGGCCGCACCGAGCCATCGTAATCGGCAAAGAACTCCATGCGTATCCAGCGCACGCCCGCCGACGCAAGCTCGGAAGCTTGCCGCTCCAGCGCCACCTTGTTGGGCTGATTAGGGAAATTCACGCTGTCCGTGTTGAACTCGTAGAAGGGGTCGCGTGCCACCATGCCGAAGAGTTCACCATTGCCCGAGCGTGCAGCCAGGGGCGAAATCTCGAGGCCGGCAGCTATAGGTTCCGGCAGCGTCTGGGCACGGGCCGGTTGCTGCCGTGGTCCGACGCTTGCCGCGATAAACACTACGGCAGCGAGTGCGGAAAATATTCCCTTGTGACGTCGTATGAGCGAGACGAGCATATTCTTCTTTACCTTACCTCGATAGACCCGCCGTGTGGCGGGCGCGACAACGGGCCGCTTGTGACGCGGCGTCGCGCATTTCAATGGGTGAATCGATAGGGGCCGAAGCTGTAGCACCCTGAGTAGAAGACGGTCCAGAGAGGCTCTGGTTGCGCTCGCCGGAAGGTCTTGTGTAACAGAAACGCGCCACAGACGATAACTCGCGAGTTTGTCCGTGCGTCCTGTGCACCTGAATTATACCAAGTTTTCGGGCGTGTTTGCGCGGGTGGTGTGGAAAAACTTACGCAATGTTATCCGTGCGGCTAGATGATACCGGGCGGCGTAATCGGTAGCTTCTCCGACTGCCAGGCGAGCATGCCGCCCTCCAGGTTGGCCGCGTCGATGCCCACTTGCCGGAGCATGGCGGCCACGTAGTTGGAGCGGCTGCCGCTGCGACACACCACGACCAGCTTCCGAGAGGGGTCGATCTCGCGCCAGCGGGCCTGCAACTGCCCCATTGGTATCCAAAGGGCACCTTCCACGTGCCCCATGTCCCACTCCTCAGGTTCCCGCACGTCGAGCAGGTCCACGTCGCCGCTCTCGTAATGCTCGCGCGTTGACCTCGCATCCACCTGTGGTACGCCCGCAAACGGGTCCTCACCGGGTCCGTACATGCTTTCTCCTACCCCACGCGCCAGGAGCTTTCACCCATCCTTCGCCCTACTGAAAGTCCTTTATCAACTCGATAGCTTTCAGGATGTGCGGGTCCTCGCTCTCAGGGTACTCGGTCCAATCAACGTCAATCTCGGCGTCCGGTATGACGCCCGTGCCCTCCAACGTCGAGCCGTCGGGCAACTGGAAGCCCTCTTCGGCCAGCCAGAGCCGCGAACCGTCATCGTAGTCGTAGGGGTAGACCGTCTCGGTGTTGCCCGCGCTGGGTACGCCTACCACCTTAGCGCGGCCCCGGTACTGTAGCGCGCCGGTCATCATCTCGGAAGCGCTTTCCGAGCCTTCGTCCACGAGCACCACGAGGGGCACGTCTTTCAGTTCCTGGTACATGGTGCCTCGGGGCGGGATCATCAAGTGCTCGCGGCCCCTGGAGGCGTACTTGCCGCCCTCCCCCGTCATGAACTGGCCGACGATACGCTCCATGGTGTCGATGAGGCCGCCGCCGTTGCCCCGCAGGTCAACAACAATACCGGCCAGCGGCTCGTCGCCCTCGACCAGCTTCTCAAGCTCGTCCGCCACCTGCTCGTCCATGTCCTCGGGGTCGAAGCTCGGAATGACGAGGTACCCCACCGAGGGGTCGGCTTCAAGCCTGCTTGCGGACGGGAGCACCGCGCCATTGATTGGCCCCCGTACCAGTTCCACGTCGCGCGCCTCCTCGCCGGGCGAGCGCACCGTGAGCGTCACCTTGCTGCCCTCCGGCCCCCTGATGCGGCTCAGGTCCTCGTCGTCCTCGGTGATGGGGCCGCCATCGACCGCCGTGATTACGTCGCGCCTCTTGATACCACCTTCCTCGGCGGGGCTGCCTGGGAAGACGTACACAACCTGGATTTCGGTCTCGTTGTGCTTGCTGAAGATACCTACGCCCACGTAGCTGGTGTTGCCGCTCATCAGGTCGTCTTCTTCGTCGGCGTCCCAGGGCGAGAGGTAACGCGAGTGGTCGTCGCCAAGCTCGGTCACCATGTCGTCAATAGTGGCGTAAAACTCGTCACCGGAGGCGGCAGCGGCCACTTTGGGCTCGTACTCTTCCTTGAGCGCGTCCCAGTCGGCCCCGTGAAAGTCCTCGTAGAGGTAGTTGTCGGCTACCGTCTCCCAGACCTGCTCGAATATCTCCAGCCGGTCGGCGGAGGGCATGAGCGTGGCGATAGGGGTGGCGAGGTCGTCCGCTACGGCGGTTGGCGTGGTCCTGGGGGTGCGGGTGCTCCTGGGGGCCGCCTGCGTGGCCGTGGGCTGGTCTCCGCCACCACCCAGCGATTTGCGCGGGGTGGCCGTGGCGACAGGCTCTTCTTCCGGCGTTTCGGTGGGCTCCTCGACGACTATTTCCTCGGTAGCCGTTGGGGCCACACGGGTGGGGCGCGGCGTCCTGGTCGCCTGTAGTGCCACGGTGGTAGGTGTAGGGCCGGTGCTTACCGGGAGGTCGCTACAGGCCCACAGGAGCATGGCGGCCAGGACGAGCAGCATGGCGTTGAAGGCGTTCCGACTGGTCTGAGTTCGCGGCATGTTACTCCTACTTTACTGCTGGTGCCCACTGGGGCTGGTATTCGGCCCCCGGCCCGGAGGTTATTACCTGCGTGCCGGTGCCATCGAGGTTGCCAACTGCGATTCGGTATTCTCGGCCCTGCGCGCCAAGCCGGCTGCTGGCCCATGTTAGCCTCTTGCCATCCGGCGACCACGCGGGGTAGTAGTCGTCAGGGTTGTCGCCGGTCACGAGCACCGGCGCGCCTCCGTCCAGGGATAATGTGTATATATCGGTGCCCCTCGACTCTATCAGTACCCTGTAGTACACGAGCACCGGCCCGGTGGGCGATAGCTGTAGACCCTTCACGGCACCCGGTTCCGTGATGTCCCTGGGATCGCCGCCCTCAATGGGCACGATGGCGATAGTGTTGTCGCGGTCGCCGGAGCCTTGCACAAAGACCACCGACTTGCCGTCGTGCGTCCACAGCGGGTACGACTTCACGGAGCCGTTGCTGGTGATAGCCCTGGCCGCACCCCCCGCAGCCGGGACCACGTAGACCTCGCTCGCGGAACTGGCGCCGTCGCTCAGCACGTAAGCTATGCTCGCGCCATCGGGCGACCATACGGGCAGCTTCGCCAGCCCCTTGCCGTCAGTGACCATACGCTTGTCCGAACCATCGGCGTTCATCACGTGGATCTGCCAGTTACCGCCGCCGCGCTTGGACATGAACGCTATGCGCGTGCCGTCGGGCGACCAGGTGGGGTAGGCGTTTTCGGCGGTCTCCTGGTCGGTGAGATTGAGTATCTCCACCGCCTTATTGTCTGCGCCTACTTCGATTCGAAGAATGCTGCCTACGCCGTTGTACCTTGCCTGGGCAGCTATGTACTTGCCGTCAGGCGACCACGCCGATTGGTCGATGTAGATGTCGCGGGTAAGTTGCTGTTCGTTGGTACCATCGGGATTGACCACGAACAGGCTCGGCACGATGCCTTCAGTGCTACGAATGAAACTGATGCGGCCCTCCGGCGACAGAGTTAGGACGGTAGGCCCAATCCCCCAGCGCATGAAAGGGGGCAGCACGCTTGGGGCCGCGAATCGGAGCGTCAAGTAGGCCAGGACCAGCGCGGTCAGGATACCCGTGGCAACCAGGAGTGTGGCGGGGCGCGCGGCCACCCGCTGCGACTTTGGAGCGCGTGAGGACTGCCTGGAACGATTACTCATATCGGGATGTGCTCGGAAGAAGAATCTAGCCTCAGCTGGGAATGGGTATGCGAACGCGCGGGGGCTGACACTATTATAGCGCACGCAGTGGCAGCCCCTCAAGCCAGCGGAGTTGAAAAGCCAGGAAGCCAGGCTGCCAGGGCACCGAGAGCCACGTCAGGACTATGGCTGACGCTCCAAACAAGAGGAGCAGGGTACAGTATGCCGTACCCTGCTCCTCTTGTTCCTCTAAACAATCACTACTCTTTGCGCGTTCTTTGCGTGCTTTGCGTCCCTTCGGCTGTGCTCAGGGCATGCTTTGCGTTTCCGTCTCTTACACAGCAAGTCTACGAACTAAAGCGGGCGACCACATCGGCTATCTGGTCGATGTCGAAGGGTTTGGTGACGACGGCGACCGCGCCGGTCTCCTGCTGGGTGCGCTTGATGTCGTAGACGGCGGTCACCACCACGATGGGGATGTCCGCCCAGTCGCGGTTGGAGCGGAGCGCGCGAATAAACTCCCAGCCGTCCATGACGGGCATCATCAGGTCGAGGAGGATCAACTGTGGCTTGCGGTCCTGCACCCTCTCCAGCGCCTCCTGGCCGTTGGACGCGGTGCGCGCCTTGTGCCCCTCGGCTTCCAGCACGTCGGCCACGAGGTCGCACAGGTATGCCTCGTCTTCAACGACGAGCACGTCCTTAGGCTCATTTAGAGCGCCGCTGCGGTTTCGCCCCGGTGGCCGGTCGGGCTGCTGCATTCCTCCACTGCCCCTTGTCTCAGGACGCAAAATATGGCGCGACCTCGGCATGCCAGTCGTCACCATGCCGAACTCGCGGGTAGCATTATATGGTTGAGACATGTGGGAAGATGCCTATCCTTCGTTAAGTCTCGCTATGTTTGCCGCCGGTAGACATAGCCTGAATAGATGCTCCCGTGCAAGTAACGTGCCAACAGGCGGCAGTTTTTGCGCGTCTCAGGCACAGATTCGCGGCTGTAAGGCCACTAAGTATCCACCTCGCCTGCTCTAACTCTCTCCAGCACCACCGATACTACCACAGTAGTGCTCCCCTTCAGCGGCGGGCTGGGCTTACCCACCTCCACCCTGGCCCTGGTTATGCGCGCGTCGAACTGCAAAACGCGGTCCAGAATGCGGCCCGCCAGGTGCTCCAACAGCTTACTAGGCTCGCCCTCTACTTCACTCCGTATCAATTTGTACACGGCGGAATAGCTCACCGTGTCTTCCAGTTGGTCCGTACGCGCGGACTCCGACATGTCGAGCCAGAACGAGAGGTCCACGCTGAAACGCTGCCCCAGGATGGTCTCCTCGGGGTTCGCGCCGTGCGTTCCAAAGAAGACCATGTTGCTCAGCCGTATCTCGCCTGGCTCGGCCTGGTGGTTGTTCGTTGCGCTCATGGGTCGAATTTCCAGTTGCTTGACGCTGTGATAAAGGAGTGTTATACCGTGAAGGCGTGCTCGTCCGCATACAGGACCAAGCACACTACGCAATAAGGGAGCGATCCAGCGATATGGCCGACACCAACAGTACAGACGATACACGGAACACAGAGCCGGACAACACGTCCGGCACGCAGGCGGCTTCCGAGCCTCAAAGTTCAGCACCAACCGTGCCACCCGCGCCTCCTTTGCCCCCGATGAACCCGATTGAGAGGCCCGGCCCGACTGCGGAGGAGTGGCCGGAGGAACAGCGCAGGGTGCTGCTCGTGGCGGCCCACCCCGACGACCCGGAGTTCTCCTCGGCGGGCACCGTGGCCCGCTGGGTGCGCGCGGGGATTGAGGTGGTCTTTGTGGTCGCTACCAGCGGCGACAAGGGCACCCCCGACCGCTCGATGACCAACGAGCGCCTGAGCAACCTGCGCGAGGACGAGCAGCGCGCCGCCGCCGCCCGCTTGGGCGTGACCACGGTAGAGTTCCTGCGCTTCGGGGACGGTGAGCTTGTGCCCAGCCTGGAGCTGCGCGGGGCCGTGACCTACATGATCCGCAAGTACCGCCCATACGCCGTGATGACCCACGACCCCATCACCCTCTTCTACAACAACGAGTTCGTCAATCACCCCGACCACCGCGCCATCGGCCAGGCCACCGTGGACGCGATTTACCCCACCGCCCGCGACCCCCTCCAGTTCCCCGATCATATCCGCGAGGGGCTGGAGCCTCACAAAGTAAAGGAGATTTACCTGTGGGGTACCGAGCAGCCGAACGTATTGATTGACATAACTGAAACTATAGAGGATAAGATCGAGGCATTAAAATTGCATGTCACGCAGGTGGGCGAGGCCACCGAACTGGGCGCTCGTATAAAGACGCGTGCCGCTCAGATAGGCGAGCCGTACGGCATTGGTTATGCCGAAGCTTACAGGCGCGTAGTCATGCGCATGTAGGGGCAAGGCGCGGTGGGGCTGAGTGCTGCATACGGCTGGTGGGACTTTCTGCCGAGCAGCCGAGCAAGTGGTTATGCCTGAGGACATGGAAACCGTGGGAGAAGGGCAGGGGATGGAGTCGACAAGCAGGGGAAACACAAGGCTAGTGGGAGGGGCTTATACCGCCTTACAGAGTCTCCTCGGCGCGGTGGCGCACACACTTGGCGCGGGCAGGGTCTGCCTTATCTCACCGAGGCAAGAGCCAGAGTGCTTCACGCTGCTTGAAGCGAGCGGCGAGCAGCCGAGCGGGGAGAAGTTTAGAGGCGGCGAGCGCGATGTCTCGGTGCCGGTCTTCTTTGACGAGCAAGAGCTTGCGCAACTGGTAGTCGTTGACGCCCAAACCGGATTGGACATGGAGCGTCTCGAAGCGTTCGCACGGGCGGCGGGCTATATCATGGGGCACGCGGAGCAGGTGTGGCGCGCCGAGTCGGTGATCGAAGAGACGCGCGTGTTGCGCGAACTGGGCCTGCGCCTCGGCCAGCCCTCCGACCTGCGCGAACTGCTCGACTCGATGCTAGCCGGCGTGCGCCAGGTGCTGAACGCCGACTATGCCAGTATCGCCACACTGGAGCCGGACGGTAGGACGCGCTGGCTCTCGATGGCCGGTTTTCGCAGCTCAACTTACAGCGACCACCTTTTCCCCACCGGCCAGGGGGTGTCGGGTAGAACGATTGCCGCTATGCGCCCGGTTGTTATACACGGCATAGGCACGGATCCCAACCTGCCCCCCGAGGAGTTCCCGGTGCACATCGCCGAGGGCGGGGTGTCGGCGCTCGGGGTGCCCCTTATAGCGAAGGGGCAGCCACTGGGGGCTCTCATCCTCGGCAGCCGCACGGAACGGCAGTGGCACGAGCGGGAAATAGAGCTTGCCTCCGTCATCGCGAACGGGGCCGCCGTGGCTATCGACCAGAACCGCGCGCAGAAGGCCGAGAGCGGGCAGCGCCAGTTCCTACAAGCCGTGATCGAGCACTACCCCGGCGTGCTCGTCGTGCTTGGTCCGCCTCCGGACTGGCGAATAATTGTCGCCAATAGCCACTTCAACAAGTTCCTCCCCGAGCCGTATCGCAGCGGCAAGTCTATCGTCGGCCTCAAGGCGCACGAATTGAACTCCGACGACAGCGAGCGGGGTGTGGCTATGCGGCAGATGCTGGCCCACGTCTTCGAGACCGGCGAACCGCTGTCCTTTGAGCAGTTCGAGGCGGAGAATCCGACCACTGGGACCACGTACTGGAACTGGCAGGCGCTACCGGTGGACAACCTGGCTGGCGACGGCGAACGCTCCCTCATGCTCATCGCGCACGACGTTACCGAGGTGGTGCGCGCGCGGCAGGTGGTGCAGGAAGCTGCCGAGCTGGCGAGAGCCAGGGCCGAAGAGTTGGAGATGGTTATCAGCCACATGGCCGATGGGGTGGTTATCTTCGACCGGGAGGGCGAAGTGCTCCGCATGAACCCGGCGGGCGAAAAGCTGCTGGGCACCGGCCTGCCAGGAGTATCCTCGCCCAATGGCGGGGCTGCCACGTACGGACTTTTCGCCGCGGAGGGCGATGCGTACGAGGCCGAGCAGCTACCCGTCACCCGCGCGCTACGCGGCGAGGTTGTGGTGGGTGAAAACATGCTGGTGCGCAGGCCCGACCAACCTGAAGCCTTCGTCCGCGTCAGTTGCGCTCCCCTCACAGGCCCGCAAGGCGGCACCGTAGGCGCGGTGGCAGTGCTGCACGACGTCACCCAGGACAAGCTCGTGGAACGGCTCAAGGACGAGTTCCTGTCTATCGTCAGCCACGAGCTAAGGACGCCGCTCACCGCCATCATTGGCTACAGCGACCTGATGTTGCGGGGAGTGCACGGGACGCTGGCCGACCGCCAGGCCAAAGTGCTCAACTCTGTCCGCGCCAACGCCGACCGGCTGCTCCGCCTCATAAACGACCTGCTGGACGTGTCGAAGCTGGAGTCGGGGGCGGTCCACCTGCGGACGGACCCTGTGGATATGGGGGAAGTGGCGGCCCGCACAATCGCGCAGACCCGCATTCTCGCCGTGAACGCAGGCGTGCAAATAACCAACCTGCTCCCGACCCGCCATTTGAACAAGGTGCTGGCCGACGACCAGAAAGTGCAACAGATCCTTGAGAACCTTATCACCAACGCGATAAAGCACGCAGGTGGGGGCACCATCACGATTGACGGTTACCTCACACCGCTGGAGCCCGGGGATGAGGCCGAACAAGTCTACGAGCCATCCGCCCAGCCGATCCCGGAGGGGGAGGCGCGCAGCATCGTGGTGTCGGTGCAGGACAACGGCGCGGGCCTCGAGTCGGACCAGCTAGCCCGTATATGGGACAGGTTCTACCAGGTGGATACCACGGTGAAGCGGCGGTCGGGCGGCGCGGGGCTTGGCCTGACGATAGTGCGCAACCTGGTAGACTTGCACGGCGGGCGGGTATGGGCCTACAGCCCGGGTCCAGGCAAAGGCAGCACTTTCAGCTTCAGCCTGCCGGTAGTACAGGGCGAGTACGGCACGTTCGCGAGGCCGGGCGACAAAGCGCCGTCGAGGGCAATGCCTTCAGAGCCGAGGCGCGCCCGCCAGCCCGCGATGGGCACCGTGCTGGTGGCCGAGGACGACGCGGACCAGCGTGAAATCATTTGTGACATGCTGGAATTGGAAGGCTTCGACGTGGTGCTGGCCGAAACGGGCGACGAGGCGCTGGACCTGGCAGGGCAAATCATGCCTTCCGCAATCGCATTGGACGTCATCCTGCCCAGGCGCGACGGCTGGGAAGTGCTGGCGGCCTTGAGGCAAGACCCACGCACCAAAGACATACCGGTGCTGATCATATCGGTCGTGGACCAAACCGACTTCGGTAAGAAGCTGGGCGCGGACGAGTACCTGCTCAAGCCACTCGACCCTCGCAGCCTGCGCACCGCTATACGCCGCCTGGTACTCGCCCACGAGCGCGACGTGGCGAATAGACAGCAGCACAACTGAGTTCGCG
>DASVQO010000321.1:0-3355 GCA_036389075.1 Chloroflexia bacterium | reverse complement strand
CTGCGCTCGGAGACAGAGTAGCCTCGAAACAGCGGGGGGCTGGATGCCTGGACAATGAAAGTAGCGCCCATGCTACCGTCCACCGCGCTGGCGTATATTTCGACCACGCTGTCCTCAAGGGGTTCCATATGGGTCCAGACCAGTATGCCATCCTCGGCTACCGGACCCCGCCCAAATTTATCGATGAGGACTGTGTCTCCTGTAGCGACATTATGAGCATATAAGCCCTGGTGTGTGGGAGTGCTCTCGTGGTAGTATGCTACGCCTTCATGGAGCGCGAGGGCACGGTCCTCGGGGTATGTTGAGAGTTGAATACCCTCAATAAGGGCGAAAGTCTTGTTACTCTCTAGATCATGTACCTGTATGCTGCTCCTGGAGTCCTGGCGCTCCACCCATGCCAGGAAGTGCCCGTCTCCCGCGAGGTTCCGTTTCAGGCCCGGTCTGTCGCTAACCAGGAACTCTCTATTTCTCTCCAGGTCATAACCGTAGACGAGAGAATAATCCGCACTCCCTTTCAGATAGTAGATGCTTCTGCCAACCACAATGGGCTGTGTAGCGCGCTGTAAACCCGGCACCAAGAGTCGAGCTCCCGCCGGTACGGGCTTGCCGGCTAAGTACCTGCCCCGGTAACGAAAGGTGCCTAATTGACTGAGGAGCACATCGTATGGTGGTGTGTTCCCCGGGTGCCATTCCATGACTGCGCGCTCAAAGTACTGCACCGTATACGGCTTGCCGTCTAGCTTGCTTACCTCTTGAAGCTCATTGGAGATTGGATAGCCGTTTTGACTCAGTCCTCCAAAGCTCTGCCAGTACTGTAGGAAAGAGCCGCCAAGCCGCATGCCGGTTTCCGGGAAGTACACCGAGTCCGGCGACTGGTTTGGCACTTGCGCGGGCGTGCCAGTTGAATACTTAGCTCGAAAAGCTGCTACCCCAAGCAGGCTAAGCTGCACGTCGTAGGGAGGCTGATTCTCAGGGTGCCTCTCAAAGACCGATCTTTCAAAGTATTGGACTGTGTATACTTTGCCGTCAGTCTCAGAGCGTTCCTGAAGCTCTCCACTTATGGGATAACCCTGCTGCTGTAGACCTCCATGTTGCTGCCAGTAAGCATAGAAGTTAGAGCCGACAAAGTAGCCGGTTGCGGGGAAAAACCTACCTTCCGAGGCCCCTGGTTGGACGTAAGCAGAAGAAGCGGGACTGCCTGAGATTGTCAGGAGCAGCGCGCACAAAATCCCTACACGTCCCATGCCCAGCATCATTTGTATCGCTCCATTGCCGCTGTAGACAGCTACTACACTTATTACCATAGACTACCCGGTCTGTTGATGAACGATTGGGATGATAGCAAGGTAGCGCCGCTTGGTGCAAACTTCCCTGCCTATCCCGATTGGAACCAACCTGTGCGGTAAGACCAAGCGGCCAGGGAGTATCTGCAAGGTGCGGGAAGCAAGCGACCGAAGGTGGGCTTTGTCATTCTGAGTACAAGACCAACAAAGTTACATCTAGAAAGGTGCAGTGCCCGCAGGGGCACTTTGTAAAGGTAGCCCGCGGTTTCAACCGCCCGGCTATATGGACCAAACTTCGTTGGTACAGCACTCAGAATGACAGAAGGGGCGAGTGTCCCCCACGGGCGGCAGTTTGCAGATATGCACTGGCTAAGCATGAGTGCGCTGTCAGGTTTGACGCACTTGCACATTACCTACGTTCGCCCGGCACCAGCCACTGTGCGCCACTTCTCCGTCTAAAGTCCTATTGACAGGGCACATCCGCGCTGATATACTGTGCCCAGTACGAAATCACTACTCCGCGAACCCGCGAAAGGAGCAAGCACAATGGGATATGCACTCGTTGCCCGCACCGTCAGTGTGCTTCCAGTTCGCAGGGGGAGATCGCTTCGCGCGTAGGCTCTTTATCGCCGCTTAGCTGATGCCGTGGTCGCTCCTCTTGCGCCCCGGCTTTTTTGTTGCCCAGGACATCCCCTGTCCGGCACATCGTGAAGTCGCACATGGCTGGAAGCACGCTCCCTGACCTTTCACCTTCCCTTGTGTTGCCTTTCACACGAACTATCTAAGCGGCGGACAAAGCATATAAGGAGCTTATACCCTTGAACGTACAGGACTATCTCGATTACCTGGAAGACCTGGAAGACACAGAAGACACTAAGCCCTCTCGCGGGCCGGCTCCCAAGCCCAAGGCCCAGACGCGGCGCAAAGACGATGTAACCGCCCTGGCACAGCACAACGTGGGTGCCCTGCGCGAGTTCAACCCGACCTACTCCGGCTCCCGGCACGAGCACGAGTGGATAATCAACTATCTAGGCGGCTTCTACGAGGACGGCATCATCACCGACGTGCTACGGCAGGTGAAGGGGGGCAAGGAAGCCACCGTCTACTGTTGCGCGGCGGCCCCGGCCATGGAGGTAGAGTTGATAGCGGCCAAGATCTACCGCCCGCGCATGTTCCGCAACCTGCGCAACGACTGGCTCTACCGCCAGGGGCGCGACGAGCGGGACTCGGCGGGGCACGGCGCCTGGGGCCGCCGCCAGCAAGCCGCGATAAGGAAGCGCACCGAGTTCGGCCAGGAGTTGCTGCACATGTCGTGGCTTGGCAGCGAGTTCGGCACGCTGAGTATGCTGCACGCCGCCGGGGCTGACGTGCCGAGGCCGTTCGCCTCGAATGAAAACGTCATCCTCATGGAGTACGTGGGCGACGTGGACTGGCCCGCCCCCACCCTGAACAGCGTGAACCTGGAGCGGGCCGAGGCGCGGACCCTGTTCGACCGGGCGATGCACAATATCGAATTGATGCTGGCGAACGGGCGCGTGCACGGCGACCTCTCGGCGCACAACATCCTCTACTGGGAGGGCGCGATCACTCTGATTGACTTCCCCCAGGCGGTCGATCCTATCATCAACGACGAGTCGTTTCAGATCTTCGCCCGCGACGTGCTGCGCGTTTGCCAGTACTTCGCCAAGTACGGTATCGAGGCTAACCCGCAGGCGCTGGCCCGCGACATCTGGCGGCGCTACCAGGTTGAGTAGCGCCGGCGGAAACACGAGACGGAACCGCCAAGACGCCAAGAACGCCAAGAACGCCAAGAACCACGCCAAGAACCACGCCAAGATTAAGAATGGTTCACCGCAGAGACGCAGAGGACGCGGAGGTTACGCAGAGAAGAATTGAGGGTGTTCTTACAGGGGCAGCATCGTACAGTGAAATGCCGCGCCTGTACAGGACTAACAATTCGAATCTCAGCGCGTCCTCCGCGTCCTCTGCGTCTCTGCGGTGAAAAAACAATCCTGGTCCTGGCGCGTTCTTGGCGTCTTGGCGGTTGCGTCTCCTGGGTCCATCGTCCTCAT
>DASVQO010000320.1:0-2857 GCA_036389075.1 Chloroflexia bacterium | reverse complement strand
AGTCCCCAACAACGTGGTGCTCAATGAGATTGTCACGAACCGCTCGGTGGCAAACTTGCAGAGGCAGGTGATAGTCATACAGGTGCCTAACGCCAGCCTGACCGACACCAGCACGCAGATAAGCGCCGCCCTGCGCGATTTTACGGACATAGCAGCCAGCCCTGCGCCCGTGGTGGCCCTGGAAAGCGTGACCGACGGCAACGCTCGCCTGCGGATAGAGTACTGGGTGGCGCTCGGCACGCAGATGGCCCTCACCCCGCAAGTGGTGGAGGCCCTGCAAGCCCGCTTCCCCCACGCGAACGTCACCGTGGCATGACACCCACCTCTACACAGGACTTGATGCTTGGAGACGATGAAGCCTGAAGTCAAAAGGCTGGGTGTGCTGGGGGGGTCGTTCGACCCGGTGCATTTGGCCCACCTGCTCGTGGCCGAGACGGTGCGCGAGGCGCTGGCGCTCGACCTGGTGCTGTTCGTGCCCACCGGCGTGCAGCCTTTGAAGCAGGACCGCCCCGTCACGCCCGCCGAGCATCGGGTCGCTATGCTTGAGCTTGCAGTCCGCGACAATCCCTGCTTCGGCATCTCACGCGTGGACGTTGACAGGGAAGGGCCGTCCTACACGGTAGACACGGTGCGGCACTTGCGCGAGGCGTGGGGTGGGGCGGGGCTGCAAATGTGGTTCATCATCGGGGCCGACTCGCTCGCCAGCTTCCCTATGTGGCGCGACCCGGCGGGTATCCTGTTGCAGACCCGGCTCGCGGTCGTCGGCAGGCCGGGCGCCAGCGTGGACGCGGCGGCGTTGGAGGAGCGGCTGCCGGGTATCATGGCCTCGGTGGACGGGGTAGACGCGCCTATGCTGGAGATTTCGGCCACGGATATCCGGCAGCGGGTGGCGGCCGGGCGCTCTATACGCTGCCGCGTGCCGGACGCCGTGCGGGAGTATATTGAGGCCAACGGTCTTTACCGGGGTGTTGGAGACGGCCAGTAGGGCGGGCATATAAAGTCCGGCAGTCGCGGTGAAGAGGCTGATGAGAAGATTGACCTGGAAGCGTTCCGACGTGGTGCGTGTGCCGCCGGAAGAGCTATTCGAACTCTCGATGAACAGATTGCTCGACCCCGAGGCCGCGCCCGGCGTTGAGCGTATGGAGGTATCCGAAGGTGCGATAGGCACAGGCACGACGATACGGTGGTCTACCCCATACAAGGACTTTATAGTCTCTGACACCGCGGTCGTAACCGAGTTCGAGCCGCCCAGGCGGGTATCGTTGCACTACACTCGCCGCTATCTGTCCGCGCCCGGCAGCACTTCGACGCGGCGTTACGGCGTTACGGAGACTGCCACGACCACCATCTACGAGCCTGTGCCGGGTGGCACTCGCAGGACGGCCTCGGCCCAGGTCTGGTTCTCTGGCGTGGGTGCGGGCTGGCACTCTTTATACGTGCTGGCCCAGGGTAACGCCTACAGGAAGCAGTTCCACAAGAGCACGGATGCCTTGCTCGACCGGGTGGAGGGTCCATCGTTGCGACGCAGGGCAGTATCGTTCGTGAGGCAGGTGTGGTCGGGCTGGATACCTTTCTGGCTGGTGTTCCTGGTCTTGTTGGCGGTGCACGCCTGGCGCGAGCAGTTGGGGCTGACCGAGGCCATGTTGCAGGTGGTGCGTGTGACGATCGAGCTGATGGTGGCCCTGGCGCTTATTGGGGGGTACTTCATGGCCACTTTCCGGGGAAGCGCGTAACAGGACGGCCTGCTTCTTCTGAGCAGTTGCGCCTGAATGTTGCAACTCTGCACCACCCGGCTGCGTACATGCCTTTGATAAAACAAGCCATCCGCTTACACTCCAGGCGATAGTTAGGAGAACCAGACATGGACAATTACAATCCCGGCCCCAGCGCAGGGCCGCCCGGCAACAACGATCCCAACGCTACGCGCTATTTCCCTGCCGGGGAGGGCATCCCGGCCGCGCAACAGCAAGAGCCAACGGGAGGGCGTGTCGAGGCCCCACGGCAGGCTTACGCGCCGCCCGCGGCCCCCGGCCCGTACGCCGCGCCGGGCACGCAGCAACCTTCCCAGCCAACATACCAGGGCCAGCAGTACGCCGGGCCCCAGGCTCCCCAACAGCCGGTCCCGGGCCAGCAGTACCAGGGACAGGCATGGCCGAACCAGCAGCACCAGCATGCTCACCCGCACCAGCACCCGCAGGGCGTTCAGCCTGCTACGGGTTACGTCACGCCCGCGGACAAGCACGACCGCGACCGCACGACGCTGGGCATCATCCTCATAGGCGGCGGCCTGTTGTTCCTGCTGAACCAGCTTTCGGCGTTCGGCGGCTTCGGCAGGATGGTCCCGCTGCTCATCGGGGGCGCTTTTCTCTACGCGTACTTCAGGACGCGCCAGGCTTACCGGATAGGCTTCCTCATCCCGGGCGCTATTCTCACCGGCATCGGCGTCGGCCAGATAATTCAAAGCTACGCCTTCTTCAACCTCGGCGGCGATGTTAGGGCCGTGACGCTGGGCCTCGGCTTCTGCGCCATCTGGTTCTTCGAGCGCAGGCACTGGTGGTCGCTGATACCGGGGAGCATTCTAGTGCTGTCGGGCCTCTCGCAGATGTACCTCATAGGCAGCCTGTGGCCCCTCGTGCTGATCGTAATCGGCGTTTACCTGCTCTACGGCCAGTCCAGGCGCAGAGTGTAGATTATCAGGTGACGAAACCGCCAAGACGCCAAGGACGCCAGGAGCGCGCCAAGATTAAGAGGGTGTTCTAAGCAAAAGGACCAGGGTACAACACTATGTACGTTGGTCCTTGTTGTACTCTCTAAACCTTCATCCTCTTTGCGCGTTCTTTGAGTTCTTTGCGTCTTT
>DASVQO010000319.1:0-9129 GCA_036389075.1 Chloroflexia bacterium | reverse complement strand
GGGACTCTCTTACATGAGGGCAGTCTCCGAAGGAGACTTTGCTTCTTGCCAGCCCGTGGCTTCAGCCACAGGGCGTCACATCGGGCGGTCCACATTGCCACCAACCACTAAACACCACATAGGAGGAGAAGCGATTGGGAGCTATACTTGACGCTTTGACTGCGTTCTTCAAGGAGGAGAACTGGACCGTCATGAAGGTAGAGGACAAGCCGGTGCTGCTGCTAAACTACGCGGGGCGCAACGGGCGATGGAGCTGTTATGCGAGCGACGAGGAGGCGAAGCACATTTTCCTGTTCTACTCCTACGCCCCCGTAAAGGCCCCCGAGGACAAGCGGCCCGTGCTCAGCGACTTTCTCACCAGGGCCAACTACGGCCTGTACATCGGAAACTTCGAGCTAGATTTCAACGACGGCGAGGTCCGCTACAAGACCAGCATCGACGTGGAGAACACCGAGCTTAACAACGCTCTCATCAAGGGCGTAGTCTACGCCAACCTGAACATAATGGACCGGTACCTCCCAGGCATCATGTCGGTTATCTACGGCGGCGCATCGCCCACCGAGGCTATTGCGCTCGTGGAAGGGTGAGGCGATTTTAGATTTTAGATTTTAGATTTTGGATTTTAGATTTTGGATTGCTCAGAGTTCGTCTTAATCTAAAATCTAAAATCCAAAACCTAAAATCGCTCCACCGGCAGGGTCAGGTCCATCGTACGCACGAGGGGCACTATCTGGCCGGGTTCGACCTCCTGGCCGGGCAGGATGGAGACCACCAGGGCCGTCATGTCATCGAGGGGGCGGTTCAGGTCGAGGCGCAGGGCCTCGGACATGAGGAAGTCGGCCAGTTCGCGGGCGGTGGGGCCTTGCTGGATGCATGAGGTGACCAGGGCGGGCAGGTCGATCTTGTTGGAGGTGCGCGTGCCCGCTTCCATCAGGCCGTCCGAGTAGGTAACCACATAGGTGCCCGGCTCCAGGGGAAGCTGGTCTACTATGGGCTTCGTCATGGGGTAGAGGCCGATTGCCTCCGAGTGGGCGTCCAGGCTGGTGAGGCCCTGGTCATTGGGCCTGCACACGAGGATGGGGCAGTGGCTGTTGCGCGACATCACGAGCGTGCGGGTCGCCAGGTCCACGCTCAGGATGACCAGGGTGGCCGATACCTTGCCGCCCCGGTAGGTGTATAGGTAGTCGTGCACGGCGCGCGCTACCGCCCCATCGCGCGCCCCGTCCTTGATCATGCTGATAGCCTTCGTGGTGAGCATGTGCGAGAGGATTTTGGCGGCAGGCCCGCTCCCCTGGCCGTCGGCCAGCACCACCGAAAAGCCGCCCGTGGGCCGCTCCACCACCTCGACGGTGTCGCCGCTCTCTTTGGTGGCGTATTTGTTTGTCTTGGCTACGGCTATCTGGACTGTGAACATAGCTTTGGGGTTGGCAATGCGGTACCTGCTCCCGTATTTATGGCGTGTCGTCGCGCTTACATGATATAGGGAAAAGGGGCGGGGGGCAACTTTCAGGAGAAGGGCATGCACTACGACCAACGGAGCACGCCTGCAAATCGCCCGCGAATTAGCGCGGAAGGCGATTGATAAGCGCGGCGACAAAGCGACCGCTATCGCCGTGCATGGCTCCACCGCCAAAAATGAGGACGTGGCCCATTCGGACCTCGATGTGTGGGTGGCGACGAGCGAGCCTGTGGAGGGCGTGCGATTTTTCAGCTACAGTGGCTTGCCCATCACGCGTTAGCACGCTTGAGCCGGGGCAGGTGTACGCCGCCAGCGTGGAGCTATGGGAGAACCTCGCGCGGCTCGTGGGCGACGAAGGTGTCCAGTGGGAGTTGGAGGAGTTGGGGTTGTAGGTCGTACGGCACGTACGGCATGGTGGGCAAGCGGTTTGTCACTCCATGCCGTAGCTTACCCCGCCAAGCCAGCCAAACGAGAGACCAACGCCAAAGAAGAACGCTATAGCAACCAGCGCCCAGAATAGCAGCAGCATCTTGCCGGAGGAGCGCGAGTAAAGGTCCACGTCCCACCAGCCCTGCCAGGCACGTAGAAACGCCCTGGTACCCCGGACGGCAAATGCCACGCACGCGAGCAATATGCAGGTAACGTAAATGTAGCCCACGACTACAAGCCAGGGTTCTAGCTCGTACACTTCCGACGGCATCACGGCGGGTTGCTCTACCTGCTCCGCTTTGGGCATGGTGTGGAACAGGAAGTACATGGCGACACCACACGGGAAGACCACCACGGCAGAACCTAAAGTTAGCAGATAGACCAGCAGAATCTGCACTCTACCGGCTGCGTCGGGCAAGACTCTCATGTTTGTGCTTGTCATTGCGTGTTCCCCGGAACCAAAAGGCTACTGGAAGCTATCCCAAAAGCAAACCAATCGAATACCGGCAGGAAAGCCCCCTCTGTCATTCTGAGCGCCGCGAAGAATCTCGTCCGCTACCCCGATTTTACTCTTTTCTCACGGGATTCTCTATCGTCGTGTAGAAAGGGGGCAATTTGGGTGCTGAGGGACGAGATTCTTCGCGGAGTTTACCCTGAGCGCAGCCGAAGGGCTCAGAATGACAAGGACGGGGCTTGGTTGACCCTGTTTCACACCTCTCCTTGAGAGTGCTTCTATGCTTCTCTCCAGCGTTGCTGCCTGCGCTCGTGGAAGCGCCTCACCAGGGCTTCGTACTCCTCCTGGGGGCGACTGCGCTTCTTGTCCCAGCGACGGCCTTTTTCGGCGTTGCACGAGGCGTGAGCGATGCCCAGGTTGCGCGGGTCGTCCGTGCCGCCACGCGAGCGGGCGAGTATGTGCTCCAGCGTGGCCCCTTCGCCCGTGTAGGCATCGAAGGCTAGAGGCCCGTTGCAGATGAGGCACTTGCCCACCCATAGACGGCCCTGCCTGGTGAACGTCGCGTCGGTCTCGGCCACCCGGCTGAGTGGAATTTGAGCCTGGGGATGGGGATGGCGATTACGAATCGTAGGACGTTTCACGCTCCTGAAATCAACCCCTGAAGATGAAGTGTAGCAGCAAGTATGTCACGAAGGCGATAGTGGCGCAGACGGGGATGGTGTAGATCCAGGCGCGGATCATGTTGAGGGCGATGCCCCAGCGCACGCTCGAGGCGCGGCGGGCGGCACCCACGCCCAGGATGCAGGACGAGATTACGTGCGTGGTGCTCAGGGGGAAGCCCAGGCGCGAGGCCGTTTCGATTATCGTGGCGGCGGTGGTTTCGGCGGCGAAGCCGTGGATGGGTTCGAGGTGGACGAGGCGCTGGCCCATCGTGTGGATGATGCGCCGCCCGCCCGCCGCGGTGCCCGCGCCCATCGCGGTGGCCGCTATGAGCACCACCTCCCAGGGGATGTTCGGCGTGCCGTCTGCGTCTACGGCCAGGGGAAAGCCCGCCGAGAAGAGGGCCAGGGTGATTACGCCCATCGTCTTTTGCGCGTCGTTGGACCCGTGGGAGAAGGCCATGAAGGCGGAGGAGGCCAGTTGCAGCCGCCTGAAGGTCGAGCCGACCCTGCGCGGCGAGGCCCGGGCGACCAGGAAGTAGAGCAGCCTCATCAGCAGCAGCGACACTACGAACCCGGTGATGGGCGAAAGCACCAGGGGCAGCACTACCTTGTTCAGCAGCCCCGACCAGATGACGTTGCCCACGCCTACCGAGGCCACGCCAGCCCCCACCACTCCGCCGATGAGCGCGTGGCTGCTGGAGGAGGGGATGCCGAAGTACCACGTAATCAGGTTCCAGACGATAGCCCCCACGAGGGCCGCCATGACCAGCACCTGCGCCGACGAGAAGTCTAGCTCCTTGACCGCGCCAGGCTGGACGAGGCCGCCGGTGATGGTCTTGGCGACCGCCTGCCCGGTGAGTGCGCCCAGGAAGTTGAGGCCCGCCGCCATGAGGATGGCCGCGCTCGGGGCGAGCACGCGCGTGGACACTACGGTGGCTATGGCGTTGGCGGTGTCGTGGAACCCGTTGATGAAGTCGAAGGCTACCGCTAGCAGGACCACCATTGTTATCAGTATCCATTGATAGGTGCTCAGATCAGGCATGTTTGATCGCAAGGCCCCGCAGCACGTCGGCGATGTCTTCCGCGCGGTCGGTGGCCTGCTCCATCTCCTGGTAGATGTCGCGCCACTTGATGATATGGATCACGTCGGCGGGGTTGGAGAATAGCTCCACCAGCCCCAGCCGGTGCAGGTCGTCGGCTTTGTTCTCCAGGCTGTGTATCTGGATGATGGAGGCATCCATCTGCTTCAGCTCGCTGCGCTTGCGCAGGTGGGGCAGGGCGCGGGCGACCTCTTCGGCGCAGGCCACGATGCAGTCCGAAAGCTGCTGGGCGATGGGGGTCACCTGGACGACCTTGTAAATCTCCATCAGGTCGGCGGCCGAGTGCACCAGGTCGGTCACGTCGTCAATGGCGCTGTAGAGGTTGATGATGTCCTCGCGGTCGAGGGGGGTCATGAAGGTGCGGTTGAGCAGGCCGTACATGCGGTGGCCGATAGAGTCGCCCAGGTGCTCGTACTCATGGATGCGATTGGCGACCTCGGATACGTTCTGGTAGTTGTAGCAAAGCTCTCGGAAGGCCCGCGCCGCCTCGAGCATGTTGTTCGCCGCGTCCTCGAATAGCTGGTAATAGTTCTCGTCGTCGTTCTTGAAAAAGTCAAACAGGGCCATAGCACCCCCGGGACGGATTTTAGGTTTTGGATTTTCGATTTTGGATTTGATTCATGTTGATGCCACGACGCGCGCAAAACAAGAGGCACGGAATGCTTGTTTACAGCACGTTCCATACCTCTTTGTAGGACGGCGAACTATAGATTGTAAGTGATGGTCGATGGCCGGAATTACTATCGTCCACCGGCGCATTATACATGCTTCGACAACACCTCGCGCTGGCCGTACATGCGGGCGTAGTACTCGGCGAAGTCGCCCGACTTGATCTTCTCCCACCAATCGCGGTTGTTGAGGTACCATTCTACCGTTTGTTGCAGGCCCTCATCGAAGTCTACCTGGGGGGTCCAGCCGAGTTCTTCGCGGGCTTTGGTGGTGTCGATGGAGTAGCGGCGGTCGTGGCCGGAGCGGTCCTGCACGTAGTGGATGAGGGTGCGGGGCTTGCCGAGCAGGTCGAGCAGCCTGTATGTAACGTCGATGTTTTCGCGCTCGTTGCCGCCGCCGATGTTGTAGGCCTCACCGGGCTTGCCGTTGTGCAGGGCGGCGTCGATGCCCGCGCAGTGGTCGAGCACGTGCATCCAGTCGCGCACGTACTTGCCATCGCCGTACATGGGCACCGTCTTGTCCTCGATGATGTTGGTGATGAAGAGAGGCAGCATCTTCTCCGGGTACTGGTAGGGGCCGTAGGTGTTGGAGCCGCGAGTGATGACCACGGGGGCGTTGTAGGTGATGAAGTAGGCGTAGCACTGTAGCTCGCCGCCCGCCTTGGACGCCGAGTAGGGGGAGCGAGGTTCCAGCCGGTCGGTCTCCACGGAGGAGCCTTCGAGCACGGTGCCGTATACCTCGTCGGTGGAGACTTGCAGCATACGCTCCAGGCCCAACTTGCGCGTGGCCTCCAATAGTACGTACACGCCGAACACGTCGGTTTGGATGAAGCCGCCCGGCTCCTCGATGGAGCGGTCCACGTGGGACTCGGCGGCGAAGTTCACTATCGCGTCGATGCCGTACTGTTGCACAGTCTCGTCCACCCTCGCCTGGTCCGCGATGTCGCCCCTGACGAAGTTGAAGCGGGGGTCGCCCTGCAAGTCAGCGAGGTTGTCGGGGTTGCCCGCGTAGGTCATCTTGTCGTAGACGAGCACGTGGTAGTCGGGGTGCTCCTGGAGCATCATCCTGGCGAAGTTGCTGCCTATGAAACCGGCACCGCCCGTGACCATTATTCTCTGCAATTTGGTTCTCCTCCTGGCTTAGGAAGTTATGAGTTTTGAGTTTTGAGTTATGCGGCTTGCCCGATTTGCTACCTGGTTGGCGGCAGGCTTGTCCTGCGGGACTATGTTCCCCCTGTCATCCTGAGCGTAGCGAAGGATCTAAGATGCTCCATTTGCCTCCATGCCGCATTTGCAGCGCCACGCACCCCTCTGGACGTTCGACAGCATCCCTGCACCGGCTTCTTGAGATCCTTCGCTACGCTCAGGATGACAGGGGGGTGTCTGGTCCTGTCTGCCTGGGAGGGCGCACCCACGCAAGTTAGAACGAGTGTGGCGGGAAGGCGTTGCGGGCTAGGCTTTCTCCTTCTGCCATTGTTCGAGCATTTGGAGCACCTGCGGGACGTGTTCGCGATAGTGGTCGGTCTGCCAGCGGAGGATGTCGGCCCCGGAGGTGGGGAATGTGTCTTCGGCGCCGGGGTAGTAAACGGGGGCCTGGCGGCTGAAATCGTCCTTGAGTAGCTCGCGTAGCTGTGCGGCCAGCTTGTCGTGGGCGGCTTCCATCGCGTCGAGGGCTGCTTGCCGGTTGCGCGTTGCGTCTTCGGGGGAGAGGGAAGGGATGCCTTCCACCCAGTCGCCGCTGGGGTCGCCCTCCACCACCGCGTCGCCACCGGGGTAAGCTGCCAGCCTCACCTCCTGGAACTCCGCATCACGCATCATGCCAAGCAAGACGGCGTACATGCGCATGGAATTGGTGATGTGCATGACGATGCCGCCTATCGTGTAATCGTCACCCTCCGGCTTGTACCCCATCGCCTCATCGGGCACCCGGCCCAGCGCGTCCTCAAAGTCGTCCCGCGCATGGTCGAAATCGGCCAGCACCGTCTCGCGCTCGATAATGTTGGAGGCAGTTTCGTCCATATTTCCTCCGGCGATTTTAGATTTTAGGTTTTAGATTTTGGATTAGGTCAGAAGCAATCTAAAATCCAAAATCTAAAATCAAAGGACTCCTACGTTGCTATTGTCGCCCAGGAGCATTTTGTAGGCTTTGGGCTTGATGGGGGAGCGGCTGATTTCTACGTTGCGGCCTATGAGGCTGTCTTCGAGGCGGCCTGGGAGGTCGATTATCTGGCTGTTTTCGAGGATGATGGAGTGCTCTATCTCGCTGTTGGTGATGGTGCAGCCGTAGTTTATGGCGGTGTAGGGGCCGATGTAGGAGTTGACGATGCGGGTGCCCTTGCCGATGATGACGGGGCCGCGCACGTTGGAGTTGATGATCTCGGCGCCCTGCTCGATGACCACCTTGCCCTTGATCTGGCTGTCCGCGTCCACGAAGCCTTCTATGGCGGGGGCCAGCTTGTCGAGCACGAGGTGGTTCACCTCAAGCATGTCCTCCAGCTTGCCGGTGTCGATCCACCAGCCGTCGAGCACGCGGGGGTGGACGTGGCGGCCGTGGTCGAGGAGGTATTGTATGGCGTCGGTGATCTCAAGCTCGTTGCGCCAGGAGGGCTTGATGTTGTGGACGGCCTCGAAGATGTGGTGGTTGAACATGTAGATGCCGACGAGGGCTAGATCGCTGACGAACTCGCGGGGCTTCTCGACCAGGCGCTTCACGCGGCCATCGTCGCCAAGCTCGGCCACGCCGTAAGCCTCGGGCTTGCGCACGCGCTTGAGCAGCACCTGGGCGTCCCACGAGCTCTCCTTGAACTCCCGCACGAAGGGGGCCACGCGGTCTTCGAGCATATTGTCGCCCAGGTACATGACGAACGGCTCGCCGCCGATGAAGTCCTCGGCTACGACGACGGCGTGCGCGAGGCCGAGGGGGTCGGGCTGGTCGATGTAGGTGATGTGGGCGTTCCACTTGTCGCCGGTGCCCACCGCGGCCCTGATTTCGGGGGCGGTGGTGCCTACCACGATGCCGATATCGGTGATGCCGGCGGCCACGAGGTCTTCAATCGTGTAGAAGAGCACGGGCTTGTTGGCTACGGGCACTAGCTGCTTGGCGCTCGTGTAGGTCAGCGGCCTGAGGCGCGTACCCTTGCCGCCGCTGAGAATGAGTCCTTTCACAAACCCTCCATGAAGCGTTTTCCGAGCAAGAATAGCACAGAGGGGACGGGCTGTCAAAGGATAGGCCACCAGGGACGGAACCGCCAAGACGCCAAGAACGCCAAGAACGCCAATGGAGCGCCAAGAAGAATAGAACGGTTCACCGCAGAGACGCAGAGGGCGCAGAGAACGCGCTGAGATAAGGGAAGGTTTAGAAAGGTAAAGGGGCAGCATCTACGCTAGGACTCTACCTCTGGTAAGAACACCCTCAATACTTCTCTGCGTACCTTTGCGTCCTCTGCGTCTCTGCGGTGAAATTCTTTATTCCCCATTGGACGTTCTTGGAGTCTTAGCCGTTCAGTCTCCCCTTCTATCCTGCTGCGTTACCGGAGTAGAACTACGGACCTAGTTCTAGGGGCAGGGAAGTGCAGCCGGGTGTTGGGGCCTTTTGCCGATGGCGGCCGGTGACGGCGGGGGTACAATCGAGCTAATGATAACAGTGGAGGTAGGGCAGCAATGGACGTTGGAGTGGGAGATTACGAGAGCGCGAGGCGTGGGGCTTTCCTGGGCCGCCTCCTGGGCACGCTGGTGGGCAGGCGCAACACCCTGGTGGCATTGGCGGAGGCCAAGGAGGGCGATAGCTGCTACGGGCAGCGCTACCTGGGCACGATGCAGGTGCCTCTTGCCGCCATCGCGGGCAGTGTGGACCGCTCGGGGGACTTCGATGGGGCGTTTCGTCCCGCCAGCAAGCACACTCGCCAGCGGTGGGAGCGCGTAAACCAGGCGTTCGCCTCGAACGTCAGCCTCCCACCGGTAAGCCTGTACAAGTTCGGTGATTTCTACTTCGTGAAGGACGGCCACCACCGCATATCAGTGGCCCGCTACCGGGGCGCGGACTTCATCGACGCCGAAGTGACAGAGTTCCTCGCCGGGCCACATTGATAGACGGAGACGTCAAGACGCCAAGATTAAGTACGGTTCACCGCAGAGACGCAGAGGACGCAGAGATTAAGAAGGTTCAGGTGGTGCAAAAGGACCAGGGTACGTGACATGTACCCTGGTCCTTTTACTTGGAACAGCATCCTTAATCTTGGCGTGGTCCTTGGCGTCTTGGAGTCTTGGCGTTTCCGTCTCCTGTCCGGCTAGGGAGTAGCGACGGGGGTTGTGCCGGTGGCGGGGGCCGCTCCTCCGCTGCCAGTGCCGGTGCCGACGG
>DASVQO010000318.1:0-4142 GCA_036389075.1 Chloroflexia bacterium | reverse complement strand
TGTCGGAAGCGCACACGGGCTTCCGCGCCTATTCTCGCAAACTGCTCACCACCATCCCGTTCCTGCTCAACTCCGACGATTTCGTATTCGACAGCGAAGTGATAGCGCAGACGGTGGCTTTCGGCTTCAAGATAGCCGAGGTGCCGGTGCCGACCCGCTACTTCCCGGAGGCATCCAGCGTCAACTTCAGGCGCAGCGTGATCTACGGCCTAGCCACGCTCAACGTGTCGCGCAAGTACTGGCTGCACCGCAAGGGGATACGCCGCTACCCCATCTTCCGCAGGCGGCTCTCGGACGTGCTGAGCCGGGAGTACAAGGAGCGCATATTCGGGGCAGAGCGCCTGCCAGGGGAGCGAAAAGCGGGCAGCCGCACGTGAGACCGTAATAAGTAGGGCATCCATCACGTTCTACGGATATATACCCACACCGGAGCTATCATTTTGTTCAAGTCGCGGCGTTTCATAATCGGCCTGGTCATAAGCCTGGTCTTCCTCGCCTGGGCGCTCGCCCAGGAGGACCTGGGCAAAGTCTTCGCCACAATCGCGGGGATGAACTGGGTCTCACTCATCCCGGCCCTGGCGCTCTACTTCGCGGGCGTATGGGTCAGGGGGGTGCGCTGGCGCATACTTCTCCACCCGCTACGGCCACACCTGCCGTTGTTAAAAGTATTCGAAGTAGTTGTTATTGGCTATATGGCTAATAACGTGCTTCCTGCCCGTATTGGCGAGCTAGTGCGTGCCTACGTGTTGAGCAAGCGTGAGAACGTCCGCAAGACCTCCACGCTGGCGACTATTGTGGTGGAGCGCATATTTGACGCCCTGGTGATGGTAGGCTTTGTGGCCGCGGCCCTTCTCTACGTCATATTCTTCCACTCCGATCTACTCAGCACGGGAGAAGGGCACAAGTTCGGCACGTTCATCACAGAATGGAGTCCCTATATAGCCCTGTTCGCCGCCGGGTTCCTGGCCTTCCTGGTGCTCTTCATCGTGATAGCTAGCTCCCAGCGACGCGTCGAGGCGATGATAGGCTTTGGCCTGCGCTTCGTGCCGGGCAAGCTGCACGATCGGGTGAAGCGGCTCGCGAACGCATTCGTCCTGGGCCTCGGCTCCCTGCGCTCCATCACCAATATGCTCGCCGTCTTTCTGCTCTCGATAACAGCCTGGCTGCTGGAAGCTGGCATGTACTACGTGATAGGCAGTTGGGGCTTCAACCTGGTCGGCTCAGACGGTGACCCTGTGCCTTTCTATGCCTACGTGCTGACGACCGGCATCGTGAACCTGAGCACCCTCATTCCCCAGGCTGCGGGCTACTGGGGCGTGTTCGAGGCGGTCTCTAAGATCGTGCTGGTGGGCGCTATCGGGGTGGATAGCGGCCTCACCACATCTTACGTGATCCTGCTCCACGCGGCCCTCTACTTCCCTGTGACGCTGCTGGGCGTGTTCTTCCTGGCGAGGGAGAGTCTGTCCTGGCGGGAGCTTACCGACCTGGAAAAGCAGCGGGCCGAGGCCTCCGAGGCAGCGCACGAACTTGAAGGCCCGGTCACGGACGTGGAGTTGGCGTCGGAGGGTAAGCTCCCGGACCAGGGGGCCGACCGCCCTGCCTCCAACGACCCACCGAGCACCAACGACCTACCACCGGAGCGCTAAGCTCAGACCAATCTGATGAGGAGCGGAAACTCAACTTGGACATATTTCAGGCGCTAGTCCTGGGGCTGGTGCAGGGACTCACCGAGTTCTTGCCTGTCTCATCGTCCGCACATCTGGTATTCGTCCCCTGGTTCCTGGGTTGGGACGACAAGGCGGTCACAAGCATCCAGTTCGACGTGGCGCTGCACATGGGGACGCTGCTGGCCGTGCTCGTCTACTTCGCCGCCGACTGGCGCAGGCTCATCGGCGCGTTCTTCGCCTCACTGATCGAGCGGCGCATCGGCGACGACCCAGACCGGAGGCTCGTGTGGCTGATCGTGCTCGGCACCATCCCCGCCGCGCTGGCCGGACTGCTCCTGGAGAGCAGCATAGACGCGGTGTTCCACGACCCCCAGAACCTGCGGGCGGGCCTGCTTGTCATCGGCGTGATGATGATCGTAATGGGCGCGTTGCTGCTGCTTGCCGAGCGGGTAGGCAAGCGCACCATCCCGATTGAAGGAGTCAGACTGCCCACTGCGGTCGCCGTGGGTGTGGCCCAGGCCCTGGCCCTGATACCCGGTGTTTCGCGCTCGGGCAGCACCATTACGGCGGGCCTGTTCGCGGGGCTGAAGCGCGAGGCGGCGGCGCGGTTCTCCTTCTTGCTATCGACCCCCGTGGTGCTCGCCGCCGGGGTGAAGCAGGTGTACGACATGACCAAAGGGGGCGGGCTGCCCGCAGGCGACCAGTTGGGCTTCTTCGTGGGGTTCGCTGCCTCGGCGGTGTCCGGCTTCCTGTGCATCTCCTTCCTCTTGCGCTACTTGCAGCGCCATTCAACCGCGCCCTTCATCTGGTATCGTTTCATGCTTGGGGCGGCGCTGCTGGTGCTCGTGCTCGTAGGCTTTCGTGCCTGACGCGCTCGCCTCGCGCGTGTCACGCTTCGCTTGACACGCGCTTTCCGGTGCCATATAATAGCGAAGTTGCCTCGCAAACCGAGGCATTTGTAAATTCATTTGAAAGTGGTAGAACGTGGACGTTACAAATTCGAACGGCGACCTGGTTTTCAACGTAGCCCAGCTACTCAAGGAACGTGTCGGCTCCACTCGCAAGTTCCATATCGACACGCCGAACCTGGTGCTCGATGCGGAACCGGGTGAGGGCGAGGCGTTGCACGCCCAGCGTGTACGTGGCGACGTGAAGGTCACGCGCCTGGCCGACAGCCTGCTCGTGCAGGGCGACATCGACGCGCATGTGCTGCTTGAGTGCAGCCGGTGCCTGGAAACGTTCACACGCCCGGTGGATGCCCGCCTCGAGGAGCAGTTCCTCCCCACGGTTGACGTGGAGACGGGTGCCCCGGTACGGCGGGAGGAGTTCGAGGAGAACGACCTGGCGTTCGACATCGACCCGAACCACCTGATGGACCTTACCGAGCCGGTGCGCCAGGCGCTGTTGGTGGCCCTCCCGATGAAGCCGCTGCACAGCGAGGACTGCAAGGGCATCTGCTTGCAGTGCGGGACCAACCTGAACGAGGTAGATTGCGGCCACTCGGACGAGCCGGTTGACGACAGGTGGACGGGCTTGCGCGAGCTACGCGTCGAGGACTTCCCCGCCGGGGACAACGTAAATTAGAGTTTTATATTATCGAGCCAGACACTTAACGGCTAGCACGTAGCTGTAGAGGAGAACAAACATTATGGGTGCGACACCCAAGCAGAGAATTTCCAGCAAGCACAGGGGCGACCGCCGCAGCCAGCAGGCCCTCAAGCCGATCCAGTTGGTTGAGTGCCCGCAGTGCCACAACCCGCGCTTACCGCATCACGTTTGCCCCACCTGCGGCACGTATCGCGGCCGCCAGGTCCTCCAGGTAAAGGGCACCGAGTCCGGCCAGGCATAAGCCAGGGCCGGCCGCGTCCAGCGTCGGGCGCAGCTATAACTCTATATCTCCGGGCGTGAGACGATAGGGAGCTACCGAATTGTGGCAAAGTACGCGGCTATAACCGGCTGGGGCAGCGCGGTGCCCGAAAGGGTACTCACCAACTTCGACCTAGAAAAGATAGTGGAGACCTCGGACGAGTGGATTACCTCTCGCACGGGCATCCGCCAGCGGCACGTCCTCTCCGAGGGGGAAACCACCTCCACGCTGGCCGTGGCAGCCTCACGGCAGGCGCTGGAGAAGGCGGGCGTGTCTCCCTGGCAGGTCGATCTCGTCATCTGCTGCACCGCCACCCCGGATTTCCTCTTTCCGGCCACCGCCTGCCTCGTCCAGCATGAGATAGGGGCCGAGAACGCGGGGGCCTTCGACCTTGAGGCCGCCTGCTCCGGTTTCGTGTACGGCCTGAGCGTAGGCTCGCAGTTCATCAAGGCAGGCTCGTACAAGACGGTGCTCGTGGTGGCCGCCGAGGGGCTGTCGCGCTTCCTCGACTGGCAGGACCGCACCACCTGCGTGCTGTTCGGAGACGGGGCGGGGGCGGTGGTGCTAGAAGCCACCGACCGCAAGCAGGGCCTCCTGTCGTTCGTGCT
>DASVQO010000317.1:0-3172 GCA_036389075.1 Chloroflexia bacterium | reverse complement strand
GTGCGCTGGACCAACCTGCCACCCTCCCAACCCGTCCAGTATTATCCCACCCAACCATGTAGTGAGGGAGTTTTTATATGCCGGAATCCGACGTCTCCAGGCAAGCACAACAGCGCGGGTCATCTAGTGGGATACAGTTGCTACGAAGCGTATCTGTGGCGGCGGGGATCGCCCTTGCCCTGTTCATCGCGCTCGTAGCGGTCTGGACCGGGGGCGCCGCCAACGCCGCGCAGCCTGTTACCCAGTCGAAGTACCTACCCGAAGGCTCCACTTTCCCCACCCCTACCCCCTGCCCGATCCAGTTCCAGGACGTGCCTGCCGACTACACCTTCTACTCGGTCGTCCGGTGCCTGGCTTGCCGCAACATCCTGACCGGGTACCCTTGCGGCCAAATGGCTTCGGAGCCGTGCGGCGAGAGCGGCGACCCTTACTTCAGGCCGGGCGCGAAGATATCCAGGGGCCAGATTGCCAAGATAGTGGCTAACGCGGCGGAACTGGACGACCCACCGGGCACGCGCATCTTCGAGGACGTGGCGGAGGGTACACCCTTCTACGACTACATACAGAGGCTGACCAACGAGGGCTACATCAGCGGGTACCCCTGCGGCACCGTTGCGAGCGAGCCGTGCCAGCCGGGCAGCAGGCCCTACTTCAGGCCGGGAGCCAACGCCACACGCGGGCAACTCTCCAAGATAGTGGCTAACGCCGCCGAAATAGAAGATGCGGTGTCGGGGCAGACGTACGAGGACGTGGGGACAGGCTCCCCGTTCTACCTGTACATCGAGAGGCTGTCGGCCCTCGACGTGATGAGCGGCTACCCATGCGGCACCGTAGCGGGCGAGCCATGCCAGCCGGGCAACAGGCCCTACTTCCGTCCCAACGCGGACGTAACCAGAGGGCAAGCGGCCAAGATCGTGGCTAACACCTTCTATCCCGGCTGCGAGACACCCGCACGCAGGTAAGGAGTCTATCCAGGTGTTGGGCCGTCATTGACCAGCCAGAGTTAAAGCTCGTTACTCGAACAAGAAGGGGCAGAGTACATCATCACGTACCCTGCCCCTTCTTTGCGTCTTAGGGGGAGTACCTGAAAGCAGTCGGGAGCAAGCAAAGGTGGAACTTGTCATCCCGAGTGGTGCGTCTTGCAAGCAAGCGACCCAATAGCTGAACCATGAGAGGCCCTGTCATCCTGAGCGCAGCGAAGGATCAGGTGGCTAGGCCAGAGTCTACAACGTAGGGGATGATGGCGGTATGAGGCACACTGTTGCATGAATAGGGAGAGTCAAACACGGGTAGCTGATCCTTCGCTGCGCTCAGGATAACAGGGGGAGTGTTTGGTCCTGCTGTTGGTCACGTAGTCGCAAGATGCCCCAAGCACAATGGCAAAGGGGCCCAGGTGCCTACGTTCCACACTATCATTTTTGAGATTGTTCTACAAACAAATGGGGAGGACGCTTTTCAGCATCCTCCCCGTCACCAATCAGGCTAAGTCCCTAGCGTTCGTGCTCGCCGTAGAGCATCTGGCGTATTGTGAGCACGTCCTGGCGCATCTGGTTGTCGGTCTCGATGAGGCCCTCGATCTTCTCGTAGGAGTGCATGGCCGTCGTGTGGTCGCGCTTGCCGAAGTAGGCGGCTATCTGTATGAAGGGCGTCTCGGTCTCCTCGCGCATCAGGTACATCGCTATCTGGCGCGGCACCAACACCTCGCGGCTGCGCGACCCCGTCTTGAGGTCCTCCGGCTCCAGGTTGAAGAAGCTCGACACCGTCTCCACGATGCGGTCATGGTTGATGGGGCGGCGGCGCTGACTGGCGCCTAGCTCGTTGAGGGAGGCGGCTGCCAGGTCTACAGACACGGCGGTGTTGTTGAGCTGGGCGTAGGCCACGATGCGGTTGAGTGCGCCCTCCAGCTCGCGGATGTTGCTCTGCACCTTGCGGGCGATGTAGTCGAGCACCTCACCCGGCACGGCGACCGGCATGGTCTCGGCCTTGGCCCGAAGTATCGCTATGCGCGTCTCAAGGTCGGGCGGCTGTATGTCCGCGATAAGGCCCCATTCGAAGCGGCTTCGCAGGCGCTCTTCCAGCGTCAAGATGGCCTTGGGCGGGCGGTCGCTGGTGAGCACGATCTGCTTGTTGGCCCCGTGCAGGGCGTTGAATGTGTGGAAGAACTCCTCCTGGGTGCTCTCCTTGCCCGCGATGAACTGCACGTCGTCGATGAGCAGGATGTCGGCGGAGCGGTACATGTTGCGGAAGTTCTCGTTGCGCTGGTCGCGGATCGCGTTGATCAGGTCGTTGGTGAACTTCTCGCTCGTGACGTAGAGGACCTTGATGCCGGGGTAGCGGCGCATGGCGTCGTGCCCTATCGCGTGCAGGAGGTGGGTCTTGCCCAGCCCCACGCCTCCATAGAGGAAGAGGGGGTTGTAGGACATTGCGGGCTTCTCGGCCACGGCGCGGGCGGCGGCGTACGCAAGCTGGTTGCTCTTGCCCACGATGAAGCTGTCGAACAGGTAGCGGGGGTTGAGCATGGTGGCCTCTTCGAGGCTCATCTCAAACTGTACCGCGCTGCGCTTCATGGGGCTGACAGAGCTATTGTAAGGCCTGTCGGCGTTGTTGGAGCCGGAGGGCACGGAGGCCGCGTTGTTGTTCGAGCGGGTCAGGTTGGTGATGTTGTTGCCCGCGGTGCCGTAACCGACGTGGGCGGGGTTCACCGTCTGGGGGCCGGGAGCGGCGGCGTGCAACTGCTTGGGGGCGTTAGCGTTGGCGTTGGCACCGGCCGCGCTGTTCGCGTTGGGGCCGTGCCCGTTCGCCACCTTGGCCGTGTAAGGGTTGGGGTTGCCGCCGACCACCATCGGTAGCTCGCGGGCCTCCTTCTCCATGCCCACCCCGTCGAGCGCGTGGAGGGCGCGGCCGGAGGTCGCGGTGCTCCTGGCGGGGGTCTTTACTTCGAACTGCACCTCAACTTTGTAGTTGAGGACGTTGTTCAGCGTTTCGGCAATGAGCTTGCTGAACCGCTTTTCGAGCCATTCCTTAGCAAAGTTGCTGGGGACGGCTATGACCACGACGTTATCCTGGAAATCGGAAATCGAGGTATTCTTGAGCCAGGTCTGGAAACTGGGACCGGGCACCTTGACTTGCAGCTCACCCAGCGCGGCCTGCCATACTTGCTTGGCGTTCATGC
>DASVQO010000316.1:0-2561 GCA_036389075.1 Chloroflexia bacterium | reverse complement strand
AGAACTCGCAGCCGTGGCGCTTCATCGCCGTACAGGACCCTGAGAGGTTGGCGGCGCTGGCGCAGTTCGGGGACTACGCCAGGCACCTGCCGTCCGCCGCGCTGGCGGTCGCCATCCTCACGCCCGACCCGAAAGCCTACTACTGGGTGATGTTCGACGCGGGGCAAGCAGCGGCCTACATGCAACTGGCGGCGGTGGAGCTAGGGGTCGGCTCGTGCATAGTGACGCTGCACCGCCCCGAAGGCTCAAGGGAGTTGCTGGGCTACCCCGACGACCTGTACCTCACTATGCTGGTAACGTTCGGCTACCCGGCGGACGAGAAAGCCCTGGAACCCGCGTCCAGGCCGGGTGGCCGCCAGCCGTTCGATGAGCTGGTGCACTTCGAGCGTTTCGGCCAGCACGAGATGCAGGGTTCGGGCGGGTAGCGCGGCCCCGCCACAGGTCCGGGTCAGCCGGGGATTAGAGGCGAGTCGCTTGAAGGGCCACCGCAACCGGACCCCTGGCTTTCAGGCGGCTCGTCTCCGTGCCCGCGCCAAGCTCTTCCAGGCTCTCAGACCCGCCAAAGCGGCTGTCTTCGGTAGAAAGGACCACCTGCCAGCGTTGGCCTTCCGGCGGTTGCGTGATCTCAGCGCCCGCGAGTTCTAATTCCAAGTCGCCTTGCAGATTGACTATCACCAGCAGGTCGTCTGCCCCGGTGGGGGTGAGATAGCGCATGGCGATAGCGTTAGCACCCAGCTGCCTGCTGCGGAAGTTGGAGCGGTGGCGCTCCTTGAAGGCAGGCAGACTCCCGCGCAGCCTGAGCAGTTCCCGGTAGAGCGCCAGCGTCCGCCCGTGCTCGCCTTCTTCGACCTCGTGCCAGTTGAGCTTGGAGGCCATAAAGGTGCTGGCCGCCTGGGGGTCGGGCACCGTCTCGCCGTGGAAGCCCTTGAACGATGCGAACTCCGCCCGGCGCCCTTCGGTGACCAGCTTCCCGAGCTCGGGATTGTGGTCGGTGAAGAAGAGGAACGGGGTGCTTGCCGCCCACTCCTGCCCCTGGAAGAGCAGCGGAGTATAAGGCGAAAGCAGCAGAAGGGCCGAGGCCGCGCGGTAGGCGTCGAGACCGGTGCTCTCGGTGAGGCGGTCGCCCATAGGCCGGTTGCCTACCTGGTCGTGGTTCTGGATGCAGTAGACGAAGTGCGGAGGGTCAAGCTTACGGGCATCGGTGCCGCGCGCGTGGCCGGAGAACCGCGATGTTTGCCCGGTGTAGAACCAGCCAGTGTCGAGCGTCTGTGCCAGGTCGCCGGCGCTGCCCGTGAAGTCGATATAGTAGCCCTCGTTGTCGCCCGCGAAGGCCGAGCGCACCTGGTGATGAAAGTCGTCGGCCCAGACGGCGTCGATGCCCGCCCCACCCTGGTCGGGGGGAGTGATGAGCCACACCTCGTTGCGCTCGTCCTCGGCGCATAAGACGAAGTGGCGGCCGGGAGGAAGGGCCTGCTTGACCGCGGCGGGTAGCTCCTTGAGGATGTGGGGTTCGCGGTCGTCGAGGATAGCGTGCGTAGCGTCGAGGCGCAGGCCGTCCATGTTGTACTCACGCGCCCAGTAGATAGCGTTCCACAGGAAGAACCGGCGGACGTGAGGGTTGGCGTAGTTGAGGGCGTCGCCCCAGGGGGTCTTTTTGGCCTCGGTGAAGTAGGAGCGGCTGAAATCGCGCAGGTAGTTGCCGTCGGGGCCGAGGTGATTGTAGACCACATCCTGGAGCACCGCGATACCCTGCGAGTGGGCCGCGTCCACCAGCCGCTTCAACCCCTCCGGTCCGCCGTATGCGTTGGCGGGGGCGTACAGGTCTACCCCGTCGTAGCCCCAGTTGCGCTCGCCTGGAAAGTCGGCCACGGGCATAATCTCTATCGTGTTGATGCCGAGCGACTTGAGGTGAGGTAGCTTCTCGACGAATGCCTCGAAGGTGCCGTCCGGTGTGGCCGTGCCGACGTGCACCTCGTAGATGACCATCTCGTCCAGGGGGATGCCCTGCCAGGCGCCGCCATCGCTCCAGGCGAAGGAGGGGTCAACAACCTCGCTTGGGCCGTGCACGCCCTCCGGCTGGTAGCGGCTGGCGGGGTCGGGGCGTAGCGTGTCGCCGTTCAAGCGGTACATGTAGCGTGCGCCCGCGCCTATACCGGCGACGAAGCCTTCGAAGTAGCCGTCAGCGTCACGCGTGAGTTCGTGGGCGCTCTGCTCCTTGCCCTCCGCGCCGAGTATCGCCACTTCCACGCGCCGCACGTCTTCGGCCCACACGCGGAAGTTGACGCCGTTCTCCCGCAGTTGCGCCCCTATGGGTAGTTGCCAATGCATCCTGGTTCCTTTCTGTTGGGGGTGCCTGATAAATTGTCTCGCCCTCCGGAGGTGCCTCGTGTGGACGCCCTGTGGAGGACGCCCCGCGGGGGTGCCCTGCCACTAATGAAGATTAACAATTGAATGCGGTAATGAGAGGAAGCAAGCCGACATAGCGAAGTAGTTGTGTAGAGCCATGAGCAAAACGGTTGAGGAAGGTGCGGGCTTGCTCTTTGAGCAGGTCGAACTGGTGG
>DASVQO010000315.1:0-4177 GCA_036389075.1 Chloroflexia bacterium | reverse complement strand
AGTTCATAGTAACGGCGCACAGTCCTCTGGTGGTGCAATCTGCGGTCGATGCGAATATAGTGCTCCTGAGACGTGAGGGAGATCACGTTGTCATAGACAACAACGTAGAGGCGGTCAAGAACTGGCGCGTGGACCAGGTGCTTACAAGCGACCTGTTCGGCCTCGAAAGTGCGCGCCCCCCAGAACTAGACACGGCACTGGCCGAACGCCAAAGAATACTATCCAAAGGCAAGCTCACCAGAGGCGATGAGAAGAAGTTACAAGATTTGGAGGCCCAAATAGGTAATCTACCTGTAGGCGAAACGCCGGAAGATATGCAGGCTATGGACATAGTACGTCGTGCCGCTGAATTGTTGCGCAACCAGTAGGACGTAGGTCTGTGATCAAGATAGCTAAGCCTGCCGAGATACCGGACGTGCTCCTTTCCAGGGGCAAAAAGCTTCGGGCAAGCTTGTGCTCTCAGTACACCCAACATGCAGCAGAGTACGACAGTGGAGAGCGCAAGTTTACCTTCCAGACCGAAGTCTACGGGCACGAAACTGTCAAGAAGACCTTAATAGCTGCTCAACATAGTAAGTGCTGCTTCTGTGAATCCAAGACCGGCCTTGATGGGGATGTAGAGCATTATAGACCTAAGGCAGGTTATCGTCAGTCTAAGGATGAACCTCTGCTCCGACCGGGCTATTATTGGCTCGCCTATGATTGGAATAATCTGCTACTAGCGTGCCCAGCCTGTAACCAGCGATTTAAGAAGAACTATTTTCCACTCGCCAACCCCAATGCTCGTGCTAAGTCTCACAAAGACGACGTCAGCACTGAAGAACCATTGTTCATTAATCCTGCTGAACGAGACCCAGAACAATATATCGGTTTCAGGTACGAGATATCGTACCCCATTGACGACAATCCACTGGGTACGGCTACCATTGAAGCTCTGGGCCTGAATAGGGAAGTACTAAATGAAAAACGAAGGGATAGACTCGGCCTCCTTACCGCTTTACACGATATAGTACAACATGAAGCACATGACCCCAGCCCAACGCTGCAAAAGGTAATTGATAACGCCAAAGCATTGCTGGAGCAGGCTGTCGGGGACTCTGCCGAATTTGCAGCAATGACACGATGTGCGGTCAAGGCTAATTACTATATTCCAGCCCCGTAGATCGTAAAACTGCCAAGAACTAGTGTCCGCAGTCCACTAGCACGAGCTATTTCGGGACTAACCCATTCCAAGGGGCCTCACAACGTAATCAGCCCCAACCGCGCCCCCCTGCTCACCGCGTCCGTGCGGCTGGAAGCGTCCAGCTTGGTGTAGATTGACGACACGTGGAACTTCACTGTGTGCTCGCTGATGCTGAGGCGGCGCGCGATCAGCTTGTTCGACAGCCCCTGGCTGAGTAGCTCCAGCACCTCCGTCTCGCGCGCGGTCAGCGGCTCCGGCAAGCCGCCCCCCTCCAGCGTCTGCACGGCGTTGCGCGGCCCCACCAGCGTGCTCGCCAGCGGCAGCGAGAGCACCACCAGCCCCTGCGCCACCGACATCACCGCCGCCTGTATCTCCGCTGCCGGGGCATCCGGCGAGATGATGCCCCAGCCTCGCAACGCAAGCTGCCGCAGCAACGTCGCCGGGCGAGCGTCGTCCGACAGCGCCAGCACCCCCGGCAAGGATGGGGCCGACCTCCCCAGCGCCACGTACGCGCTGTCGTCCATGAGTGTACCGGCGGTAGTCACCAGCACGTCGGCCTCGGGCAGCTCCATCGATAGCTCGCTCAGCGAAGGCGCGTCCCCCACCACCTGTATATCTTCACCTGACAGCAAAGCACGCAGCCCCGCACGCAACATCGGCGTCGGGGCTGCTATCGCTACCGCCACTTTGCTCAAGAAGCGGTCTCCACGGTGGGCGGACCTGCCAGGTCCACCGCCACCTCGTTGATGGAGCCGCTACGGAAGACGTGCAGTTGCAGGTTGCTGTTGAGGGTGTTGTCGGAGAGCACGTCGTGCAACGTCTCGCCATCCACCACCGGCCTGCCGGCGGCGGCGAGTATCACGTCGCCCACCTTCAGCCCGGCGCGGCTCGCCGGCGTGTCGTCGTCCACGCCGACCAGGAGCAGGCCCGCCGTCCTGCGCTCCCGCTTGCTAACGGGCAGCAACAACTCGAACTCCACCGGCTGCACCGCCACGCCCAGCATCACCCTGCGGCTGGGCAGTCCGGCCACCCACTCGGCGGCTACGTGGCTGGGGATCGCAACGGCCATGTCGCCGCCAAAGATCATCGCCGTGATGCCCACGACCGCCCCGCCCGCGTTGAGCATAGGCCCGCCGGAGTTACCGGGAGCCACCCGCGCGTCCGAGCGCACGTACTGGGCCGTCCGCCCGCTACCAGGCACGGGCACGTTGCCCACCCCGCTCACGATGCCCACTGTCACCACGTTCTTCTCGCCCCACGGGTGCCCAACCGCGAACACCAATTCGCCCACGCGCAGCTTCGACGAGTCGTCCACCAGCGCGGCGGGCAGGTCGTCCGCCTCTACCTTCAGCAAGGCAAGGTCGAGCGCCGGGTTCTGGTTCAGCACCCTGGCGGGAAAAGAGCGCCCGTCTTGCATTTGCACGCTGGGCGACCCCGAACCCGCGATGACGTGGTAGTTCGTCAAGATGGCCCCGTCGGAGCGCCACACGAACCCCGCGCCCCCGCCGCGCCCCTCCCGCTTCACCTGCACCACGCTCGGCCCCACGCGCTCCAACATCTGCACGATCTCGTGCGACACTTCGTCCGATATAATCCCCGCAGGCACCGTTGCTGTGTTCTCTTCAATCATAGTAGATAGCATATCATACCCCTTCTTGATTTTAGATTTTAGATTTTGGATTCTTCGACGTGCTCCCAATCCAAAATCTAAAATCTAAAATCCAAAATTGCCTAGTCTCTCTGTCCTATGGTGACGGTCAAGGTCTGGACCTGGCCGCCGCGAATTACTTCCAGGGGAACGGGGTTGCCCACGCGGTCGCCGCTGAGGAGGGCTTGCAGGTCGTCCACGTCGTTGACGGGCTGGCCGTCGAGGGCCACCAGGATATCGCCCAGGAGCAGGCCGCCCTGCTCGGCGGGGGTGTCCTTGTCCACGCGCACCAGGAGAAGGCCCGTCTCCTGCTCGCGTCCGGCCCTCTGCGCCTCCGGCAGGTACACAGGCTGGCTGCTGATGCCCAGGTAGCCGCGCTTGATGCGGCCATGCGTGGTCAGCGTGTCGGCCACTCGCGAGGCGATGGAGAAAGGCACCGCCAGGGCCACACCACCCGCCAGCCCGGTCGTCAGGATGCCCAGCACCGCGCCCGTCGTATCAATCAACGGGCCGCCCGAGAAGCCGGGGTACGGGGTAGCGTCGGTGCGGATGTACTTCTCAAGCATGCCCCCGCGCCCGGTGCGCACGGGCCCGCCCACCGCGCTCACTATGCCCTGGCTTGCCATCGGGCCGTCCTCGGAAGGCCGCGCCACCGCCAGCACCAACTGGCCCACGCGGGCGTCTCCCCCACCCTGGGCGGGCTCCACGTCGAGGTCGGGCACGCGCAACACCGCCAGGTCGCTGGAGGGGTCGCGGCCCACGAACTGCGCCTGCAACTTCCGGCCGTCGTGGGTGGCGATAGTCAGGTCTTCCTCCCGCTCAATCGCGTGCTCGGCGGTCAGCACCAGGCCCTGCTTGTACACGACGCCGCTCGACGGCAGCCGCTGCCGCCCGTAAACAGTCACCAGCGCCGGGCCGATCTTCTCGACCGCGTCCGCCAACTGGTTGGAAAGCGAGCTAAGTATGCCCGCGTTGCCGCTCGAATTGTCCATTGGATGTTCCTCCCTGATGATCCTTGTTCGCATGTCTATGCCGGTATAAGCTCTTGCGCTCCATACCAATATACCCCTCTCTCACGCCCGCAAGTATCCCCTGTTCAGGCAGTGAGACACCTGCACAAACGGCTAGGAGCCTACCGATAGCCCCGATGGATTGCCCTATTGCGAGACAAGGTGCATGGCGCGCCGCAATAGCCCTGTGGCCCCTGCCCTGCCACTAATGAAGATTAACAATTGAATGCGGTAATGAGAGGAAGCAAGCCGACATAGCGAAGTAGTTGTGTAGAGCCATGAGCAAAACGGTTGAGGAAGGTGCGGGCTTGCTCTTTGAGCAGGTCGAACTGGTGG
>DASVQO010000314.1:0-5183 GCA_036389075.1 Chloroflexia bacterium | reverse complement strand
TTCTCACTCCGTTCGAAATGACAAGGACGGGACTCTGCCCCATCTATTCGGCACTCACATTTTTTAGCTGACTTCTAATCAAAAGCGGCTCGCCGGGAGCATAGTCCCTGGAGCCGCTTTTCCTGTTACGTGTTACGCTTTACTGTAATTCGTAATTCGTAATTACCTTAGAGGTCGAAGATGGCGCTGTAGGTGCCGTCCTTGGTGCGGAACTCGACGTCGTTTTCGTTGTGGCTGGGGATCCTGGGGACGGATACGTTGAGGGTAACCGCGCCCGCACCGTCCGTCGCGCCGGAACCTATCACCTTGTCGCCCTGGCCGTCGATGTGCACCACCACCTCTACGGGGGTGTTAGCCGGCAGGCCCCGCGCTACGATGGCGTGAGACGCGCCCTGCACGGTGGAGCCGGTTATGCCGATTGCCGGTAGGTGCCGCACCGAGAGCACCGCGCCGTTGGGAGCCGTTGCCCGCAGGCCCAGGTCACCCCTGCCCGCCCACGGGGCCGCGACCGGGAAGTTGACCTGGAAGGAGCCGTCGTCCTTCACCGCGCCGCTGCCAACCGCGACGTTGATCGCGCCGTCCGCTGAGAAGATGGTCAGGTTCACCGCCTGGCCTGCCTGCCAGCCGAAGCCGCGTATCTTGAAGAGCGACTGTCCGCCCCCGGTGTAGCTGTTCACCCGCATATCGAGGCCCTGGGGCGCAACCGGCCCGCCGCTACCACCCGCCACGACAGTCAGCTTGGTGGTGGCGACCTGGTTGGGCGCGGCCCCGAAGAGGGTTATCTGCCCGGCGTTGGCCCAGCGGGCGCTCAGCGTGAAGCTCGCGCTGAAGTTGCCGTTGCCGTCCGCGACCGGAGAGGCCACCCACTCCTGCACGTCGGTGTAGCCGAGGCCGACCGAGACCCTGACGTTGGGCTGGTAGCCGCTGCCGTTCACTATCGCCGTCTGGCCTACCTTGAGCACGCTGGGGTTGACGCTTATCGACAGGGGCACGGGCGCGTCATACACGCTCAGCCTGCCCGAAACCGCCTTGTAGTTGCCGCCCAAGGTCGCAATCACCTGTAGCTGCGTGCCCGCCGGGCGGCGACCGATGTTGATGGTTACGTCGAAGTTGCCCTGGTCGTTGCTGCGCACATTCTGGAGCCACACCATGTCAACGTCGTTCACGAGGATACCCACGTGGCCGTCGGACCTGGCAGGGTAGCCCGCGCCCTGCACCCTGATGTTGCCGCCACTGGCGACGGAGCGGTCGGGCGTGACCTTGATGGAGGGGTCGAACACCAGCCTGTAGGTCTGGGACACGCGCTGCGCGCCGGAGATGGCCGTGATCTTTACCTCGCCCAGCTTGGAAGCATCGCCGGGCACCCGCACCTGGGTCGAGAACTCGCCCTTGTTGTTGGTGCCGACCACGCCCAGGTTGCGCTGGTAGGCCGCGGCGCTGTTCTCCACGATCAGCGTGATATTGACGTTGGCCTGGAAGCCCGAGCCTGAGACGGTGATGGCCGTGTTCAGGTCGCCCTGGGTGGGGTTGATGCCCATCCTGGGGGTAGCCGCGGGTGCGGTGGTAGGGGTAGGCTGCGCGGGAGGTGGGGTCTGGGCGGGGGGAGGCGTCTGGCCGGAGTAGCGCCAGTCGAAGTAGGCGCGGCCGACGTTGCCCATCTCCACCTTCCAACCTTCCGGGTTGTAGGGCGAGTAGGTCAGGATGCGGCGCTGGAAGGCTTGCATCAGCACCCAGCGGTCCTGCCCGCCGACGTTGATCTGGATCCAGTAAGGCTCGGTGATAGGGTAGCCCATCGCGAAGAGCCAGTCCACCACGGTGTCGTCGGCGTAGCGTCCGTCCTTGAAGACGGGGCCGCGCTGGTTCATGTACTGCCAGAATACGTCGGGGATGTTGTGGCCCAACGTCGGCTCGTACACGCCGTACTTGGAGAAGCCGGAGAGGTTTTGCAGGATGCCCACGTTGCCGTTGCGGCCCAGGCCCTCCTGGATAGCCTGCCCGGTGCGGTTGGGGGCGCGGTTGTCGCCCTTGAGGGACGCGACCTTAGCGAGGGTAGCGTAGGTGGGGGCGTTGCCGCTGGTCTTGGCATCGCCTGCCACGGGGGCGTTGTTGGGCGCGAAGGGCGCGAACGAGTTGTTGCCCGTCTGTACCCTGCCCGACATCATGTCAACGACGAGCAGGCCGTTGGTGACGTACCACTGGGAGTTGCGGTCGCCGGCGGGGGCGTTGATTTCCATGCGGCTCTTGTCGAAGTAGGTGACGAGGTGCTGGCCGCCGGGGCCTTCGAGGTACGGCTCGTAGGCGGAGTAGAAGCCTTCCGGCCCCCACATCCACGAGCGCGCGGTCTTGCGCTCTTCGATGGGCTTGTCGGTGCGGCTCCACACGCGCTCGAACGCCGGGTCCGAGAAGGTGCCCGCCCGCGCCGCATTAGCGGGGGTTGCGTAGGGGGCAGCGAAGGCCGCGAGCATGGACAGGCCGGCTGCTGCGGTCGCCAGGGTCCCAAGGCGGGACCTGCGGCTTTGAGTTTGATTTGATAATACGTTCATTGTATCGCTCCGTTCTGTGCTTTTTGGTTTTGTTATGAATGCATCTATTTTGTATGGGTTGGAGGAGGGCGGCGTTCAGATGCGCTAGTTGCTCTGTAGACCAAGCTCCCTGATGCTATTATGCATCCGGGGCTTGTGGAACTAATCAGCTACATGGGCGAAAGCCACCTACGTCTTAGGTGGTACTCGATTATACGACAATAGGTAGGGGCTGAATAGACCCCAATTTCGCGGGGCGGCGTTTTAGACCTTCCAGGCTGGCCCACAAAAGTCATTTTGAGTACCTCCACGTGCAAATACCACTTGATTTTGGAACATAAGTTCTATATACTGTGTGTGCCCGGCTATACCAGGCCACATACGGTAGCTGAGGCGTTGCGACCTGAGTTGCGATCTAAGGTGCGGAACCGCGTATGGACATGCCCGCGAACGACGGCCTCCACAATAAAGACGAAGCGGATGTGCAAAAGGTTCCGTTTGGGAGCCTCACACCCCGCGAGTTGGAGGTGCTCAAACTGCTGGCGGGAGGCAAGACGAACAAGGAGATAGCGTGGCAGTTGCGCATCACGGTAAACACCGCCAAGAAGCACGTAAGCCAGGTGCTCGCCAAGCTGGACGTGAGCAGCCGAATGGAAGCCGCCCTCCTCTACATCCGCTCGGGCACCACGCACAGGTAATTACGAATTACGAATTACGAACTTCGGATTACGGAAAAGCGCAACACGTAAAGCGTAACTCCCGACGCATAGATGCGCAAAAAGCAACACAGCGGCCCCAGGGATAATCCTCCCCAAGAGCCGCTGTGTTGTTTATTGCACCCTTACGTGTTAAGTATTACGCTTTTCCGTAATTCGTAATTCGTAATTCGTAATTCGTAATTCGTAATTCGTAATTCGTAATTACCTAAGGCTGCACGCCCTGGTAGCCGTCGCCGCCTACCGCGCCGGGGGCGATATGGAGGCCGCCTTCGTCCTTGGTGACGTTCGCGGGGCGCTGTTCCAGGCTGACCTCGTCATCGCCCAGGGCACCGATACCGCCTACGTGGTCGGCTTTCCAGTCGATACCGTAGTCGCGGGCTATCTGCCCGAGCCTGGCGGTGTCATCGTTACGGCAAGCGTCTACCAGTGTCTCGCGCTCCTGGTCGTCGATGTCATAGATGCCGAGAGTGCTGGCCGGGTCCTCGCATATGCGACCCATGAACCCCGGGTCGTCGTGCAGGCGCTGTAGAGCCAGCAGCATTCCTCTTTCACTCATCGTCTGTCCCTCCTATGCGGTCAGTGCCTTGCCAATAAATCACCAGCGTCTACTGCCGCCGGTCAAATGTACTGCAATACTGGTGCCACAGTTCGAACGGGGACGAGACGGAACCGCCAAGGACGCCAAGGTGAAGAAATTTGGAAATTAGAATTGCGAATTTCGAATTTAGGAGGAATAAGAACGGTTCACCGCAGAGACGCAGAGAGCGCAGAGGTTACGCTGAGGGAATGAAGATTCGGGTGGTTCAGAGGGAGCCAGGATACAGGTGACGTACCCTGGTCCTTTTGCTCGGAGCGCGTGCTTTCTCTGGGTTAGCGCGCCCCGGTGCGGCTCACCACCTGCGCGGCGAAGCGATTGGCGGCGGCGGCTGCGGCGCGTACGTCTTTGTGGGCAAGGTATTCTACGACGAACGCCGCCGCGAACGCATCACCGGCGCCGGTCGCGTCTACCGCCTCGTCCAGGTGTACCCCCGCGACCTCTACCCGGCTATCTCCCACGCCTACCAGGCACCCCGCCTCTCCCAGCTTCAGCACCACGAGGGGCGAGATCTCCAACAAGCTCGCGACTATCCTGCTCGGCTCGGCCTCTCCGCTGAGGAGTCTTCCCTCGTCCAGGTTGGGCAGGACCACATCAAATCGTAATTGGGCCAGCAGGGCGCGGAAGCGGGCGGGACCGTAGTCGGCTATCAGGTGGGGCGGGTTGGGGTCGAGGGTGCACAGGGGCGAACCGAGCTCGCGGGCCAGCCGCAGGGCCTCGTGTGCGGCCTCCCTCGGACCCTCTCGCAGGAACGAGTACCCGGTCAGGTGGAAGGCATCCAGGTCCGAAAACCATGCAGGGTCGAGGTCGCCGGGGCTGATGCCTGCGCTAGCGCCGGGGTACGACCACATCCGGCGGTTGCCCGCCTGGTCCACCATGACCAGCACCCGGCCCGTGGCCTCATCGTCTACCACGCGCACCGCGGGCGTGACACCCTCGCTCTCCAGCGAGCGCACGAGCATCTCCCCCGGCATGTCGCGCCCCACCCGGCTGACGAAGCGCACCTCCGCCCCCAGCCTCGCCGCCTGCACCGCGAAATTGGCCGCCGAGCCGCCGGGGTGCAATTGCACCGCCCCCGCCGCCACGTCAACCTCACCTGACGCCGGGTTGTACCGCACCAGCAGGTCGAGAAGCAGGTCGCCTAGAGAAAGAATCTTCATCGATTTGGAATTTCGAATTTCGAATTTCGAATTTGCGGAGCCGGACTTAGAAGCACTTCAACAAATTCGAAATTCGAAATTCGAAATTCCAAATTATCACACATACTGTTGTGGGTTGAGGGCGCGGCTTATCTCGGAGGCCAGGCGGGCGTTATTTTCGAGCAAGATTCGGTTGGCGGTGAGGGAG
>DASVQO010000313.1:0-38974 GCA_036389075.1 Chloroflexia bacterium | reverse complement strand
AGTAGTCGGGATAGCGGGAGTTCTCCGGCTTTTGAGCGGCCTCGCAGAGCGCATCCAGCAGAAAGCCTGGCGTGGGCACGTCAGGGTCGCCCATAGTGAGGTTTATCACCTCGATACCGGAGGCGCGCAGGTCGGCTATGCGCCTGGCCATGCCCGCGAACACGTATGGAGGTAGCTTGTTCAGTCGCTCTGCGAATCTCATCTTTGAGTCCTTGTCGGTGCTGCCGGTGCTGTTGGGAGGCTCCGCTAATTATACCCCACAGCCGTTGCCGCCACAAAACAGCCTGGTGCGCCTACTCAGAGCGGCCTGCAAAACGGGCCAACGCTGTAGAAGCGGGGCATGGCGAATCCGGTAGTCAGTAGCGATATCCGATAGGGGATCGTGGTGCCATTGCGTTCTGAGCTAGAGAAGCCAAGTGTTGTGCTGATTGGAGGCGCTCAATCGGGCGGTACTTGCTCACGGCCATCTGCTCTAGTCTCGCCCTGAATACCAGTCCAGCACCCGTAAGGCGCGTAGCGTGTTCCACCGGCTAGGGTGGCCCTCGCCCTCGTCCACCTCGACCGCCATTCTGCCGGGGTGCTGGTTGTCGAGGGGCCAGCGCCCGTCGCCCTCGCGCTTCGATTCGACCAGTGCGATTGCCTCGGATACCCGCTCGTCAGGTGTGGCACCGGCCCTGCGCAGATACTCAAGTCCCCGCAGCACGTCGTAGTGCCACCATGTCGGGAATGAGAAGCGCGTCCAGGCAGGGTCGATAATCTCACCGGTCGTGCGCCGCCGCAGGAGGCCGCGCTCTAGAAGATACTCCTGCCCGCGCAGGCGGGCCTCTGTCACCTCGGCGCTTCGTCCGCCGGCTGCCCCCGCCAGCTCGTATTCCAGCAGGGCTTCAAGCACGCAGATCGTCGTGTTGAACGAGGACCGGGTAGAGCCGTTCTCGGCCTCGCAGTTCCAGCCGCCGTCGGGCAACTGCTCGCGGAGCAGCCGGTCGATTATCCGCCGGACATCCTGGCCGAAGTAGGCGCCGCTCGCCGCCACCTGCCCATTGATGCACGGCTCGACCTCGCCTGCGAAGAAGGGAGCCCCTTCGTAATCCAGTCCCCGCCACGTGCCGTCCAAGTCCCAGCCCTGCCACCTCACATGCTCGCGGACCAGGTCCACCGCACGACGCGCCTTGTCGCTGGCGGGATCGAGGCCCATTTCTCGGAGGAGCGACAGGACGTGCATTGTGGAGTCCCACCCGTGGTTCCACGCCACGCCAGCCCACGACCCGTCGGCCCCCTGCATGGCGAGCAACCGAGCACCCACGCCCTTGGTCGCGACCCGCGCGCGCTCGGCGGCGATCTCCTCCGCGGGCGCTCCCACAAGGTCTCGCATCACCTGCCAGCGTATCGAAGGGTCAGAGTCAAGCAGCCAGTGTATTACTTCCCTGTTTGGCTCAAGGGCCTGGGGCTCGTGTGGATTGGTCGCCATCTGCTGGTGCTCCTTGCTAACGGTATTGATCAGGTCCAGAAACGCGGTCTAAGTTCTTCCCGGCTCCGCACCCGGAGTGCCAAGGAATAGGGCCACCAGGCGTTGTGCCTGGGGGAAGGGGTCGCTCCGGGTTACGTCGATCAGGGCGGCGGTCCGGGCGCGGCGGAACCAGTTGCCCTGGTGACGGGAGAAGGCATGCGTGTCCCACTTGATACGCTGAATTGCCTGGTCGAGTGTTGCCCTGCCCATCAGGTATTCGCCAACCTGCCGGTAGCCTATCCCGCTCATGGAAGGCAGGTCGAAGCCGTAACCGCGCGCGTGGAGAGAGGCTACCTCGTCTACCAGACCACGCTCGATTTGCCGGTCCACGCGCTGGTCGATTCTGTTGTACAGTTCGGGCCGCTCGCATTGTAGCACGATAGTAAGCACGCGATATGGGGGAGGTACCTTATCCTGTTGTTCGCTAATGGGCCGCCCGGTGAGGGCTATCACTTCGAGGGCGCGTATGATGCGCCGGGTGTTGGAAGGAAGGATTCCCTGTGCTGCCTGTGGGTCCACGGCCCCCAGGCGGCGGTGCAGAGGCTCGGGGCCGCTTGACGCCGCTTCCGCCTCAAGAGTAGCGCGTAGCTCCAGATCCGGCTCGACTTCTGGTATCGTCCAGCCTTCCAATACCGCGTTCACATACAGTGGAGTGCCCCCGGCCAGGATAGGCAGCTTGCCCCTGCCCAGGATGTCGTTGATGGTGGCGTAGGCCCCGCGCTGGTACAGGGCGAGTGTGTAAGCCTCGTCGGGGTAAATGAGGTCGATCATGTGGTGTGGGCGGCGGGCGCGCTCCTCGGGCGATGGCTTTTCGGTGCCGATATCCATCAGCTTGTAGACCTGCCGGGAGTCGGCCGTCACTATCTCGCCCCCGAACTCCTCGGCCAGTCGGAGCGACAGGGCGCTTTTACCCGTAGCTGTAGGGCCCGTGACGGCCACGAGTGGCGGGAACAATGAGGACATGGCTGTATTATATGGCCTCCCTGCTCTTTGGTGAAGGTCTGCCGTCTCGCCCGGGTTGGCTACCGTCCTGGACTTGCCGCTTGCCATGTTAGCCCCGGCTTTGCTAGAATGACAACTGGCTAGGAAAGAAGGAGACACAACAGCGTGCAGATCGTGGGTAGCATAATAAGAGGCGCAATCGGCCTCTCAATGATTGTGGTCGTGCTGGCGGCGGGCGCGGGCATATACATGTTCGTGGGCAACGCCTTGCAGTCGGGTAGCTCCGGGGCTGCCGACTCGGTCCCGGTGGCTTTTGAAATCAAGCCTGGAGAGGGCGTAAACGACGTGTCCTCGAACCTGGAGCGGCAGAGCATCATTGACAGCGCCTTCTGGTTCACAATTCAGCTTCGTAGCAGCGGCAAGGACAAGCTGATTAAGGCTGGTACGTTCCAGCTTCGCACGAACATGGACAACAGCGAAGTGATCGAGGTGCTGACCGCGCCCATCGCCGACGAGCCGGGGGTACGCTTCACCGTCATCGAAGGCGTGCGGCTCGAGGAGACGGCTGAAAAGCTCGGCGCACAGGGCTTGATAACACCCAGCATCTTCCTCGACGCTGTCAAGTCACCGGAAGGGGTGGCGAAATACGGGGGCGCGTTCTTGCAGGAGGCCGGAGCGCCTTCGGACGCCACGCTTGAAGGCTACCTGTTCCCCGACACATATGAAATCAAGCAGAACCCCGGTGACAATACTGATGCTGTAATCAAGATCATGCTGGACACTATGCAGCAGCGTATCACGCCTGAGATGCGCGAGAAGCTTGCCGCGCAGGGCCGCACGGTGCACCAGATGCTGACTGTGGCTTCCATCGTGCAGCGGGAGGGTGTCGTCAAAGAGGAATTGAGCACCATCGCGGCGGTGTTCTGGAACCGCGTGGACGCCGGGATGCAGCTTGGCGCGGACCCGACGGTCCAGTACGCCCTCGGGCAATCTCCTACCTGGTGGCCCCAGCTCAACCTGGCCCCGGTGGAAGTGGAAAGCCCCTACAACACCTACGTTATAATAGGTCTGCCTCCCGGCCCTATCTGCGCGCCCAGCCTGGCGGCTATCGAAGCCACGGTGAACCCGGAAACGACGGACTACCTGTACTTCGTAGCCAAGGACGACGGCACCAACACCCACGCCTTCGCTCGCACGCTTGAGGAACACGAAAGAAACCGAGCCATATACGGGAATAAGTAAGCGGCACGGCGCAAGAGTGCTGCGCATGTGGCCCCTGGTACGCGACGGTACCGGGGGCTTCTTGTTGCTTGTACCGAGAGGCGGGTGCAGGCTCTTGTGCGCCCCGGACATATCCTACACAGAGCCTACCGGAGAAAGAACCCTTCGGCTACCGGGTCGTCTGCGTCCACTACCCATTGGCAGAAGCCGACGATATGGCCCTGTCCGGAAACCTCCGGCACGACAGCGGGAAAGTCACCGACCATCGTCTGCTCGACCACACGCCCCGTGAATCGCGTGCCAATAATGCTCTCGTTCACGAACTCCCGCCCCCGGGGCAGCAGCCCCCTGGCATGAAGCTGCGCTACACGTCCGGCCGTGCCGGTGCCCGTTGGCGAGCGGTCTACCTCTCGGTCCGCGAAGACGCACACGTTCGCCTGGTCCGCGCCGGGGGCTGAAGGTGGCCCTGCAATGATGGTGCCGTAAATACCGTGCAGCGCGGGCTCCAGCGGGTGGACCACCTCAATGGCGGCCTCCACGGCGTGCTTCACTTCGTCGCCCAACTGTATTAGCGCGCGGTAATCTGCCGGGCGCACCGTTAGCCCAGCCTGTTCGGCTTCCAGGTAGGCATAGAACGCGCCGCCAAAGGCCACGTCAATGGTGAGGCTGCCAAAGCCGGGGGTGTCCACGACAAGGTCCCGGCGGTAGAGGAAGGAGGGCACGTTGAGAAAGCGAGTGCGCCCGGTCTTGCTCCCGTCCCACTCCACAAACGCCTCTACGAACCCAGCGGGCGTATCCAGTCCCACGCGCGTCTCCGGTTTGGTGGCCGGGACCATGCCGGTGGCTACCGCGACGGCTGCCAGCGCGATGACCCCGTGCCCGCACATCGTGCTGTAACCTTCGTTGTGCATGAAGATTACTCCCAGGTCGGCTTGGGGGGTCACCGGGGGAGTGACGTAACACCCGTACATGTCGGCGTGGCCGCGCGGCTCGTGTATGAGTGCCCGGCGCACCTGGTCGAGGTGCTCACGCACCCAGCTACGCCGCTCAAGGATGGTAGCGCCCGGGATGAAGGGGATGCCTGACGTGACGATGCGGAGCGGCTCGCCCGCTGTATGGCAGTCAACTGTGGAGTAGACCCGGTCGAAGTGCATGGCCACAACTCCTTCTCATGTTCGACAAACCGGCCGCAACAGCTTAGCATTTACTACTGAGCGGCGCAAGATGAGGTCGAGCGGCCAGGGTGCCAGACAACAAGAAGACCTGCTGGTTAGGCAGGCCTTCTTGTTTGAGGAGGGAGGAAGGAAGGTTAGCTAAGTTAGAGTAGACCTTACTGGTCTTTTGGCCGGGCGGCCAGTGTGATTTGCACGTCCTTCTCGTCGGTCGCGCCGGGTTCGAGGACGGTCAGAGTTACCGTGTCGCCCACCTTGCGCTCCATGAGAAGTTCCATCAGCGTGTTGTCTTCGTTCAACTCTACGCCTTCAAACTTGGTGATGATGCTGCCGGGGGTGATGCCTGCCTTGTCGGCGGGGGTACCTGGCGAGACCTCCGAGACGAGTATCCCGTGATCGCGGGCCAGGTTTTCAGCCCCCGCGAGCCGCTCGTTGATCATCTGGTAGGTTATCCCGATGAAGGGCCTCGACACGGTGCCGTTGTTGATAATCTGGTCCACTACCGCACGCGCCGTGTTCGACGGTATCGCGAAGCCGAGACCTTCCGCGACGTCGCCGACGCCGGTGTTGCGCACTACCGCCACGTTGATGCCAATCACGTTGCCTTCGATGTCAAGCAGCGGGCCGCCGGAGTTGCCGTGGTTGATAGCGGCGTCAGTCTGGATCAGGTCGCGCAGGGCCGTCGAGTCGGCGTCCTTGATGTCGCGATGCACCTGGCTCACCACACCGGCTGTGACGCTGTTCTGGTAGTCACCGAGGGCGGAGCCGATGGCGACCACAGGCTGGCCTGGCTCCAGCGTGTCGCTGTCGCCCCAGCTTGCCACGGCGGGCACTTCGGCATCCACCTTCAGCACGGCCAGGTCCGAGAAGGGGTCGGTGCCCACGAGGGTGGCGGTTGCCTTCTTGCCATCGGAGAATACCACTTCGAGGCTGCGCTGGTTCGCCACCACGTGGTTGTTGGTAACGATGTAGCCCCGGGCGTCCACGATCACGCCCGAACCACTGGCCTGGGGTATGGCACCGAACGCGCCCTGCTGAGAGTTGGTGTCGAGGTAATTCACCACGGTGACGACCGCCGAACCGGTCCTGCGGGCGGCGATGCGCGCATCCAGCACCCCACCCTGCGTTTGAATCTGTGGCTCAGGCGCGACCACTGCGTTATCGGGGCTGGCGGGTTGGGTGGCCTGGTTGCTCACGGGCCGCACCTCGGCCCCCGCGCCAGCGCCGGATGTTGCCTGAGCGCCGAAGCTCAAATTGGAGGCGATGCCCGTGATGGAGAGGCCGCCGAGCACTACCAACAAGGTTAGCAGCACGGAAGCCAGTCCCACTCTTACAACACGTCCAAACATTGTTCTCGCTCCATACGTACTTGTTAGTGTAAGAACCCGGAAAAGTAGCTGTTTTGAATGCAGTCCGTACTTTTCGCTATCTGAATAGGTCAGGCCTCTCCTTGTCTTTCGACCTGCAACCGGGTCTGACAGCTGACTGTCCTACGCTCGGCGGCGGAGAGGCCCGTTCGCTAACGGATCAGGGGAGCACACTTTACGACGACCGCGGCTAGGTCCCATTCCCTAATTGTTTATCTCGCTACCAGTGCCCTTACTGGTATGTGCGCTCCCTCGATGACTTTATTATGGCAGCCGTCCATTAACGAAACCTTAGAGGAATCTTAGAAACAGATTAGAATCGCGGGCCAAAAGGAAAGGAGGCGTTTGTGCCTCCTCTGCATGCCGTGCAATCCTCTGCTACTGCTCGCCACCCCCGGAGGAGCCCGTGCCACCTTCCGGCTGCTGGGCGAACCACTCCCAAACTTCGTTGGACTCCTGGTCGGACCAGCCGTAGCTACCCGTCAAGGCGTCCCAGCCCTGGCGGTCGCCTTCGGTAGCCTGCCTCCCCAATTCCAGTATCTGCGTTTCCGAAGCGTTGTCCAGAACCGCTGGGCGGGTCGAACCGCCGCCTCCACCACTCGCGTCGTCCATGTCAGTCTCCTTGCTGTTTCGTGCCTTAGATTGGCGCAAATACTGTTCAGTCGTTGATGTTGACGTTGGTGGTCCCGGTGCCGGGGCCAGGCACGTTCACGGACACCGAGCCTCCGCCGCCCGTCTCCACGCCCGTTGTGGGTGCAACGTTGATGTTGGTAGTCTGCGGAGCGGCCGGTTGGACCTCGGTGGTCGTAGTGGTTGAGGTGGTTGTGGTGGCGGTTTCCACCGGGACTACGGGAACGGCAGGGACGGCCTCCGTGGAGGTAGTGGTCGTGCGTTCCGTGCGAGTTACCTGGTTAGACATCGTTTCTCCATCCTTTCGCAAGAGGTGCCGCGATCTAGGGTAGCGTGGCCCATGAGGCACGCGCCTACCGACAGTGATGCAAAAGCCATGCCATTGTGCCGCCTCAGAAGACTCTCGCCCCCGGCTGCACCTCGCGTTCGGGTGAGAGCAGGATCACGCCCCCCTCGCGAGCCACCCCCGCGTCCGGCAGCCCGAGCACCAGCACCTCGGAAGCGAAGCCCGCGATGCGGCGCGGCGGAAAGTTGACCACGGCCACAACCAGCCTGCCCACCAGCTCTTCCGGGGTGTAGTGGGCGGTCAGTTGGGCGCTGGACTTCCTCGTGCCGAGCGGCCCGAAATCGATCTCAAGCTTGTAGGAGGGCTTGCGAGCTTCGGGGAACGGCTCGACCCTGGTGATGCGTCCGGCCCGCATGTCCACGCGGTCGAACAGGTCGATCGTAACCGTTTCAGGTGCGAGGTCGAGAGGGTCTTGCATATTGTGTGGCTCCTAGGGGTTGAGGTTAGGGTGGTCCGCCGTGTCCAGCGGTAGGTAGGTCTTGGTCTGGCTGGGTAGCACGCGGCCCGAGTAGCCGGTCTTGAATATCTCGGCGGCGGGCTTGGGGGTGCCGTCCAGCCTGAACAGGCCGAAGTGCTCCTCGAAATTCGCGACCTTCGCCGTGGAGCGCGGCGCGAAGTCCATCAGGGACCACTGCACGACTCCGGCGACTTCCAGCCGCTTTGCGTCCTCCAGCATCTCCGCGTAGAAGTAGTTCTGTGTAGACTCGTCGAAGGTTGCGCCTTCGGGGGCGAGCTTTTCGCCGGGCGAGGTGGGCCAGCCCATCTCCTCCACGAGCACGGGCTTGCCGCTGTGGGCGCGTAGCGCCTCCACCTGGGCGGCGAGGCCGTGGGCGTCGTAGCAGTGCAGCGACACGAAATCGATGAAGTCAAGCACACTGCGGCCTCGCTTGTCCTTCTGCCAGAAGCTGCGGTAGTCGCCCATGCCCACTGTGACAGGGTGCTTCTGGTCGAGGTGGCGCACGTTTGCGGCCATACGGTCGAGCCACTCTATCACGCGGTCGGGGTTGCCGCCGGTCCAGCGGTCGTAGTAGTCGGGTTCGTTGCGCAGGTCCCAGGCCAGCACGCGGTCGTCATTGGCGAAAGGCAGCACCACACCCTCAAGGTAGGCGATGTTAGGACGTTCTTCCCTCGAACCCTGGCTCGGCTGCTCGTCGTACCACTCGAACAATGTGAAAATGACCTTCATACCGAGCGTGGAGGCGATTTGGAGTACCTGGGTCATCTGGCGCTGTATCCACATGCTGACCTTGCGCATCTCCTTGTCGCTGTCCCACACCACGTCCAGGGTATCGCCGTGGTCGAACGGTATTCCCACGCGCACGACGTTGACCCCGAGGGCCTGCGCCCGCTTCAACTCCTCGTACACTTTCGGGCCGTTCCAGGAGGCCCACGTGCCGGAAAAAGGGGCATCGCTGAGCCAGTAGTTGGTGCCCTTCAGCTTGATGGGAGCGCCCGCGTAGACGAACTGGTTGCCCTCCACCGTCACGAACGCACCCTCCGGCAGCACGGGCGTGGGGGTGACGCTCATGCCGGCCGGCGGCTTGTTCTGGTCGCCCGAGGTCCCTCCCGTACGGCTGTAGCGCCACTCGTGGTAGTGCTGGCCGACGTTGCCCATCTGCACCTGCCAGCCCGCGGGCATTTCGGCGATGTAGGTGAGGACGCGGCGCTGGAAGAGCTGCACCAGGGCCGCGTAGTTCCTGCCATCGACTGTGATCTTGGTCCAGTACGGCTCGGTGATTGGGTAGCCCATCAGGTACACCCAGTCGAAGAGTTGCTCAGTGCGAAGGGTGCCGTCTTTTGCACTTACCTGGCCCTCCTGGTTCAGGTAGCGCCAGAAAACGTCCGCGATGTTATGCCCCGTCTCGGGGATGTAGGTGGCGTAGGTGTGGGACTCGCGGTTGAGCGCGGGGTCCCATCTTGGCATGGTGTCCTCAACGACGGTTCCGGTGCGGTCCGGGGCTTTGGAAGCGACAGCGGGGGCGAAGTCGGCATAGGTGGGGTTGGTGGGCACGTTTGCATCGCCCGCCACGAATATGTTGGCCGGAGCGCGGGACTCGAAGCTGGCCGCGCCGACCTGCACGCGCCCGGTCACCATCTCGTTTACGAGCAGTCCCGTCGTCACGCGCCACGCCGAATTCGCGTCCTTCTCGGCCGCGTTCAGCTCCATGCGCGCCTTGTCGTAGTACTGGACGGTGCGCTTGCCACCGTCGGCCCCGGCGAACGGTTCTTCCACGGTGCTGCCCGGCTGCGGCCCCCAGAGCCAGGAGCGGGCCACCTGGCCAGCTGCCACGGGGCCGTCGGCGCGCTGCCAGACCGCACCGAACTCGGGGAAGGCAAAGTTGGTCGGCGCAGTCGCGACAGAGTAGGTCGCCGCCTCGGCTGGAACAGAAGCGGAACGAAGGGCCACCGAAAGCAGCATTATGGCTGCGACAACGAGCGTCACGCGCTGCATGCGCCGTGAGAGAGCAGACCGGGACATGAGTTTCCTTTCCATGTTTGCACGCCAGCAAAAGGTCGCGGAACGACCTGGCCTCTAAGTATACCAACTGCGGGACCCAATTTGAGCCTGAGCGGGCAAAATTGAGGCGAAAGTACTACATGAGAGAGTAAGAAGCGGGCATGGCAGGCAGTCAGTTGTTGCCGCCCCAAAGGCGGACGGAGCACCGTTCGCGTAGCGGAGCTGTGCCTGTGATATAATGTGGCGAAATCCAGCCGACCAGGGGAACGACCGCGCTTGCAGTGTCCACGTTGCAACACAGCTAACAGCCCAGATTCGCGCTTTTGCCGCATGTGTGGCTTACCCCTGACGCCACAGGGTGGCACCGCTGGGGGTTCCGGCGAGCAGCCACGTAACCCCTCGGGCGTGCCGGGCAGTTCTTTGCCACCTCCACCACCGCCCCCTCCGCCGCAGCAGTCCGGCTACCCACCCGGCGAGGCCCCCAGGCCCGCACAGGGCAACAGCGTATTGGCGGCTCTACGCGTGGGCAGCCCGGCCAGGTGGCAGTTCTGGGTGGGTATCTCACTGCTAGCCTTCGTGTTCACCTGTTGTCCGTGTACCCTGGCGGTCCTCATATACGGCTCTGATGCGTTGGCCGACCCCGGCGGCTTTATCAGTTCCATACTCGGGATAGGCGCGTGCCTGTTCCTGGTCGCCTTCGTGCTCGGTATCATACTCGTCCGCGTGGGCCGCCCCAGGCGCTTGCAGTAGCCGCAGCCGTGAACACGCGCACCCCTAAAGAGACATTTGCAGCCGAGCGGCAGGACAACGTCCCCAGGCCCGCGCGGGGCCCCGCAAAGTCTCAACTGGCGCTGTGCGCCTTCTTCATGCTGGTCGCGCCCGTGCTGCTTCTCCTACGCTGGCAGCTTCTTCCCCCGCCACCCTTCGTGCTCGACCTGGGCAACCCTGCGGTGGCGGCCAGCCACTTCTACGGTGTGGAAGAGGCGCCTGACAGGAAGTTTCGCTGGAGCCGCGAGATGTCCGCCGTGTCGCTCCCGGCGCTCGCATCCAGCGTGGCGATAAGCATTACCCTGGACCCGGCCCGCTCCGCGGGACAGCCTCTCCCTGGAGTGCGCCTCCGCGTTGGCGACAACCCCGTTGGCGAGTTTGCATCACAGCCGGGCTGGCAGACCTATGCTGCCAATACGGGGCCCGGGTGGTCGCCGGACGTGCGTCTCGTGGTCGAAAGCGGCACCTTTTATCCGGGCGTGGGCGACAGGCGCTTGCTGGGGGTCGCTGTCTCGCAGGTTGTCGTGGCTGCTGCACCCAACCGGTTTGGCCTGACGTTCCCGCCTTTAATGTGGCTTGCGCTTGCTACGCTTGCGCCCGCCCTTGGCCTGTGCTTTGCCTTCCTCTTGCGCGGCACTTCGGAATCGCGGTTGGTGGTACTGCTCTTATTTGCTCTAGCCGTCCTGCCCGTGGTGTTCAGCCTGGCTTTTCCCCCTCTATACGTTCTGCCTCTCTACTCGTGGCTCATGGGGGCAGTAACCCTTGGCGGTGTGCTGCTGGCGTTGGCTAGAGTCCTTGAGGCCGGGTCACCGATGTCCCGGTGGCTGTCGGCAGCGATGCGCACGGGGTGGGAATTGCCCATAGTGGGCGGGTTGACGGCTATTCTATCGGTCGGGGCGACGTGGCCCCTCGCCTCTAGGTTGGGCGATTCGCTCCCCGGCTGGCCCGCCGACAACTTCGCATTTCTGTACAAGTTGTGGTGGTTCCGCACGGCCCTGCTGGAACAACATCGCTCGCCCTTTTTCGATCCCGGCAGCTACGCGCCCTTTGGCTTCAGCCTGGGGCAGGGAGAGCCTACCCTCGCCAATACTTTGCCGGGTGTAGTGCTGGGCGCGCTGACGAATGACGTTGTTGCCTACAACCTGCTGGCCCTCGGCTCCTTTGTAGTGTCCGGAACCGGGGCGTACTTGCTGGTGAAGGAACTGTCATCGAGCAGGTTAGCGGCGCTCATCTCCGGGCTGGCTTTCGCTTTTTGCCCTTACAGGCTGTCCCAGTTTGCGGGGCATCTGCAACTGTTAGGCACCGGGTGGATTGCACTCTCGTTCTACTTCCTGGAGCGACTGCTCAGGACGGGCCGCGTTCGAGACGGCCTGCTCCTGGGGCTATCATTCGGACTTGCCGCTCTCTCGGCGTGGTACTACGCCTATATGGTGGGGCTGGCCCTTGGTGCGTACTTGCTCCTGCGGTTGGCCCTCGGGCGGCGCGGGTACAATGTGCGTAAGATGTTAGTGGGGTTGTTCGCGGGGGCGGCCCTCTTTCTCGTACTGGCAAGTCCGGTGGCAATACCCTCTCTCCAACTGTGGGCGCAGGGCGGGCTAACGCACAGCGCAAAAGCTGCGGACGAGCACTCCGCAGCACCGGCCGACTACGTTGTGCGAAATCCTCTGCACCCACTCTGGGGCGAGCAGGGCATGAAGGCGCACGCCGAGCAAAACGTGATCGAGAGCGCCCTTTACGTGGGCTTCGTGGTTGCTTTCATCAGCGCCTGGGGCTGGTTCTCATTGCGGCGGCGCACTGCCATTGCGGAGCGGCGCATGTGGCGCACCTGGCTCTCGCTTGGGGCCCTGGCGTTCGTCCTGTCGCTCGGGCTGACGCTGCACGATGCGAACGGCCAGGTCCGGGTAGGGGCCGGCGGGGTGGTGCCGTTGCCGGGGCAGTTGCTCTACGACTGGCTGCCGCTCTACTCGTCGATGAGAGCTTTTGCCAGGTTCGGGGTGATCGTGGCGCTGGCGCTTACCGTCCTGCTTGGGCTTGTATGGAGCGCGGGGCTTAGACAAGGCCCGGCCCCCGTGCGGCGCAACCCACACTTCGCTACAATCGTGCTCGCCTTGCTGCTGATGATCGACTTTTGGACGGGGCCATATGCCTGGGGCACGACGCGAGTAGAGGCAAGCGACACCGCCCGCTTCCTGTCACAGCAGCCGCCCGGTACCGTGATGCAGATGCCGCTGGATGCTTCTCAATCGGGGCCCGCCTTGTATCGCCGCGTGACCTCAGGGAAACCCGTCGCCTATGGCTATGAGACGTTTGAGCCGCCAGCCTGGCACGCCCGGCGGGACGAACTCCAGGAGTTCCCGGAGGGGGAGTCTCTGGACGTACTAAGCGAGTGGGGCGTGCGCTACCTTGTGGTGAGCGGCAAGCCGTACGGGGCGGATTGGCCCGGCGTCCTCGATTACCTGCAATCGCTGCCCCGGCTGCGCTACCTGGCAGCATTTGAGGACCGCAGCACCTGGATTGTTGACCCACAGGTGCTCGATGCGCGGCCGGACATGGTCGAGTATGCCATGCCGGAGAACAACGCTGTGTTCGAGATTGTGCGCTGAGGCAGGCGGGCACGTCAGGACCGGAGGGTGCCCTGCCAATGAATTGGCGGGCTTACAAGGGGCAAAGTCTCCTTCGGAGACTAAGAAACGTGAGAGCAGTCTCCTAGCCTCGGTAGGAGGCTTCGCTACTTGTAAGCCCGCCACCTTAGTGGCAGGGCACACTCGTAGGGCGCATCCCCAGGGGCGATCTTGCCAGGGCTACCCGGGGATGCGACAACCTGATGGACAGTTGAGGTGCCGCGATAGAACAAACGCTCACTTTCTGGTAATATTCAGGTATGGCGATTTCTCCGTCAATTCCACCGCGCGAGCGCGCACCCGGCTTCGAGGAGCGGCTGCGGGCGCTGCCCGGCACTCCCGGCGTTTACATAATGCACAATCGCGCCGACGACATCATCTACGTCGGCAAGGCGGTGTCGCTCAAGAACCGCGTGCGCTCCTACTTCGGTTCCCTCAAGGGGCAGGCCCCCAAAGTCATGCGCATGGTGGACGAGGTGTTCGACTTCGAGTACATCTTGACGGACACGGAGCTTGAAGCGCTGATACTCGAAAACCAGCTTATCAAGAAGCACCGCCCGCGCTACAACATCAAGCTCAAGGACGACAAGACCTACCCCTACATCAAGGTGACCACCAACGAGGCCTGGCCGCGCGTGCTGCCCACCAGGAGGGTGCTCAACGATGGCGCGCAGTACTTCGGCCCCTTCCCGGGCATGGGTACGGTCTACCAGACGCTCGACCTGCTGGACAAGTTGTTCCCCTTCCGCACCTGCGACAAGGAAATCACGGGCAACGATGCCCGGCCGTGCGTGCAGTACTTCATCCACCGCTGCCTGGGCCCGTGTGCGGGGCTGGCAGACAAACCGGCCTACGATGACGCAATCAAGCAGGTGGTGCTTTTCCTGAACCGCAAGCACGATATTATCATTCGAAATCTGAAGAGCAAGATGGGAGAGGCCGCGGAAAACCTGGAGTTCGAGCGCGCGGCCGTGTTTCGCGACCGCATCAGGAGCCTGGAGCGCGTGCTGGAAGAGCAGAAGGTCTTTAGCGCCACCAAGACGGATGAGGACGTAATTGCGTTCGCCCGCAACGACGGCGAAGCTTGCGTGCAGATATTTTTCATACGGGGCGGCAAGCTGCTGGGGCGCGAGCACTATATGCTGGAGGGCACGGCGGACTCGACACCCGGCGAGATTCTCGAAAGCTTCATGACGCAGTTCTACGATGATGCCTCTTACGTACCCCCGAAGGTGGTCCTCCAGGAGGACGTTTCGGATGCGGAGATAATCGAGTCGTGGCTGCGCGTGAGGCGGGGTACCAAGGTCACGTTGTCGGTGCCTCGCCGGGGGCAGAAGCGCGACATGGTCGAGATGGCGGCTCGCAACGCCGCCGAGACGCTGGAGCAGTTCCGCTTGCGCTGGCTGAGCGACGAGCAGAAGTCCACGGCGGCCCTGACCGAGCTACAGGCGTTGCTGAAGCTGCCCGTTTGGCCGCAGCGCATCGAGTGCTACGACGTAGCCCATTTGCAGGGCACCGACGTGGCGGGCGCGATGGTGGTGTTCGAGCAAGGGATGCCGAAGAAGAAAGAGTACCGCCGCTTCAACATCAAGAGCTCGGGCAACGATGATTTCGCCTCCATGCGCGAGATGCTGGCCCGCCGCTTCCGTCGTGCCTCGGCGGAACACGCTTCCGACGAGCGTCAGCAGGCGCTCGTACATGCCGAGGCGGGCGAGCGCGACGAGCCGGCGCCCACCACGGAATACGAGGCGGCGGCCCGCATCGAGGCGGAAGCCACCCAGGACCGGGACGAGCCTCAACTGGGCGACACCCAGGCGGACCTTTCCCGGCGCGAGAGGGCCGCGGAGGGCAGGAACGGCAACTCTGACGGTAGCTGGGAGAAGAGCGGCTGGGCAGTGCTTCCCGACCTGGTCGTCATAGACGGCGGCAAAGGGCAGCTGAACGTGGCATACGAACTGCTCACCAGCGTGGGGTTGCGCGACGTACCGCTGATTTCTCTCGCCAAGCGGGAGGAGGAGGTATTCCTGCCCGGACGGTCGGAGCCTGTGGTGCTCGACGTGCGGTCGGAGGCGCTGAAGCTGTTGCAACGCATCCGCGATGAAGCGCACCGTTTTTCCAACAGCTACAACAAGAAGCTAGGCTCAAAGCGCGGCACGAAGAGCAAGCTGGACGAGGTGCCGCTCATCGGCCCGGTGCGCAAGAAGGCGCTGTACCAGAAATTTGGCTCGCTCAAGGGCATGAGAGAGGCCACTGTCGAGGAGCTGATGTCGGTCAAAGGCATGGACCGTGCGGCGGCACAAAGCATCAAGGAGCACCTGTAGATGAAGGGAACTGTAGCCGGTCCGGTAGTCGAAGCCGGCCTGCCAGCCGACACGGACCGTTTCGAGGCTGCTTTGCGCCTGAGGCGCGACCGCGTGTACGAGTACCTGGACGCGTGGCCCGGCTCCAACAAGTTCCAGCCGGGGGACATACACGACGCGCTTTTCAGCTACGTCCGCCGCCGTGGGAAGGCGTTGCGGCCGCTCCTGCTGTTGCTGTGTTGCGGCGCAGTCGGCGGGGACGAGGACGCCGCGCTACCGGCCGCCGCCGCCGTCGAGGTGTTCCACACCTGGACGCTCGTGCACGACGATATCATCGACCGGGATGACACGCGCAGGGGCCACCCCACCGTGCACGCGATGTATCGCGACCATGCAGTACTGGCCCACGGACACGACGACGCGGATGCCGCACACTACGGCACGACGGTGGCTATCCTCGCGGGCGACGTGCAACAGGCCTGGACCTATGGTTTGTTGTCGGACCTCCCTCAAAGGGGAGTACCCCTGCCCCTGGTGTTGGAACTCATCCAGAGGATGGCTACCGACCTGACGCCGCGCCTGCTGGAAGGCGAGATGCTGGACGTGCAGTACTCTCTTATGCCCGCCGAAGCGTTGGACGAGCACCGCATTCTCCACATGCTGACGATGAAGACCGGCACCTTGCTTGAATATGCCGCCTGGTGCGGCGCGAGGATCGGGCTGGGGGCTCAACCCGACACCGATGGGGTGGCAGAGCGGCTTGGCAGGTTCGCATCTCTGTGCGGGACGGCTTTTCAGTTGCATGACGACCTCCTGGGCCTCACCGCCAACGAAGCCGCGCTCGGCAAGCCGGTCGGTTCGGACATACGGGAGGGGAAGCGCACGCTGTTGGTTTACAAAGCCCTCGGCCGGAGTGGCTCTCAGGATAGGCAGTTCCTGCTATCGGTGCTGGGCAAAGGTGATGCCTCTGCCGAAGAGGTGGCTCGGGCGGTGGGCATCCTCGACTCGAGCGGGGCCTGCGACGAGGTAGCAGCCTTGGCTCGCGGGTACGTGGACCAGGCGCTGTTGTTGCTGGAGTCGCTGCCCGCGGGAGAGTACCGGGACTTGTTGCGCTCCTGGGCGTTGTTCATGTTGGCGCGTGAGCACTAGGTAGGGTCGCGATGCCCGTAGTCAAGGCAACAACCGAAGGCTGGCGGCAGGCCAGCGAGATCATCAAAGCGGGTGGGCTGGTGGCGTTCCCCACCGACACCGTCTACGGTATCGGCTGCGACCCGTTCAACGTGCGCGCCATCGAGCGTCTCTACGAGGCGAAGGGCCGCGATCTAAGCAAGGCGCTACCGCTGCTGCTATCCGGCGTCCACCGGATAACGGACGTCGCCACGGGACTACCACCCACCGCCACGGCGCTTGCACATGAATTCTGGCCGGGCGCGCTCACGCTGGTAGTTGGGCGGCAGCCAGCGCTGCCTGATGAACTTGGCGGGGGCGAATCCATCGCGGTGCGAGTGCCTCGTCACGAGCAATTACAAGAGTTCCTGGAGATGTGCGGCGGAGCGCTAGCGGTAAGCAGCGCGAACCTGTCGGGCCAGCCTGACGCCCTTGACGCGGCGCAGGCAGCGGCGTACCTGGAAGAGCGAGTTGACCTGATTGTGGATGGTGGGCGCAGCCCCGGCGGCGTGCCTTCGAGCGTGGTAGACTGCACCCTGCCCGTGCCCCGCCTGCTAAGGGAAGGGGCGATCTCGGGGGAAGACATCCGCGCGGCTCTGGCGGCGTGGGAGGAGCGTTAAGCCCTCATCATGCGTACTGAGCGTGTTTTCATATTGGCTAGTTTGCTAACCATTGGACTCGGCATACTGGCCGTCCTCCAGCGCGGAGAGGTGGCCGCAGAGGCAGGGGCGCAGGTGAACTGGGCTTTGGGTGCTGCCCTGGTGGCGGTGGCGGCCGGTGGGTCGGTCTGGCTGCGGCCCCGGCAGGGCGCGGGCAGATCGACCGTGATCGCGCCTGACTTTTTGCCCTTCCTCAGGGTGCCGGTGCACGCTTTACTTCCGGCGCTTCTGGTCGTGGGCTTCGCTATCTTCATGCGGATTTTCTCCGGTAGCTGGTTTGAGGTAGTGGTAATAGGGTTGGCCTGGTTGTCGTTCGTCACGGTCTACTGGGCGCTCGCTCACGCCGCCGACACTGCCGACCGGTACTTCGGCCTGGCCCAGACCGCGCTCAACATCTGCGCCCACCTGACCGCGTTCTTGTTGTTTAGCACCGTTTACGGCCTGAAGGTCCGGGCGCTTTACTCCGCCACGGCTGTGGGTCTAGTGACGGCCCTGCTGGTGTACGAGATGTTGCGGCGCGATGCCTCGTGGCACCTGGCGCTTGGAAGGCCAGTGGAGGGCCGCCGGAGCACGCAGGTGATCCTCTCCATCGCGGCGGGCCTCGTTCTGGGGCAGCTAACGTGGGGCCTCAACTACTGGGCTGCCCTCACAACGCTAATCGGCGGCGCGTGCCTCCTGCTTGCCCTCTACGCCACCTACGGCATCGTTTCGGCGTACGTGGACCAGCGTCTCAACCGGAGCACGGTACTGGAGTATGGGGCAGTGGGCACCCTCGGCCTGCTGGCCGTGTTTGCTTCGGCGTTCTTCGGACAGTAGAAGACAAGGGAGGGGTAAGGCTTTGACCAACGAGCAAGAGGGAAACGATAGTTACCGGCAGTTGCTGGAGCTTGAGGAGCTTGAAAGCTTGCAGGAGGAGATCGAGGAAACTGGCCGCGACCCCGAAGCCGGTTGGGCGGCGCTACCTGCGGAGCTGCAAGAGCGCCTTGCTTCCCTGGGCGTGCGCGGAATGAGCGAGCTCATGGCCCGCATCTCTGCCATGCACGCCGAGCTTGACGAGCAATAGGGTGGTGGCACCACATGCGGAGCCTCAGGGTACGGCAAGTTCTTCCTGCTCTACGAATTCGCCACCGGTCAGCCGGTAGAGCGTTAGATGCCCGCCGGCTGCGTCTCCATGCGCGTCAAATCTAAGCGGTGCACTAATTGCGTCCTCATAGGTGCCCGCGAGCACTTCGCTGGCTATCTTGCCCCTGTCGGGACCGACGCGTCTTGTGGCTTCAAGCAAGGCAGCAGTTAGATCGAAGGCGTTGGCCGCGTACTGAGAAGGTTGCTCGCCGTAGCGCCGCTCGAACCGACTGGCAAAGTCCTCGAAGCGCGCGGGGTCGCCGGGGCTTGCGTCGCCGTTGAACACGACATACCAGCCCTCCATTAGCTGACGGCCCTCTTGTGACAACTGGTCGCTCAGCACGACGTCGGTGCTGAAGACCGATATCCTCGGCGGGTTTGCTGAAATGCGCCTGGCGGCCGTCACCGCCACGGTGAGGTTGCTGGGGGCTACAAACACCACATCGGGGGCCTCGGCATTGCCCCACCCACCTTCCGAACTGCTTTCCGCATTAATGCGGGCCGCTACGTTGATACCCAGCTTTTCCGCCGCGCCCTGGAACGCCGCCGCCATCCCCAGGCTGTAGTCGCTTCCGTCGTGGATGATGAAGGCGGTGCCCGCGCCTAGCTGGTGGGCCTTGCTCGCGGCCGCAATGGCCTGTGCCGAATCGGGGGGCATGAGGCGCACCATCGTCTGCACGCCCGTGGGATAGTAGCGGCCGGGTTCCCCCGCAGCCCAACCCTCTTGTGTGAGGCCGGGCCACGTGGCGACCGGTAAACCCTGGAGCAGCCCTGCCTCATTTAGTATGGGCAGAGATATTGCCGCAGCGCCGGATGCGTAGGGGCCGATATAGGCAATCACGCTCGGGTCGGCACCCGCGGCGCGAGCATTCGCCTCTTCTTTCCGCGCCGACCAGTCGCCTGTCTCATCATCGCCGCCGTCGAGGGGCAGGTGTTCCAACGTCCAGCCTGGCAGCGTGGACCCGTTCTCCTCAATCGCGAGGTCTATGGCGCGGCTTATCAACCTGGCCTGGTGTGCGCTCGCTCCCTTGAAGGGCAGGGAGGACACAATGCGCAGCGTCTTGCCGCTGGCGGGTGGCAGCGGGTTTTCCCGTTCACCCGCGCAGGCGGAAAGCAAAACGACTGCCAGTATGGCAGCCGCGTATGAGCTGAGTAGCCCGGCCAGCGAGATGCTGGTCTGGCAGCGGGGATGCCTAGTCCTCACCCAGGTAGGCTTTCCTTACCTGCTCGCTTTGCAGGAGGTTCGCGCCGGTGTCTTCAAGCACGATCTGGCCGGTTTCGATGACATATCCCCGGTGAGCTACCTGCAACGCCAGCAGCGCGTTTTGCTCGACAAGGAGGATCGTCGAGCCACTCTCATTCAGGTCGCGAATGATGCTGAAGATAGTTTCCACAAGGATGGGGGAAAGGCCCATCGACGGCTCGTCCAGCAGTAGCACCTGGGGACGTGACATCAAGGCGCGGGCAATCGCCAGCATTTGCTGTTCGCCACCGGAGAGGGTGCCGCCCCGCTGCACCAGGCGTTCGCGCAGGCGCGGGAAGAGCGTGAGCACTCGCTCCATGTCCTGGGCGATCCCAGCGCGGTCGCTCCGTGCGAAGGCCCCCATCTCCAGGTTTTCCTGGACCGTCATGCGGCTGAAGATGCGCCGCCCTTCGGGGGAGTGGGCGATACCCAGCTTCACAAGCTGGTCCGGGGCGATGTTGTCGATGCGCTTGCCGTCCATGCGGACGTTGCCTCTGCGTGGCCGCAAGATGCCTGAAATGGTGCGCAAGGTGGTGGTTTTGCCCGCGCCGTTGCTGCCGATGAGCGTGACAATCTCGCCCCGCTCCACGGTAAGCGAGACGCCCTTCAACGCCTGGATGTTGCCGTAATATGTCTCTATGCGGTCAACTTCGAGTAGGGCCAATTGGCTAGCTCCTCAACAACATGAAACTCAACCCGTGATCGTGGCTGCACGTCCGAGGTATGCCTCGATCACCCGTGGATTGGCGCGGACCTCCGCTGGGCTACCCTCGGCTATCTTCTGCCCGTAATCGAGCACGCTTATGCGCTCTGAAAGGCCCATGACGACTTTCATATCATGCTCTATCAGCAGAATCGAGAGGCTCAGACGCTGGCGCAAGTCGCGGATGAACTGGATGAGGTCGCTGGTCTCGAAGGGGTTCATGCCCGCCGTGGGTTCGTCCAGCAGTAGCAGCTTGGGGTCGCTGCCGAGGGCGCGCGCGATTTCCAGCCTGCGCTGAGCGCCATATGGCAGGTTTTTGGCAAGCTCTTCGGAAGCATAGCTAAGGCCCACGGTGTTCAGGATATCCAGGGCCTTGTCCCTCGCTCGCGCTTCCTCGGCGCGCATAGCCGCCGTGCGCAGGACGCTGCTCAGCACCCCCGAACGCAGGCGGGCATGCTGCCCCACCAGCACGTTTTCCAGCGCGGTCATATTGGCGAAGAGCCTGATGTTCTGGAAGGTGCGCGCGATGCCCAGCGAGGTGATGCTCGACGGAGACATGCCGGTGATTTCACGGCCCTCAAAGAGCATGCGGCCAGAGGTCGGCTTGTAGAGGCCCGTGATGGTGTTGAAGAAAGTGGTCTTACCGGCCCCGTTGGGACCGATGATGCTCACGATGGAGCCTCGCGGGATATCGAAGTCCACGCTATTGACCGCGACGAGGCCCCCAAAGCGCATCGTGATGGCCTGCGCTGACAGGATGTACGCGCCGTCCGCCGATGTGCTCCGGGCCGGGTTGGTGGCAGGTGACGTGGCCGGTACGTCGCTCATGGCTGGCTTCCCCTCACGTCGGTGTCGGTCTGGTTGGTTTCCCGCACGTCGTAGAGGTCCTGCCGCTCCTGGTCGCTTATCTTCTCGGACTCAGGGTGCAGTTCCAGCTTCCTCCTGCGACTTGCGATGAGGCCCTCCGGCCTGAAGAGCATGAACAACACGAGAATGATGCCGTAGATGAAGAACGTGTAGTCAGTAAGCCGCACATTCTCATTGAAGCTGATGAGGAAATCGAGGTTGGTGCTCTTCCCGAGGTTGCCCAACCACGTAGGTAGCTGGATGAGCACCACCGTTTGGAGGAGGTAGATAACGGCGGCTCCGAGCATGACGCCCCAGAGGTTGCCCATGCCACCGAGAATGACCATGCACAGGATCAGCACCGACTGGCTGAAGTTGAACTGTTGGGGGGAGGCAAACCCGAGATGCGCGCCGTAGAAGGTACCCGCGAAGCCGGAGAGGGCCGCGCCCAGTCCGAAGGCCCACAGCTTGGTCGTGGTCGTGTTGATGCCCATTGTAGCGGCGGCCAGTTCATCCTCTCTAATGGCCATCCAGGCCCGCCCCAGGCGCGAGTCGCGCAGGCGGTTGATGAAAAAGACGATCAGCACGATGAGGGCGAGGCCGAGATAGTAAAAGCTGATGTTGTCGTTGTTCGCCCCGATTATTACGGGGCCGATTGCTGGCTTGTCCACGCCTGAAATGCCGTTGGTACCGGCGGTAAGCTGGTCGAGGTTTAGGATGAAAATGGGCACGATCTCACCGAAGCCCAGCGTGACGATTGCCAGGTAGTCGCCTCGCAGCCTCAAGGTCGGCGCTCCAAAGGCCACACCGAAGAGGGCCGTAACCAGGCCAGAGACAAATAGCATGATCCAGAAGGGCACGTGAAGGTCGAAGAATGACGAGGCGAGGATAGCGTAGGTGTAAGTGCCTATCGCGAAAAAGGCGGCGTAGCCGAGGTCAAGCAGACCGGCGTAGCCGACCACGATGTTGAGGCCGAGGGCCAGCAGAGTGAAGCAGGCGGTATCGGCGGCGGCGTTGATGAAGGCCTGGTCGAACCTGATGGGCAGGCGCACGATGCCCGCCTCCGAGAGCATCTGCGGCACCGGGAGCAGGAGCAGGAAGACCGAGATTACGGCGGCCGCGATCATCGAGTTGCGGCTGGCCTTCCGCGCCTGGGGGAAGAGGCCGCCACCGCCACGGGCCTGTGAGGGGTTCTCTGCACGTTGCATAGTTAGCTACACTTTCTCCGCGACTCGCTGGCCGAGCAGCCCTGAAGGTCTGAACACCAATATCAATATCAGCACCCCGAACACGACGGCCTGGGTCCAGCGCGTCTCCAGGAAGGTATCGCTCATGGCTTCGACCATGCCGATGATGAAGCCCCCAAGCATCGCGCCCGGTATGTTTCCTATGCCCCCTAGCACGGCGGCCGTGAACGCCTTCAGCCCGATTGCGAAGCCCACGGTGAACTGAACGCCCTTGATAAACATGCCGTAGAGGATGGCGCCTGCCCCTGCGAGCGCCGCGCCGATGAAAAATGTAAGTGCGATTGTGCGATTGATGTTTATGCCCATCAACTGGGCGGTTGTCTGGTCCTGGGCGGTGGCGCGCATCGCCTTGCCCAGCTTGGTGCGCTGCACAAACAGTGTCAGGAGCACCATGAACATGATACTGATAGTGAAAATAATTACGGCCTTCCAGCGTATTATGAGGAATTGTTCGCCGATGGGGATGCGGATGAAGGTTTCGGGGATGATGTCGGGGAAGGTGATATTGCTGGGGCCCTTCCAGACTTGCCCGATATTCTGCAAGATATAGGAAACGCCCAGCGCGGAGATTAGCGGCGCTAGCTTCGGGGCGTTCCGTAAGGGTCTGTACGCGAACCTTTCAATGACGACTCCCAGCAAGCCCGTGACCAGCATGGTGAAAATGAAGGTAATGAGCAGGACGCTGATCAGCGCCACGGGGTCGTGAAGGGCCGGGTTCCGGGAGTCGACGCCAAACACCGCTACGAAGGTCAGAGCGGTGAAGGCCCCAAGCATAAAAATATCGCCGTGAGCGAAATTGATAAGCTCGATTATACCGTATACCATTGTGTACCCGAGGGCGATCAGAGCGTAGACCGAACCCCGGGATACTCCATTGATGATCTGCTGTAGCAGCTCCGCCAGGGAAGGCAAGTCCATTTGCTCTCCAAACGCTCACGTAGAGTGAGGCCAAGCAGGGGCATGTGTCCCTGCTTGGCCCAGAGTTGCGATAACGGTTGCGAGCTACTCCTCGCCGAACCTGATCTGGTCTACGAACACCCAGGCGAGCTTGCCCGAAGCGTCCTTGTCGGCCTTGTAGAAGCTGATCACCTTGTTGGTGGTGTCGCCGTTCTCATCGAAGCTGGTGGTGCCCAGCACACCCTTGTAGTCCTTGGTGTTGCGAAGGGCCTCGCACACGGCTTCACGGGTGGGCGCTGAGGCGCGGTTCATGGCGTCGATGGCGATGTTGGCGACTTCAAAGCCGGGGCCGGAGTAGGCACCCAGTTCTTCCTTGAAACCGGCAGCCTTGTAGTCCGCGATGAATTGCTTGGCTTCATCAAGGGTCTCGACGTTGACGGCTGCCACTGTGGAGTAGCTGCCAACGGCATCTTCACCGGCCACGTTCAGGAACTCGGCGTCCTGGATGCCGTCGCCGCCCATCAGGGGCACGTCGAGTCCGGAGGCCTTCATCGCCTTGCGGGCGAGGGGTATGTTGTTCGAGGAAGTACCACCGTAGAAGACTACGTCGGGGCCAGCGGCGGCTACTTTCGTCATGATGGAGCTAAAGTCGGTCGTGCCTTTCGGTACGCCATCGTGCCCCAACACCGTGCCACCCAGTTCTTCGAAGCGCTTCGCGAAGTTGTCGGCAATACCCTTGCCGTAGGTCTCGGTGTCATCGAGGACGTAAGCCTTGGTGAGCTTGAGCTCGTTGTAGGCGTAATCAGCGGAAGCGGGGCCCTGGATGTCGTCGGTGGCCGCCGTGCGGAAGTAGGTTACCTTGCCGGTGGGGCGGTAGTCCGCGGTCTTGCCGTATTCCGGCTTGGTCAGGGTCTCGTTGGTGTTCGAGGGGCTGAGTTGGCAGAGGCCGGCTGTATTCAGCTTGGGCATCATGGCCTGGGCGTTGGAGCTATTGAAGGGGCCGAGGACTACCAGCACCGCCTCGTCAGCGATGAAGGAGTCGGCGTTCTTGGAGCTTTGCGCCGGGTCGTGCGAAGTACCGCCGGGGGGTACGTCGTCGAGGAAGTACATCTCCAGCTTATAGGTCTTGCCCGCGACAGTGACGCCGCCCTTTTCGTTGGCCTGGCGGATCGCGAGCTCCATACCGTTGCGGGTGGGAAGACCGATCGTCGCGTCGCCGCCCGAGACGGGCAGGTCGATGCCTATCTTGATCGTGTCGCCCGAGAACGTTCCACCGCCGCCCGACGTTTCAGTGGTGGCGGCAGGCTGGGTTGCGGCCCCGGTGCCCGTAGTGGCTGCGGGGACCGGCGTGCTGGCGGCGGGTCCACCGCAAGCGGAAAGCAAGATGCCTCCGGCCAGCGACAGAGACGCTATCATCAGACTTAGTTTGTTCGATTTCCTTAGCATGAACTCTCCTCCGAAATCTGTATAGAGTGTCCTCACCTCGATGCGGCGACCAACCCAATCATGGCCGCGCGGGGTTGCCCAAACCCTGGAGCCTGCAACCGAGGAACCTGAAAATCAGGTAGGCCGACCACCTCCTCTCTTGCGTTGGTGGTAAACGGAGGGCCGGGGTCGCTCCCGCGTCCCGTCCCAAACCTGGACGTTGCGTACGCCAAACCCTCACCGCACATTGGAACGCCAGCCAGGGTTGGAGTAGGCGCATTATAGTGTACCAATCTTAAGGCTGTCAAGAGCCTTATACCCAACATGCCCTTAGTAGAGGCAGCCGTGCCTAACGCGGCGCGACACGAACCTGGCCGCGTCACCCGGCAGCGTGCAGCAAACTAACCCCTACGGAATCTCCGCCAACCTCTGGTTCGCCGCATCCACCCAGCCTTCCGCTCCAGGTGGTGCCTTGTCTATAACGCTCTGGTAAGCCGCCAGCGCCTTGTCGCGCTCGCCCAGCAGCTGGTATGCCTCGCCCATGTGGTAGTACGCTTCCACGAAGCGCGGCTCCCTATCGACCGTGGCCTGGAACTCCCGAACCGCGTCATCGTACCGCTTGCGCTCCAGGTAGGCAATACCCACCTTGTTGTGGCCTGCCGGGTTGTTCGGGTCCACGTCGCGGGCGTCCTCCCATGCCTTGAGAGCAAGCTCCGGCTGCCCGCCCTGCTGGTAAGCGTCTCCGAGCATGTGCCGCAGGGCAATGTTTTGCGGGTCCTGGTCGACCAGCACCTGAAGCTCGCGGGCGGCATCCAGCGGGAAGTTGTGCGTGCGGTACCAGTCCACGAGCTTGAACCTGTTATCGCGATTGAAGGGGTCTTGCGCTACGAGGTTGATAAGCTGCTGCAACTCAGGGTCGTCGGTAGGTGGCGTCGGCACCGGCGTGGCGGTGGGTGTGGGGAGAGGGGTGATCGAGATGCCGGGTATGCCGGAGTTTTCGACGGGCGCGCCTACCAGGGTGCTTACCTCGCGGTCCGGGCGGCGCACCACTTCGTAGATTATCGTGCCAGGCACGTTCGCGGGTTGTTGCGTCCTGAAGACTTCGCGCAGGATCTCGACACCAGGCCCCGCAAGCTGCGCAAACTTTGGCATACCTGTAGCGCCCGCCCTCGCTTGCTCCAACTGGCCGAGGTAGATGTAGTCGATGTCGTACTTGCTGAGGATAGTGAGGGCCACCTGCACGTCGGGAGTCGTAAAGAAAGTCTCCATGTCGCCCCGGCGGTCCCCCACCAGCCGCGCGTAGCTACCTGAGCGCTGCTCATCCTGGTGCAGCCCGCCCACCACCATAGAGAGGCCCGTGTTAGCGGCTGCCCTCATTCCGTAGGCACGGTAGTACTCCGCGGGAAGCTCCGCGAGCACCTTTACGCCCTTGACGTTGCTGTTGAGCCAGTTGATAGCCTCGTAGTCGTACCTGAGGTTGACCTGCATCGGCGGGTCGCCCCCGACATACGTCCCCGTGGTCATGAACTTGAGGCCGTTAAGAGTACCGGCGGGGGGCGTAATGGGGAAGCGCTTTGAAAGACGGTCGGGCGTTCCGAGCAACGTGAAGATGAGGGTAGACATCAGCAACAAAGCCAGCGCGCCCAGCCAGACCAACCGTCCGACCGTCCAGTTGATGCTCGGGCTGGGACCTTCGTCCGTAGTCTCGGCTGGCGGCTCGTGACTCTCAATTTCTGAGTAGCGTGGGGCCGCCACGACCGGGCTTTGCTCCCTGGCGATGGAGGCTCCGTCGCCCGCGTGCTCAAGGGACCAGACGACCCAGTTGTATGGTTCGGCCGCATCGCTGCCGTTGGGCTGTGGCTGAGTCTCGCGGGGATAGATCTCAGCGGCGCTGACTTCATGATCGGGGGACGTGGCAGGCGACGTGTCGGGGGCCGAGCTTTGGGTCGCGCTCCTGGCTCCAACGGCGGTAGTTGCGCGCTCCCTCAGGCTGTAAAGCATGTAATAGATGCTGGCCGCGCTCGCGAGGGCGAAGAGCACCCACACCTGGATGTAGAACTTGAAGACGGTGTTCATCCGGTACTGGATTCCGCCCTCCAGGTGGTCGGCGAGGTAAACAAGCTCGACGCCCATCGCGACAGCAAGCGCAACAAGCATGAGGAGGCCGCAAAAGAGGTTGGCGGCCGTCCTCGAGGTAGAGAGGGTGGTCGCAGCGATACCCCCAATGAGGGCAACCAGCAGCGCGAGAAGCCACTGGCCCGTCACCATCTGGAGAACCACGAGCGCGGCTGTTATGCCCAGCAGCCCCAAACCCGCCCACAGAGGGATGACGCCAGGTTGCGGCGCGCTACGGGCGGAGACCGCCGCCTCTTGAGCCAACGGCACCTCTTCGACCTCGACGCCAGGCTCGTCATACAGGCCGGCCGCTCCGTTCCCCACGTCGCCAGCGGGCTGCGGGCCGCCTAACGATACACGCCGGCGCACCTTGAGCGTCCTGTCCTCATCTACGTTGGCGGTGCTCAGCCACCCACCGATAGGGCTTGCGTCTGCCCTGGCGCCGCCATCTACCCCTCGGGATGAACCGTTCCCATCGCCCAGGTGTGCCTTGCCGTCTGAGGTTTCGTCAGTGACGGTCAGATCGGGGGAAGGGCCGTTCGGGTTACGCGCTTCCGCTTCCGCCTCGTCAAGACTTCCCTCTCCCGGCCCTCGCATGAAGCGGAAAGGACCTGAAAGCGATACGGTGCCACCACCCGGCACGGACAGCGCGGGCACCAACTTCCTCGGGTTACGCGAGGCGCTGTGGCCGAAACGGGTAAAGGCTTGTTGCGGGGAGAGGCCACCGCGCGCGGGTGCGGTGGGACCGGGCACGATACCCATTAGACTGTCTGCGGCAGCGCCCCAGGGGAAATGCCAGAGCCGGTATACCAGGTACGAAGCTGCGACGAAGACAAACAGCCCCCAAACCACCAGGAACTCGGCCAGGGTCGTCCGGTGCATGAAGTCCAGGGACTTCGGGATCTGGCCGCCGTCGATCAGAGGCAAAATCGAGGTATAGAAAGCCTTGAAGTTGAGGAAGAAGGGGAGATAGTACAGCAGGGCCAGGGCGGCCAAACCCCCCATGGAAGCCAGGGCTATCCCATAAATCGAAGCTCGCTCCAGGGGAGGAATGCGGCCTGGCTGTGGCCCACCCTCGGCAGGTTGCGCGTCGTCGCTGTCTACTCGACCGTGCCTGCCTAACATCAGCAAGGCGGCAATAACGCCGCCTCCGGCAAGCCCGAGGTAAGTTGGGAAGTCCCACGAGTTGATGACCAGCAGCGCGCCCAGGGTAAGCGCCATCAGGGCAAAGTTCAGCACGCCGGCCGCCCCGGGACCCCACAGCCAGGAGAGGGTGCTACTCACGCGCAGCCAGAGCGCCCGCCGCCAGGAAAGCTCGTGCGAACGGTATGCAAGCGGCAGCGGCCGTCGATAGCCCCCGGCGAACAGCAGGTTCTGCGTGAATATTATTGCCAGCACGGTAAACGGCATGTCCATGAGGTGCGGGTGCAGGTCTGCGAATAGGAACGTCCAATAGGGGAACTCGTTGATGGTGTGGGAGATGATGCGGCTCGCGTCCCACCAGTTGAATGCAGGGTACTGGGTGAACATCGACTGCTCACCGAAGTTGAGGCCGCGCGTCAGGTTGAGCAAGCCGAGGCCCACCTGGGGGAAAGAGATCATGATCCACTGCCACAGGCCGTGCAAATTGCCGATGACCAACATCAAGCAACTCGCTCCCACGCCGAAAACCAGGCCGGAGCGCGACACCGCGCTGGCGCTACCCCGCCGCTTCTGGCTCCACGCGACCAGGTTGTAGACAACGCTCATGCCGGCGGTGAATGTAAGGGCGTAGAAGAGCGGTGCCGCGAGGTTGAAGGCGATAGCAGGGTGGATGCCCAGCACCTTGATGAGGCAAGCCACAACGAAATAGCCGTAATAGTAGTAGTTTATGAACCCACCGGCGAAGAACGGGTCGAGCGGGGGCATCCAGGCGCTACGCAGCACCGAGTTCAGGAAGCCAATCTCCATTGGCTTCTCGCCGCCCTGGATGGGGTGCCACAGATCGGGGTTTGCAATGCGCAGGGCAAGCACGGCTGCGAAAGCGAGCAAGAACACAGCCTCATAGGCCAGCACCAGGTTGCGCCGGGTCGCGAAGAAGGCGCGAATATCCCTTCCCGCGCCGAGCCGCCAGCAAAGGGCTGACAGTGCAGCCATCACGGCGACCATGAGGAGCACGCTCCAGACCGTGAACGGGAGGGCGCGCGCGCTGGCCGCGATCCAGACGCCCCAGGCCACCATGAGCAGTGCAGCCAGCTTGGCAACTGCATAACCCCGGTCGGGCAGGTTGCGGAAGACGGTGAAGACTATGGGTAGGGCGAGTAGGCCAAGCGCCTCCACGAGGGCCAGCCACAGGGCGACGGCGAACCACTGGGTGTCTTCCTGCCCCAGCGGGTTCCAGGCGTAATCATCGAGCTGGGGCAGCGTATTTACCGGCTGGGAATAGCTGAGACCCTTGTCGTCGGGCACGCTGCCCTGCCTGCTAGGGTTGTACAATGAGGTGCGGTCGAGCGCGCTGCTGAAGAGCATACGGTACTGGTCGTCGGTAAGCTCGCTCACCTTCTTGAACACGTCTACCCTGGGGTGATCGTAGACGGTGAAGCTTTCGTCCGCCGGTTGGTCGTTGATCTTGATGCCCAGCAACTCGGGCGAAACTTGCGTGGTGTGGACCCGGATAAAGCCCAGCTTCTCAGCGAATAAGAGCCTGTAGTACTCAGTCTGGGCGGGGTACGCCCACAACAGGCGCGGCATCGAGCGATATTGCTTGTTGCTGGTGATGATAATGTAGTCGATCTGCCGGAGCCAGGTCTTGATCTGCTCCACTTCAGCCTCAGGCGGCTTGGAATCATACAGGGTCATATTGACGGAAATGGGGTAGCCGCTGCGGTCCTTACCCGCCAGTGGGGGCAGCGACAGAGGCAGCGCGTCGTCCCAGTCCTCGTGAGAGATGGTCGATTCTCTCGGGACGTTATTGTGTATCCATTCCGAGGCCTGTATGCGGGAGTGAGGCTGGGTGTAGATGTTCATGAACGCGACGGCCCAGAGGAAAGCCCAGCCGATGCTCATGACGACGAGGGCGGGGAACACCGCGCGCTGCACTCTGACGAGGCGGCCCGCACTGCTCCGAGCGTTTACACCCTCGGCAGCTACAAACCTTCTCCTGGCCCAGATGGTGCCGCGTACCAGGAACGCGGCCCCAAAGAGGCAGAAAATCGGCACCAGCGGGAGCATGTAACGCATCCACTTGGTGAGGATCGGCGTGATGGTGAGGAAATACGGGATGGCGGCCGACATCAGCAGAAGCTCTGCCGGGCGACGCCGCAGCGCGTGCCACAAAGCTGCCACAAAGCCAAAGACGGTCATAAGGCCAGGCACAAGCCCGATGCCCCAGTAGACCATCTGCTCGAGCTGGTACACCACCGGCACGGTGCCTATGTACTGCAAGGTGAAGGGCACATAAGCGATGCCACCCTGGACGCGGGCCTCCTCCTGTATGCGGCGGGACCAGGGGTTGGAGTTGAGGAACGCCTCCAGACCGCCGCTCAGGGTGGAGAAGTCGAAGCTCCAGAGCACGTAGGGCTCTCCAATGCCGAAAGCGAGTATGGAGAAGACCGCCGCCAGCACCACGTAGCGCAGCCCTCGGAGCAAGTGCCCGCCCAAGCTGAGGCCGCGCTCCTCGGGAGATGAGGGTGACACGCCGATGGGGTCGCCAAACTCGGCCCCCAGCTTGCGCGTGCGGGTGCGGTACAAGGCCCTGAGCGCGACGGCGGCGACCACAACCAGGGCCACGGGCAGCACGGAGACCTTGCTGGACACAGCGAGGCCCAGGCAGGCCCCCGCGCCTGCTGCCGCCCACCACCTGGGCCGCTGCATGAGGACCACGCTGAAATAAATGGCCCCCGTCATGAAGGCGACCAGGAAGCTCTCAACTATGAAGAAGTGAGCGATCTGTATAGCGGTGACCGCGAAGCCATAGAGCGCGGCGGCTATCAGGCCGGTGCTGCTGGAATAGAGGCGCCTGCCTATCAAGAAGATGAGTACGATTGTGATGAGGTCGAATATGGAAGCCAGGGAGCGGCCAATGATCGCTGTGGCCTCGAGGTTCATGAGCCAGTAGCCATCGGGTTGTTGGCGGCTGGGAGGTAATACCGTGTCGAAGACCCAGGCCACCGCGCGCTCCGCGTATATCGGGAACGCTCCCCACGGGTAGGTGCAGCCATTTATGGGGTCGTTGCAGCCGCCAATCTGGTCGCGCCGCAGGTTCAGCAGGCTCGTGTGGCGGTCGAGGAAGTTCTCCCACGAGGAGGGCCAGCTAATCGCGGTCGTATTGAAGGCGATAATGGACCGCTCGTCCGGGTTCTGCCCGGTGAAGTCATCGAAGGCGCGCCCGTAGAAGCGGAAGTAGGTCGAGCAGGCCAGTATCAGCAGCAGGAGCAGCAGAACGCGGTGCCGCCGCCAGAATGGCTCAGGGCGTGTTTCTTCTGCTTCCAGGGTTGAGTCCAGCAATGCCGGGGGTAAATGCTGTGAAGACAATACGTAGCTCCTAGCTGCGCGTTCGAAGGATATGTTCAGAACAAGGCGACAATATTGCGAGCAAATAGCGCGAGAACGAACAGGTGCCGAGTCCCTGCCTTTAAAGGGGATTTTAACATACCGCAATTGCCTGGGGCAAGACCCGCTTGCCTTTCCGGGGTCGTATCGAAGTACCTCGCGCGCCAAATCGTTTGACAACGCCCGTCAACCGGGGAATAATGGCCTCAGTTGACACGTGCAATGTGAGTTTGAATGCTAGAGTACAAGTACTGCCCGGTGTGCGCCACGGGGCTTGAGGAGCTGCTACTTCCCACCGAACACCGGCCGCGTCTGGTGTGTTCCGGCTGCGGCCATATCTTCTACCTCAACCCCAGGGTCGTGGGCGGCACGCTGCCCGTGGAGGACAGGAAGGTGTGGCTGCTACGGCGCGGGATCGAGCCCAGGGCCGGTTACTGGACCCACCCGGCGGGCTACCAAGAGTTAGACGAGAGCACTGAAGAGGCGGCAATTCGCGAGACAGTCGAAGAAATCGGCTGCCTGGTCGCCCTGCGCGGGCTGCTGGGTGTCTATTCGCGCCCGCACGCTCCCGTGGTGAACGTAATCTACCTGGCGTCCATCGTGGACCCGGAGCAGCGTCCTCAACTCACACCGGAAGCGGTGGAAGTGCGGCTCTTCAGCCCGGACGACCTACCCTGGAGCGAGTTGGCCTTCATCAGCACCGCACAAGCGCTTCGGGACTGGGTTTCCTCCCTCCAAACCGACGAGTGACGTTGCGGCAGCCGAGCGCGCAGGTGGTCTCGCGCAATTAGCCGTTCTTGTCAGTGTCGCTCGGTGCGGGGTAGAAAAGCTCGTCTGCTTCCTCTTCCGGTCGGTAAGGGGCTTCGGCATGAGGCATCGCGTAGTCGAGATGGGGCAACTCCACGGCCCGTTCCGCGCCGTTCCCGTTACTACTAGTCGGGTGCTGCGCCGCTGCCTCCGCCAGGTGGCTGGCGATGCGGGGCGGCATATCCCCGCCAGCTACGAACTCCGCTTTCTCCTGCTCGGTCATCATCTCAAGGACCGGGTGTATCGTTTCGGGAGCGCCGTTCCGGCGGGGCGCGAGCGGAGCGTTGATGGCGGTCGTTGTGGTGGTAGCGACGTTGTTTAGCTCGCTGGAAAGGTCGCGCCACACGCTACGGGCGGGTTCCACGGCGCGGCGCACCTCCGCTATGCCCTTGCCCACCGTGCGAGCCGCCTCCGGCAGGCGCTCCGGCCCCAGCACAATCAGGGCGACCAGGGCTATCAGAAGTATTTCACCGAACCCCATGCCGAATATTTCCACGGTCTCTCCTGGGTCTCAGCTTAACTGTGGCGACCACCCGCTTCAGGTTCTGTCGTCGTCTGCTTGTTCTACCTCGGCCACTTCGCCGCACACCCAGCTGTAGAATTGGCTGCTGGCCCGGGCCGGGGTTACGGTCAAAATACAGGGCACCTCGTAGCTGTGAAGCTGCTGAATGCGCGCCGCCGCTGCCTCCGAGCGCGAGGAAAGGGTCTTGCAGACCAGTACTTGCTCTAGCTCGTCCGCCGTCTCACCTTTCCAGCGGTAGAGGGACCAGGATGCGTAGATGTTGGCGCAGGCGATAAGACGCTCGTCCAGCAGCCGAGAAGCCAACTCTTTTGCCTCAGTCTCCCCGCCGCAGGGCACCTAGAGCATTACAAGAGGGTCGTCCGTTTGCGCTCGTGCATCCATGTGTGACCTCCATTATAACCAAGCATCGCCCCTACCACAACAGTAGCACTTCGCGCCTGGGGCCGGGCAATCTTGCGCCAGGTTGAACTGGCAAGTACCGCGCGCTGTACTTTATAATGGAGGCGCGTACCTCTACAACTACGTACCGTCGCCTGAACTGCTGGAAGTGAGGACGCCTTGCTACTCTTGTCTAAGCGGCCCCAACCCTTTCTCAACGCCGAGAGCTGGAGCTACACACTCGATAACGCACTACGGGCCGCCGGGCAGCGCATATTGTGGCGGCGGGCGTTGCGCATGTGTGCCCTGTCGCTGCCTTTCCTGGTGGGCGCCATTGCTCTCTACATTGCGCTCCTGCGATTCACCCTGTCAGAACTGCCGTCCTGGCCCGTCTTACTCGCATTCCTGTGCTGGCTCCTCTGCGTTTGGCTCTGGGCGCGCGCACAACGCATCACCAGCGCTGAGGCCGCTCGCTTCCTCGACCGCCACCTGGGCCTCGACGAGCGGGTGTCCACCTGCGTTGAGGTGCTAAACCGCACCAGGCTCGACCGCACGCAGGCGGCGAACAGGGGCGTGCAGTATGCCTTACTAGTGAACGCCGCCGAGGCGCTGGACGAGCGGTTGCTTGACCTGCCGGGCCGGTTCAGTTTCAGGTGGACGCGCTGGAACGCTGTCGCGGTCGCCGCCGCGCTGGTCGCCCTCTTTTCCGCCGTTGCGTTCCCAACGTATGTAGAGCTTACACGCGTGGAGCGGAGCGCGGTAGCCCACGCCGTGCAGGACCAGTTGGCGCAGTTGGTGTCTCTGCGCGCCGAGATCCGGTCCAATCCACACCTGTCCAGCGATCTGAAAAATACCATGCTGGCCGAGCTGGAGACCCTGGAGCAGAAGCTACAAAGCCCCAACCTCGACCAGGCATCCGGTATTGCCATGCTGGCGGACGCGGAGCAAAAGTTGCGGACGCTTCTCCACACGCCCTCCGCTGATTTCGACGGGCTGGTGGCGGCCGCGCAGATTGTATGGACCTCTGCGGCGCAGAACAGCGAGTGGGACCCGGAGCAAGCGTTATCGACTACGGACCTGGGGCGCGCATCGGAGGCTTCGTTGTTCCTGAGCGACAACGTTGGGGGCATGAACAACAACGAGGAACGGCGCGTGTCGTTCAGCCTGGACCGCGCTTCGGACCAGGCATCCGGCCGCGACGCCGCGCTTTCGAAGCTGCTGGCGGAAGCCTCGGAGGGGGTACGCACCCGAGACCACGCCCCCGCCGCGCGCGCCCTGGTTGAGGCTTCGCAGAAATTCGCGGAGGCCAACAACCAGCGCGAGGACGCCGTCGCCCTTGAGAACGTGCTGTCGCAGCTGAACAAGGGGCGGGAGCAGATAGCCCAGGCGGGCAGGCCGCAAACGAAAAAGGCCCAGGTGGGATTCCGGCGACGTGGAGCCGCCGGGGCCAGCACCCCCACGCCCGACCTTGAGGACTTCGAACCGACAGCCGACGCGCAGCAGCCGGGCCAGGCGGGCGGCAAGGGCACTTCGAGCACGAGCGGGCTGGGTCCGGTAGTAGGCCAAAGCAACGTAGCTTCATATGGTGCATCACAGTCCTCCAAGGGACAGGGTGGTCAGCCTGCGAAGACGGGCGGCCAGGATGGCGACGGCCCGCCGGGTAGCGGACCGGGCGGCGGCACGGGCGGGCAGGATAGCGGACAGGTGGGCGGCAACCAGCAGTCAGCAGGTGGCGGCTCGGCGGGCGGCGCGAGCACGGACTCCGGAGAGCAGGGCACGCTTGGCGGGTCGATAAACGGCCCGGTGGGTGGCGCGGGCGGCGCGATCAGCCAGGTGCCCAACCCTGCCGGGCAAGGTAACGCACAGCCGGAAGGTGATAGCGCGCCGGGCGGACCGGGGGATAGTCCGTCGGAGGGCGGCGACGAGCAGGTCTACGTCCCTGAGTCGAGCGGCACCGAAGGGGCTGACGCAGCTGTGGAGGCTGAGACAGGCGGCGACGAGGCTGCGAGCACGGAGGGGGTCGAAGGTCGGGCGGGCGAGGGCGAAGGCAACGGCGCGCAGCTATCGAGTGGCTCGGGCGCGGGCGGCGCGGTCCGGGTGCAGACGCCTTACCGCGAGGTAATCGCTGAGTACGCGCGCCAGGCCACCGAGGCTATCGACCGTGCTTACGTGCCCTCGGATGCGAAGGAGTACGTGAGGCAATATTTCTCGGAGCTTGGCAAGTAAGCAGTGGCGTAAAAAGCCGGGCGCGGGGCCATCACGGCCGGTGTACGAATACTTCTCAAGGAGCACCTTGTGGCATTGACAGAGAGAGAGACGAGCGTCGCGGGCGCGGGGGTACAGTCGCCTCGCCCGGAGCTTACGCCGGAGGCGTTCCGGGCGCGGGCCGTGGCTATCGAGCAAGAGGTAGGCAAGATTATGGTGGGCCAGCGCAACCTGATACACCAGGTGCTGGTCGCGCTCATCGCGGGTGGCAACGTGCTACTGGAGGGCGTGCCCGGCCTCGGCAAGACGGTGCTGGTAAGGACGTTGGCCGAGGTCATCGATTGCGAGTTCAGCCGCGTGCAGTTCACGCCCGACCTCATGCCCGCGGACATAATCGGCACGAACATCTTGAACGAGGACGAGCACGGCCGCCGGGCGTTCGAGTTCCAGCGGGGGCCTGTGTTCGCGAACCTGCTGCTGGCGGATGAGATCAACCGCGCCACCCCGAAGACGCAGTCGGCGCTGCTCGAGGCGATGCAGGAAGGCACCGTGTCGGTGGCCCGCACGATCTATGAATTGCCGAAGCCCTTCTTCGTGCTTGCCACCCAGAACCCCCTCGAGATGGAGGGCACCTACCCGCTGCCGGAGGCCCAGCTCGACCGCTTTTTCTTCAAGCTGGATGTGGGCTTCCCCACCGCCGCCGAGCTAATCGCCATCTCGGACCGTACGACCTCGGGGGTTGAGGCGGACCTGGGCCGCGTTGCCCGGGCGGAAGACGTACTCGACATGCAGCATCTTGCGCGGCAGACGCCGATTGCCACCCATGTCACCGCCTATGCCGTACGCGTTCTGCGGGCCACGCACCCCAACAACCCCGAGGCGACTGCGCTTGTCAAGCGGTACGTGCGCTATGGTGGGTCGCCCAGGGCGTTGCAAGCCATGATACTCGCGGGCAAGATCATGGCGCTGCTGGACGGCCGCTACAACGTGGCCTTCCGCGACATCAGGACCGCAGCCCTTCCCGCCCTACGCCATCGCCTGATCTTGAACTTCGACGGCGAGGCGGAGGGAATATCGTCGGACCAGATCGTTACCTCGCTACTCGAAGACACGCCTGAGGAGGCTCAGTAGTCCTGTGCGAGCAGACACGCACGCCCGGCTCGAGGCCTTCCCACGCCACGCCGGGCTTGACCGGCGCGGCTTGAAGGGGCAGCGTTAGGTGGGCGAGATGGGGCTGTTCGAGCCGCTTGCACTCCTGGCGCTGCCCCTGCTTGGTGTGATCGTGGCCCTCTATTTATTGCGATTTCGCCGCCCCAGCGCGCCCGTCGGCAGCCTGAAACTTTGGGACAACCTCACGCGAGACCGGGAAGCCAATGCGCTCTGGCAGCGCCTTCAGATGTCGGGCCTCATGCTGCTACAGTTGCTTGCGATGCTGGCGCTGATCCTGGCGCTGGCGCGGCCCTGGCTGCCTTCCGAGAGTATCGGCGGCCAGAACGCGATTATGGTTATAGACACCTCCGCCAGCATGGGCGCTATGGATGGCGCGACGGAACGCCGCATCAGCAGGCTCGACGCGGCTCTTGAAAAGGCAAGGTCGATTGTTGACGACCTGCCGCAGGGGGCCATCTCCGCGATTATCACGTCCGACGAGCACGCCGCGGTACTCGTGCCCCCCACGGACGACAAGGCGCGCTTGCGGGATGCGCTCGCCCGGCTCAAACCGCAGCCCACCGGGACGAACATGTCCGAGGCGATACAACTGGCCTCCGTGCTCGCGCGGCGGCAGGCAAACAGCACGATCTGGGTGCTATCGGATGGTAACTTCCCGGCCGTCGCGGGCACGGACCAGGAGCTATCCGCGGAGGTGCGCTACTTTCCGGTGGGGAGCAGCGCGTCCAACCAGGCAGTTACGGCGATTTCTGTGGACCACCGGGCTGGCAGCCTCGGTCTCTTCGTGCAAATCGTCAACGCCGATACGCTGACTGTCACGCGCAGGCTCGACTTGCTCGTGGACGATGCTCCGTGGAACGCTCGCACTGTGTCGTTAGGGCCGGGAGAGACGCAAGAGATAATCGTGGACGACCTGCCAATAGAGGGGCGCGTGGTAGCCGCCCACCTGGCCGGTGTAGATGAGCTTGAGATAGATGACACCGCGTGGACCGTGAACCGCGCCAGCGCGCCGGCCAACGTGCTCATGGTCACAGGGGGCAACAGGTTCCTGGAACTGTCGCTTGCCCTGCTGCCGAACGTGACCCTCTACAAAGTGGCCCCTGCCGACTACGACCCGGGCGCAACGCTCGACGGGTTGCCCTTCGACCTGACGGTGCTCGACGCGGGCGTGGTATCCTCCACCCTGAGCCGGTTGCCAGACGGCAACATGCTAATGTTCGAGCCGCGTGCCTCCTCCCCGCTGTTTTCAGTGGGAGACGAGCTTGTGGCCCCTCAACCCTCCTTCTCCCCGCTCGATTCCGGCGGCCTGGCTTCCTCCGGCGACGACTCCGGGCGCGATCCCCTGCTCCGCTTTGTGGACCTTTCTAGCCTGCACGTAGCGCACGCGGCGCAGATAAAGGTGCCGGTGTGGGGGCGCGTGGTGCTGGGGAGCGACAAAGGGCCTCTCATAATCGTGGGGGAGGAGAGCGGCCGCAAGGTGGGCGTGGTGGCTTTCGACCTTCAACAGAGCGACCTGCCCCTACAGACCGCCTTCCCTCTGCTGATGCGCAACCTCGTCACGTACCTGTTGCCCGACCCCACCGGAGGGGTGCCCGTCGCGGCGGCCCCACGCTCGATAGTGGAGATTGAAGCGGTAGATCAAACGACAAGCCGGGTTTTGGTCGAGGACCCGTCGGGGAAAGAGTGGACCTACGACCTGGGAGCCGAGCGGCGACGAGTGGCCTTCGCTGAGACCCGGCAGCCCGGCGTGTACTACGTGAGCCAATTTGACGGCGAGGAAATCGTGGCACAGGAGGCTTTCGTAGTCAACCTGGCGTCGCGCGACGAGTCGGCCGTGCGGCCCAACCCGCGCCCCAGCCTACCGGCGAGCGGCAGCGCAAGCGCCGGGGGCGCGGGCGCACGGCAACTCAGCCCGTTCCGGCGAGAGCTTTGGCCCTACGTAGCTCTGGCTGCCTTTATCGTGCTGCTGGCCGAGTGGTTTGTTGCCCAGCGCATCACGATACGGCGGGCTTTCCTCGAATGGCGCAGCCGCAGGGCGCAACGAAGACTTGGTAATACCTGAAAGGCAGCAATGGACTTCCCGTTCAGCGCCACCGAGCCTCGCGCTCTCATATTGCTCCTAACGATCCCGCCCGTGGTGTGGTTGGGAGTGCTCACGGCGCGCTCGCGCCCCCGGGATCGCGCGCGCATCGCCGCGAGCACGGTCCTGCGCACGCTGATCTTGACGCTGCTCACCCTGGCCATCGCGGGCACCCAGTTAATCGCAACGGGGGGGCCGCTGAACGTGGTATTCCTGGTGGACCGTTCCGCCAGCGTGTCGGACTCCAGCAGGCAGGGCTCGTTCGATTACGTGAGGCAGGCCATCCGCTCCATGGGTCCCGAGGACCGAGCGGCGGTGGTGCTCTTTGGAGAGACGGCGGTGCTCGACCGCGCACTCAGTGCTGATACCGAGTGGGCGGCGGTGGGCATCGAGCCGCCGGGTCTTGCAACAGACAGAGCTGACGCCCTGCAGGTGGGCACCGCCCTGTTCCCGGAGGGAGGGGCCAGGCGGCTGGTGCTGCTCAGCGACGGGGTGGAGACAGTGGGGGAGGCACGGAAGATCGCG
>DASVQO010000312.1:0-2403 GCA_036389075.1 Chloroflexia bacterium | reverse complement strand
AGGCCCTGTGCCTGCCCTTGTTGGAGATTTGCACATGGTACGCCAGCAGGAGGGCAGCCACCAGGGCAGGCACCGGTGCCTGCCCCTACATAGCCGTCTTTCTCCCTCTGACGATTACCTCATTAACCAGTTAATCTTCATTAGCCACAGGGCATCGTCAGGCTACCATGCCGGGAATAGCTATACCCCCACTATAGTCTACTGCCGATTGACAGACGGCTTCAGCGGTGCTATACTAGCCGCGCCCACTATGTAGGCTGCCCTCTTTACGCGTGGGTCTTCTCGCGTTTGCGTCCATTGGACCGGCGTTTGCCGGGCCATTAGCGTTCTCACTTGAAAAGGAGCCTCTTATGACCACCCTGCTCGACCTCTCGGACTCTTCCGGCGAAGCTCACTCCGACTTTCCGGGGGCGCAGGTCACTAAGGACGACCCGCGCTACCGGGCCCTGGTGCGCGGGTTCAACCTGCGCTGGGTCGGCCAGCCGAAGTACGTGCAGGTGTGCGGTAGCGCCGAACAGGTGCGCGACGCGGTGCAGCAGGCGCTGGATGCACCTACACCTCTGAGGGTGACGGTGCGCGGTGGCGGGCACTGCTACGAGGACTTCGTGTCCAACAACGACGGCGGCGTGATTATAGACCTCTCGCCTCTCAACGGGGTGTACAGCCCAGGGGAGGGCTACTACGTCGTTGAGGGCGGCTGCACGCTGTGGAACGTGTACACCCAGCTTTTCAAGGAGTATGGCGTCACCGTGCCGGCAGGCTCCTGCTATTCCGTGGGCGCGGGCGGGCACGTCGTGGGTGGGGGCTACGGGCTGCTGTCCCGCAAGTACGGCCTCGTCATCGACTACCTGTACGCAGTCGAGGTCGTTACGGTGACAGCCGACCGCCAAGCGGTGCTGACGGTCGTGACGCGAGATGAGGACGACCCAGTGCGCCGCGAGCTTTTCTGGGCGCACCAGGGAGGGGGCGGGGGCAACTTCGGGGTCGTCACGAAGTACTGGTTCAAAGACCTCCCGAAAGCGCCCGAGTGCGCCTATGTCACCACCGTGGCCTGGGAATGGGCCGACATAGGTAAGGCGGAGTTCACCCAGTTGGTGACCAACTACGGCACGTTCTTCGAGCAGAACAGCGGCGCGGACAGCCCATACAAGGATATGTTCGCCCTGCTACACCTCTCCAACCAGGCAGCCGGGCAGATAAGCCTCACCGTGCAGAACGTCGGCCCCGACCCCGACCTGATCGACACGTTCCTGGAGGCTATATCGCCGGGCGGGGTGTCGAGCCAGGCGCTACGGGTGCCGGTCGGCTACCTGCACGCCTCGCCGCCCCCCGAGCAGACCCAGTACCTGCCCTGGCTCGACGCCACCCAGACCCTGAACGGCTCCGGCCCCCCGCGCCGCGGCAAGTACAAGTCGGCCTACATGAAGAGGGGGTTCCCACCCGAGCAGATCGAGGTGCTATGGCGCTATCTGTGGGAGGAGAAGTTCAACAACTCACAGGCGCTGGTGCAAGTCGATTCTTACGGCTGCCAGATCAACACGGTGCCCTCGGATGCCACGGCGGTGCCCCAACGCTCCTCGATCATGAAGCTGCAATACCAGACCTACTGGACGGACGAGGCGGACGACCAGCAGAACCTGGACTGGATCAACGGGTTCTACAACGCCATGTACGGGCCGGAAGGGCCGGTGCCGGATGGCACCATGGACGGCTGCTACGTGAACTATCCCGACGTGGACCTCAAGCACTGGCAACTGCTCTACTACGGCGAGCAGGGCTACCGGAGGTTGCAGGCGGTCAAGGCACGCTGGGATCCGCTGGACGTGTTCAACCACCAGCAGTCTATCGAGTTGCCCGGCAAGGCGCAGGACGGTGCCGCGAAGAGCGAGGGCTGATTATCCTCCTAGGGCGGCAGCCTGTGAGGGGGCCAGACGCTGCGAACGGACGAGCAGGTAGAGGGTCGCCGCGCAGAACAGGAGCAGGGCCAGGGTCTTTGTGCCCGTCAGCAGCCTCAGCGCGGGGTTGGCGAGCACCTCCAGTGAGGGGAACGCAAGCGTCGGCCCCAGCATGAGCAGGGCACCTGCGGCGAGCAGGCACAGTAGCCCGGAGCGCGTGCGGGGCGTGAGGCCGCGCCACGGACCAGGGTCGCTGAGGAGTACCAGGCTGAGCACGGCCCAGCTAGTGTAGTGGTCCCAGGTAAGGGGTCCGGCGAGGAGGGCGGCCAGCACCAGGAAGCCATAGTCGAGGGGAGAGAGGGGCAGCTTGCGCCTGGTGAGGTAGAGGGTGAGGGTTGCCAGGCCGCCCAGCAGGAGTCCCAGGGGGCTGAACGGGCCGAGGCCGCGCCCGTAAGCAAGCAGGTCGGCCTCCGGCAGGGAGAGGCGGGCCAGCCAGGCTGGGAGGGAC
>DASVQO010000311.1:0-24121 GCA_036389075.1 Chloroflexia bacterium | reverse complement strand
CGTCGACCTTGCCTGGCACTACGCGCAGCAGGACCCGGACAGCCTGGAAGATCGCATCATTGTGGTTATTAACCCGTGGCGCAGAGAAGTCCAGGATATCAATGTTGCTCCCCTGGAACCGAATCTGCTCCAGCAAGCTATGGGCCTGTTGACCGCCCTGAGGACGGAGAGCAGCGCCATACAACTTCAGAAGGAAGTGGCTACACGCTCGACGGTGGAGCAGGGGCGGGATGCTGATCCCTTGCGGCTCCTCCCTGGTGTCGACGCTGCACCCGTTGAGGTCTTGAGCAACTTCGCGCTGGTGATGCCCGGAAAAGAAGAGACCCGCCCGCTCCTGGGTACATACTTGCAGGCGATGGGGGCTTTCCTGGATGAGCAATTCCGACAGTACGATTTCCGAAGGGGTGCGGCGGACGCGCGGCGCGTTGCGCTGAACAGGCTAAACATCCCGGAATATGACTCTGGACGCGGAGCGGATTTCTACAAGCCGAACGAGGACCCTAACCTGAATTTCGATCTCTCCACCTATTCCAAGCTCGGAGAGGTGACAAGCACCCGCGACTCAAGTCGCACTGTCAAAGACGTGTTTGAAACCGCAGTACGAGGTCGAGTCGAGGCCATAGTGCGCAGGTGGGATGCCCCAGGGTGGGATTTCGTGCTGGACCCTTTGCTGGCAAACTTTGTCGCGGATTACGCCGTCAACAGCCTGCCCGGTATGTGGGCGCCGGAGGAGCGTAAATAGGATCAACTCAGCTGTCAGGCGTAGCCTTACCAACAGAACCATGTTGGGGTACATTATTGCGAGCCACGAAGAAGCCCCCTGTTGGAGGTCTGCCACACTAGGGAGCTTCTTCGTGTTAGTCAAGTCACGGCTGCGCCTGTGACCCGTTCGAGGGAGCCGCATTCTCTGAAATTGGAGCTTTTCCTCTAGGATCTGCATATGCAGCCTGAAAAGCGATCGCAAATTCCCGCATCGCACTGTAGAACTCCAACGACGCTTGCAATAACGCGTCATTCACTTCTGCAGGGAAGCCCTGCGGCCACTCAACAGCAGCAGGTGTAGCCAGCGCAGTATGCGCAGTATGAACAATAGCATCTTCCCACAATGTTGCTTGCTCATCTCCTTTCGGATACACCGACTGCATAAGGCCGCGGAAAAACCGTTGTGGGTCTATCCCCTCAAACAAGTATGATATTTGTTGTACCAAGAGTTGCATGAAGAGATGGGCGGATTGTCTTTTACTCTTCTCAGGGATGCTGGCTGTCAATAGGATATGAGAAGCCTTGCCAAGCATCTTAACAAGCTCACCGTAAAATCCAAGGGCAAGATTCGCGCTTGCACGATTGCCGGGTAATGGCTTCGGCTTAGTATCGCTTTGAAACCGATCATCCCACTCTAGAACTTTTCGCAAAGAATAGACAGCCGTCGTAAGATCGCCGCTCCAAAACAGGAACGAACCTATGACCACATGGGCAGTACTCAGGAACAGTGGAGCGTCAAGTTGTTGCGCCACCTTTAGCGCCTCATGACAGTATAGGACCCCTTCATCCCAATCCCGGGTCTCCTGAGCAAATAAAATCAGTTCCTCTAACAGTTGTAGCTCGCCCAAAAGATCGCCTGTGTTCTTTGCGAGTTGCCGAGCAGTTGCAAAGTGCTCGCGGGCTAGTTCGTATTCTGTAGCTCGGGTGTGAAGGCTTGCCAACCTGGATCTAATCAGTATTTCGCTACTTGTATCACCACTTTGCTGAGCCGATTGCAGCTCCAGATTTAGCTCGCTCAATGCCTGGGCCGAAGCATTAGATGCGGGCGGAGCACTCTGGGTTTGCAGAGCCATCTTAACATTACTCCACTCCGCCCCATTTTGCAGCACAGCCAGACTCTGACCATCCACTCTTGCTGCTTCCTCGAGTTTGCCTTCCATCCTGTAATGTGCTGCAAGCATGCTCAGTAGCGTTGTTAGTGCTTCATTAGCATCGTCATCAATCTGTTTAGCCGCCTCTATAGCTTCCTGTAGGAGTTCATGCGCCAGGCTCCACAAGCCCCGCCACCAAAGGAAATAGTACAAGCCTATTCCGTAAACTGCCACCCCTCTGGCACTCAACCTGGCAGTCTCAGCCATGTCTGCGCCTGCTTCTGCCCCCGCTGAGTGAGCCTCAATACGCACTTCGTTCATCCAGCGCCACCCCGCATTCAAGTTTTCCCACTCGGCAGCTAACACTTTCCTATTTTCAGATATAGTAACATCAGCGTGCTCCCAGCAGAATTGTGCGTAATATACGGACCACAGAGTCATTATCCCTGATGATAGGTATTCCTCTAATTGGAAGTTATTGTCTATCATGTAACCCTCAACCAGGGGGCTAGCATGATAGCGGGTAACTCCATCCTCGGTGGTAACGCTCGATAAAAGGGCCGCCGAATGAGCGGTATCGAGGGCTGCGATAAAGTCTGAACCTTCGGGTAGAGCGGGTTTACATACAAACTCTATTGCCGGTAGGTCGGCGGAAGGCAAGAAAACAGTAACGGCCTGGAGGAGAGTCATTGCACCTGGTGTCTTGTCCAACTGAGAAAATGCCTCCGCTAATAGAGCGTTACGCGCCGTGCTCAACCGGGGCGGCAACTCTTCCTTCACTCGCCTTATTACAGCGTAGTCGCCAAGGCCAACAAGTAACTCAATGAGCTTTGGATTGTAAAATACGGCCTTTGCCAGTTCAGCAAAGTCAGCGTCCGACCCGCTAGCCAGGAGACGAATGTTCTTCCTCTGTGCCAGCAGGCGTATCAGTTCCACCGCATCGTCCTCTTGGAGACCTTCGAGGAGTTGTTCTGCGCCGTCAGCCGCCGACGTGAGTTCTCGAAGCCACTCCTCATGCTGTCGGGCTGTCAACAAGATACGAGTACCATGTCGAGCGTCAACGTTCCGGAGGAACTCAGCAACCCGATTTTGTTCATCCGGGTTACCGTCAAGGGCATCAAGGTAGTCGCAAATAAGTAGCGTAGGATTGATGCGTAGCTGCTTGAGGGCCTCTGTCCTCTGTTCCTCAATGTCGGCGCGCTTGCCGACATTGGGCAACACCTCGGCCAGGTCACGAAGCAGGTGCGTAAGTCCCCAACCGGGCATACCCGCAGCGCTGCTCCAACAGATGCGCTCGAACGGCCCACCGATCATCCGGCGGGCTACATGTGCAGCGAGCGCGGTCTTACCACAGCCACCCGGACCGTAGCAAAGTATAGTCTTGCTCCCAACCGCGCTCAATGCCTCAATAAGGCATTGGGTTTCAGCCGAGCGTCCTACAAACTGAGTATCGGGAGGCAATCCGGGATGGATAGGTTCAATTAGAATGGCACTACCATCGCTCGGCAACTGACCAAACACCGGCATAAAGAAAGTCATGTCTCCGCCTGCGACGGGACCATTTATATGAGCTCCAGTGGCAAATCTGAGGCCGCCATACTGCTGCTCATTCTGCATCTTTTCCACTACATAGCCCTGACTCGACCTTTCTGAGTGTGCCTGAGCATCATGTAGGCTATCAAGTCGCTCATTCAACCTGCGGAGCAAGGCATCTTCCGGGCGGCGCGCAACCGCCTGCGTAAGCAGATCTGGCAAACAATCCCGGCGTTCGCAGGCACTCACCAACTCCCTGGCTGCTGCCGGCTCGTCGGCAATACTTGCCTGCAAAAGGTCCAGTACGTCTGGCTGTATTGCTACTGCGAGGGATCTAAGCTCATCAACTGTGAACGCATCAGCCAGGGCCTGCTCTATACTGCGACGGGTGGTGGGATGCAAAAGCATATTGGCGCTCCTACGTACTTAGGCTGTTGGAGGAACTTCTGCATCCAGCCACCTAAGGTAGAAAAATATCCAGGAGATCAGCAATCGACTTGAGCGACCGAAATAACGGCCTTGTGGTCGAAATTGCACCAACGACGCCTTTGAGGGTCTCTTCGATGGTAGTAATACGTTGGGACAGTATCTGGGATGCTTGCGGCTTGTACAGCGCTTCTTCGGCCTCCATAATCAGCCTTATCAATTTATAACGATCATCAAGAGGAAGAGTACGTTCAGCATCCACGTCAGCCTTCAATTGCTTCAGCAGGCCAGTCAACTGTTCTTTCACATGCTCGTCTATGCGGCTACTGCCGCCTGTGTAGATCACATCACCGCCGGCAACAGTTCCTTCTATATGCGCATAGTTACCGAATCGCACGCCGCCAATCTGCTGATTGTTGATGGTGCTACCCTGGTAGATGTCATGTCGTGCCGACACATTATCCTCATTGAGGAACTGATTACCACTTCCGGTATGAAGATTGCGTATCGAACCGTAGTTGATTACCCCGCCGTCCTGGGCAGCGATTTGCCATGCGCTAGATTGCACGGTGGGCCTCTTGTTTAGCTCGGGTACAACCTCCTGCGGGTCGAGGAGATAACTCCCCAACGCACTACTACTTTCCGTCTGCCCACCCTTATAGAGAGCCACGGGAAACGGACCTACTATTTCCCGGCTTGTGAGCACCGGCTCCTGTTTTTCTCCGGAGGCAATCTGGGTTGCCTCAAGGCTCACTCGCTCGAAAATATAGTCGTAAAGTTCAAAAATACCCACGTAACCTCGACGGTTCTGAAGGCCCCGTGCGCCCTTCAGTCCCTCGATGAGACTCTGCATGAATATTGTGTTAGTGTTGCGTGGATCAAACCAGGATTTTTGACCGGAGCGGCAGGCCGATATGGTAACCCGGCCTTCGCCCACATCGCGGATCATGACAAGCGCTTCTTCGCTAGGCGCAGCAAGGGTCGAGGGCCGTACGGCTCGTTCGACCCCAAGACTGCCCGCTGCCATGATGCCTGAGAAGCAAGTATTGAATAATACCAGCATCTTCTTGCTCTTGACGTTCCTAAAGCAGGCTGCCAGCTTTTCATTGGAGATAACTGTTTCAGGGGCGTATTGGCCTGAACTAGTTACGATGGCATCATGAGGCAGGAAGTCATATCCACTCTCGCTACGCTGTGCTCCATGACCGCACAGCAGCACAAGCACAGTGCTATTATTGTCAGTCCTTACATGGAGGTAGTCCAAGGCCGCAAGAATACTTTCACTCGAAGCGGCTTCGTTGGTTAGCGTAACTACCTGCGCCCCTGGATAACCTACACTATCACTCTTCAGCGTTGCGGCCAGAGCTTCAGCATCGCTAGCGGTTACGGCTTCAGTGAGTAAGGGATCTTCGTACCTACCGACGCCCACCAACAGCGCGTGGGCATTTTCAAGGGTCATCGTAGTACGCTCCTTCCGATTGGATGTTATAGACTAGCGCCACATATCGACAGCGTCAACTAATCGTATCTGCAAGGACAGCTGGCACTCCGATGACTCACAGCCTGGAAGCAGCAAATCTTTAGCCTTCCTTGATCTTAGTCGGAATTTGCAGTGAGCCGCTGGCTTATGGCCAACTGTTCTGCCTGTGGCACCTTCATCCGGAGGTCCCATCTCGCGAGCAAGTTGCTGTAATTGTTCTCGGGCAAGAGGCGGCAGACTCTGCACAATCTCAGGCATGGTCACAGCATCCGCACTGGGTGGCGAATAGCTCAGAGCGCTTACCCAGAGGTCTGCTGCGGCAGCGTTGCCATCAGCGCGTAATGCAGATGCAAGGCTGTTGACCACAGTGGATAGCGTTCCCGGCCATGAGGGGCCAACGGCTTGCATGAAGTTATGCAATACGGCCTGTCGGTGCGTCACCTCCGTTCCTGGTAAGGTCAGGATTTGCGCCATACGCACAGCCAAATCGTAGAATGCCTCCCAAGATTTGAGAACAAAGCTAATGAAGTCGGCTCCGGTCCTTATCTGATGACGAAGAAATGTAGCTTGAGCTTCACCTAACAATTCGAGTGCTTCCGGGGCTAAACCACTGAACAGGAAAAACGCTCCTACAACTGACTGCACGGCTGCCATACTTGTCGGGTCATCGACATGCTGAGCGAGAGCCACAATCGTGTGCCCCTGAACGTGCACTTCATATCTCCTGCCCTCGTACCACACCTGCAGCATAGAGGCAACCATGCCGCGAAGCTCTTCGATTTCCCGTTGCGACTCTTCACGTTTGTGTTCTGGGAGCAACAGCAGCGGGTCAGGCAGTCGTGGATCCTGTTGAAAGACTATGCAGACGTTTCTCCGATATTGAGTTCTTAGTAGACAGACCAATTGGACAAGTATGATTTGCTTCACTTTCCGGCGGTATGGAGGGCAATTCGCTAGTCTAACACAGCAAGGCTAATTGAGCAAGTGACCACAGGTTCATCAACAATCCATAAGCTGTGTGCTCATAAGCGCCAATAGCTCATGAAGTCGGCCTCATCAGCCGCACGACCTTAGTTATCATGAACAGAACTTCTAGAAGTCATCTCATAAATAGCCTACACTGAAGGTAACCATACCCTTCAGGAGCAGGCACGAAGTTGAACCCAAGCGATAAGCAATGGGCAGTCTTAGGGCCACTGATACCGGAGCCACCTCGTCGAGAAGATGGGCGAGGAAGACCTTGGCGCGGCAGCCGCGAAGCGCTGGATGGTATCCTGTGGGTGCTGCGAACAGGAGCACCTTGGATGGATCTGCTTCCTCAATATCCCCCATACCAGACTCGCCACCGCCGTTTCCAGCAGTGGGTACGCTCCGGCGTGCTGGACGATGTGCTGCAAGCCTTAGCTCGCGACCTGGAAGAGCGCGGGAAGATAGACCTCTCGGAGTGTTTCATCGACGGCACCTTCGTGGTGGCGAAAAAAGGAGCGATTGCGTCGGAAAGACCAAGCGGGGTAAGTGTACAAAGATCATGCTGGTTGCAGGCCCTTCTTCTCTTCCACTCGCCGTCCACGTTACGAGTGCTTCGCCTCATGAAATCACCCTTGTCGGGAATACTCTGGAGGCTAGATTCACTGTATCCACGCCCCAACGCCTCATTGGAGACAAAGCGTACCACTCCGATCCGCTTGATGAGGCGCTCCAAACGCAAGGTATCTATATGATCTCTCCTCATCGAGCTAATCGTCGGAAGCCCAAGACCCAGGGCGGCAGGAAACTGCGGAGGTACAAGCGCAGGTGGAAGGTAGAACGGCTGATCGGCTGGCTCCATAACTATCGTCGTGTGCTGGTGCGGTACGAGCGTCATACTTGTAACTTCCTGGGCCTTGTCAAACTGGCTTGTGCCTGCATCCTGCTGCGGGCATTTATGAGATGAGTTCTAGTAAGCTGGCTTACACCGTGCTGGAGTACGGTTACCACCTCCAGCAACTCGACTATTCAGCCGTACCACTCACTTCTTCCTGGTGATGGCAGCGATGGCACTGTCGCAGGCAAACGAAGTACCCCGCCAGGCCAAAGCCGAGCGGGGTACTTGCAGGATCGACAGATTACTTGTTGTGTGCGGCCTAGGGTTATTGCATCCGGGCAATTCCCAGGTCCACCAGACCGTTGATGATATAGCCAATCACTAGAGCCGTCTCCTTGACCTCTACGATAGGCGACATAGATACATCATCGTAGAGCTTCTGCAGCGCGGCCATGGCGCTGGCAGAGCGCCTCATACGCGGTAGGTCGGCGCGCGCAGGGTAGCGGTTGGATACGCCGTTGCGTGCCATGGCCGCAGAGCCACTACCGTCCGCCGCAGGGTCAGCAACGGCATGGGGCCCCTGGACACCTTCGCGTTCGGGTTGAGGGTGACCACGCCGCCCATCCACTCGTTCCACACCTTTACCTGAGCGTCGTCATCCGACATGTCTATAGGCACTTTCTCTGTGAATCTGCCCTGAGCGTACTGCTCGCGCAGGAGGTTCACCACCCGCTTGAACTCGTCCAGCATCCACTTGCGCCTGCGCGCAAAGTAGAACATGGCGAGCGACTGCGCCTCGGGGTAGTCGGCAAGCAGGGACATAGCCACGCCGTAGCCGCTACTGACCTGCTCGTAGGTTTCCTATCACCTATGTACAGTGGCCGGGTGATATGAGTAGCATCGACGAGATGTAAGACTACGACAGGGTTGCTGCAGATAAAGCGGTAGAGTCTACTTTTCCAGGCATGATACTAATAATAGGTCCATTCAAGCCCGAGGACATTCCGGAGAGCTTCATGACCTTTGATGAGGACGCTACTGACCTGTTCTCGATACGAAATTCACGGCGGGCGAAGTGGCCACCCCGTGGTATGGTGGGCCCTGCACAGAGACTCAATCCTGAGCCGTTCCCCTACAGGAAGGTACTTAAGAAATAGCCGAAATATCGCGGCGTCGAGGGTGATAGCCCAAGCTTGGCAATGCCGGGGCCAGTACGGTACATTGTCGCGCGTGAACACTGTCCCATACGCTGTATAACAGCTCTGTATAACAGCATGGTTTGCACACTGTTCCACACTTTACCTATAATATGAACACTGTCCCAACTTCAGCCTATATTCAGGGCCAATGCGGTGCTTTTTTTGAGGCAGGGCACGCGCGGGCCGAAGGTATGTAGGGGCCACATTGTCCCAAGTTTAGCCTTCAACGCATACCAAGTTAAAGGTTAATGCATAAAATGGGAAGAACGCCCGCCGTGGGTGAGCCGCACCCCTATGGAAAGGGTGCGGCTTTGCGTGCGTGCCCCCTTGCTACGTGAGTGCCGCACTAGCGCCTGGGGATAGGGCCCGGTCTTTGGGACAGCTCCATGGGCCAGCTATTCGGGTAAATGGCCCCGCGTGTAGCCGATCCACGAATACCTTGTCGGCCCGCTCTCCACGCCCTCGAACCCGGCGTCCCTCAGCAAATCGCCTAGAGCCGCCCCCCTGGCGCGTACTCCCGCCGTGCTGTGGGGGTGCTGCTTGTGCAGCTTGTGCCGCCTGGTGATCAGCCAGCCCGGCTCCCACGGCCTGGGTAACCGGCCCCCGGCATCGAGGTCTACGATCAGCATGCGACCGCCCGGCCTCAGCACGCGGCGTATCTCGGCCAGCGCGCGCCGCCGCAGTTCGCCAGGCAGGTGGTGCATCATGAGGCTGCTGAGCACCACGTCGAACGAGGCGTCGGGGAAGGGCAACGCTTCCACGACCGCAACCTGGAACTGCGCGGCCAGCCTTCTGCGCCGCGCCTTGCCCCGGGCCACCTCTACCATCTCCGGGGCCGCGTCGATGCCCCACACCGTGCCCCCGGCACCGACCTTCCGGGCAGCCGCCAGCGCCAGGTCGCCGGAGCCGCAGCCCACGTCCAGCACCCTCTCCCCTGGCCGGAGCGCTGCCAGGTCGAGCGACAGTTTGCGTAACGTGCTGACCCGCCCCAGGAACATTAGCCATACACGCAAGTCGTAGAACCGCGCCTGGCGTATCAACCGGCCCTCGGTGGAGGGGGGTTGCGCCTGGGGGTGAGTAGGCCCGTGCCCCTGTGCTGACGTTTGTCCATGCTCGTGCCCCCGCCCCTGTCCTTGTCCTTGCCCGTGTCCTTGCGGCGTGCCGTGCCTATGCCCATGCAGTGCATCCATGAGTATTCTCCTTACCATGATTTTCGAACAATCTGTGTTATATTGAATAAAATGTTCTCTGTTGCTACAATAGCGCCAGCCGCGGGCGAGAGCAATCTACAATCGGGCGGGCATGTCCTGTAGCGGACATATCGGGCGAATTGTTCGGGAATACAGGAAAGGTGTGGCACAATGCCGGGACCAGAGGGGCGAAACCCAAGACGTGAGGACCGGCGCTCCCGGCGCACGCGGCGGCTGCTTGGCGAGGCGCTCGTGGCGTTGATGCTGGAGAAGCGTTACGACACTATCACGGTCCAGGAGATCATCGACCACGCCAACGTCGGTCGCTCCACCTTCTACGCCCATTTTCTCGATAAGGAAGACCTGTTGCAGATACAGGTGGCCGAGCTGGTGGTCAACCTGGGTCGGCATATGGGCCAGGTTGGCGCGGGCAATCGCATCGTGCCCAGCCTGGAGCTATTGCGGCATTTGCGGGAGAGCTACGCCCTCGTACGCGCGCTGGTAAGGGGCCGCGCTATGGAGACGGTGCTCAAGACGATGCAGACCCACCTCAGCCTGCACGCCGAGGCCCACCTGGCCCGCAGCCTGCCTCCTGGTCGCTCGCCAACCGTGCCGCTGCCAGTGGTCGCACAGTACGTGGCCGGGGCGTTGATGACGCTGTTCCAATGGTGGCTCGACCGCGAGATGCCCGAGTCGCCCGAGCAAATCGAGGAGTACTTTCTCCAGTTAGTCCGCCCCGGTGTGCGCGAGGCCACCGGGGTGGAGATTTAAGTAGCAGTTGCCAAGGTGCCAAGTTCCAGGGCTATGGGGCCGTTGGCGTTGCGGGCGGCACCCTGAACTTGAACACCCAGGGGCCGCTCAGCGTAGCGAATTTGCCCGATTCGTTCGTAGTATCCGGCCTGACTACTTCGCTTATTGTCAGGGTCCACTCCCCCTGCTGGTCCAGTGGCGGGTCAAAGAAGGTACTGTCCTGGAGGGTGATAAGGCTCGACGTCCAGTCCCCCACGGCCAATGTCATCCCATTGGGGTAGAATTTTCCTTTGTCTTGCCCGCTGCCGTGGCGCAACGCAACATACATTTCCCCTGGCTTGACAACCACCTTCTCGAGGGTGACTGTAACGCCGCCGGCCTCCACAGCCTGGTTTACCTGTATCACGCGGCGTGTAGAGTCTGGCGACAGAGAGAAGTCGAAGAGAAGCCGGGCGTCCACCACAGCTCCATAGGCTATCTTTGTCATCTTTATCTGAGTTGGCACGGGTGAGGGAGTGGCCCCCGGTTGCGCTACCGGGGTGAGGACTGCCCTGGGCAGAAAGATGGGTGCCTCCAGGTGCAGCTTACGCACCGCCGGTGATTCACCGTTTGTCGGCGCGCCAAATTCGAGCCGCATTACGTCAGCATGGTCCAGGCAGCACAAAGCCTTGAACTTGTGGGCCTCGATGTCGCTGACCGGTGCGCGCTCCTCCGGCCTCGAAGGGTTGGACCACGCGAAGCGGGACCCCAACCACGGGGCATCTCTCCCCTGGTCATCCCTGAGCTTGGGCGCGCCCTTGCTGCCTGTTGGGTCGCCTTCATAGTAGACGCTCATAGCTCTCTCGTACAGCTTGTAAACGGGGACGTTGTTTCCCTTTGGGTCTGCCACCGTATATGTAAGAACGATACGGCCATCAGCTCCGTACGAGGGATACAGGCTGACAGTGTAGCCATTGACCGACTGCTTGATAGGGACCGGGTCCACCTGCGGGATTCTCGGAGAGCCTTGCGTGCCTTGTGGAAGCGACCCCAGTGTGAACGCCCCAACCCCTACGGCTATCACAAGGGCCACCAGGCCCGCAAGCCAAAGGTTGATCATCGGCTGGCGGCGGGGGTGAGCGCCGGCGGACGTTGCCCGGCGGGTGCTAGGTCCAGGCTGGGGTGAGCCTTCACCGGACGCCGGGTGCTCGGTCGCGGCGCGTTGTACGAGCGCCCGGCTAGGCGGCTCTTGCCGTATGCGGTTGTTGATAGCGGGCCAGATGCTCAGGCCATCCGGCACGTTTAGGGCTGCGTATTTTTGCAGCCCTTCCCGCACTTGCCGTTCTTGAGTCTGCTTGTCCATGTCTTTCACCTCACGTTGCGCTACCCTCACAGGTAGCTGGTATCCTCTTTTTTGTACTCCTCGCGCCCAGGTCTTACCCAGGCAGGCAGCAAGCGGCGCAGGCGCTGGCGGGCCGAATGGAGGCGCGACTTGACGGTGCCCAGTGGGACCGCCAGCCGCTCGGCCATTTCGCTCTCGCTCAGGTCGAGGTAGTAGCGCAGGACTATGGCCGAGCGCTGCCCCGGCGTCAGCCTGCCAAGCGTCTCTCCTATAGCCTCGCTCGTCTCCGACGCAAGCGCCAGTTCTTCAAGGTTGGTATCCGAAGTGGCTTCTTCCCAGTCGCCACGCCCATCCAGGGGCAGGGTGCGCTCGCGGAGAACGGCGGCTTTACGGGCATCGTTCACCACGCTGCGCAGAAACCAGGGCGCGAAAGGCCGGCCTGCGTCGTACTGCTCGATACGCTCGTAGACCTTCAGGAAAGCAGCTTGCGCGATCTCTTCGGCCAGGGGACGGTCGTGGCACACGAGGTAGGCGGCGCGCACAGCCCTGACCCCGTAAAGATCGACCAGTTCCTCCAGTCCACCTATGTCGCCCCGCTTCAGCCTGGCAACGGCTTCGCTCTCCCGCATGCGGTGTCCTCTCGCTATATTGTGAAGGCCTTCTGTAGCTATTATCTGCGAGTTGGGGCAAAGGTTCGGAGGCTAAGAGGGTATCTCTCCGAATCCGAGGAGTAGCTCCCTGGCGGGTATAACTGCCGCCACTAAAAGAACTGCCAGAGATTAGATAGTCAACGGCTGGCAAGGAGAAGAAGTTGTATAGAGGTAAGTGGACTAGGTGGGAGGGGCAGGGTGAAGATATTGGAAGTCACGGGGGAGGGCTGGTGCTTCCACCTCCCTCTGTGGTTGCAGACCCATGTTGCGGCGAGGTACAGTGGGCCTTCAACTTGGAGCAGCCGGGCTTCATCGAGAAGTTCGTGAGGGCGGAGATGTCCGATAGCCGGGGCAGTGAGACGCTTGCCAGCAGGTTGCCGGGGCGGATGAAGAATGGGGATAATAAGGAGGAAGTATTGCAGTATGTTGGGAAGCTATGGCAGATGTTTTTGAGGAATTGCCAGGACCATAACTGACGATGGCCCTGGCAATCACAGTATGCTACTTCTTCTTGCCGCCGATACCGTACGTCTTGCCAGGGTTGGCCGTAGCGTACTTTTCGGTCACGAACTTACCACTCGAAGCGCTCTTGAAGGGCCCTTTAGCATTCTTCGCCATTGTATTGTACCTCCTTTCATAAAGATTTCCCGTTTGTGAAACTAGGAGCCTGCTGATTACCCCTCCGGTTGTATGCTGTGTCCAGAGGAGGGAACTGCTTCTCCACAAGATTAAACGGCCTGAGGACTTGAGACATCTATCCATTGCTGTAAATGCGGCGTTACCTTCACTAACAGCCTACGTAGATGTTGATACCCAACGGCCCTGACCTTATGTAGCTGCCCTAGAACGATGCCGGGATGCCTGCTCAAACTGTTCGCAAAGTGCACTACATCAGATTGAGAAAAGTAGGGCTTCCTCGTTCTTACGAAGGCATTTAAGAGATCCCTATCAACGAGCCAATTCTGTGCAAACGTATTTGCCTCGATCTCTTCCTGGCCGATATCGGTTCGTTCAAGCTCTTCAGAGCCGTAGAGGTTAGTATCAAGGGATTCTGCATGCCCGAGCACAATATGGGCAATCTCGTGCATCAACGTAAACCAAAAGGCGTCAATTCTGTCATACCGAAGGGTCAACGCGACAACTGGATGATCCTCAATGTAAAACGCTGCGCCATCAATATATGTTTGCGGCAAAGGCGGAACTATGACAAAATGTACACCGAGATCCATTAAGATATGCGGCACTTGTGCTACATCCTCTGCTCTGCCGGTTAGAGCCACCAGCCGAGGAATAGCCTTCTCGAACGTTTCTAGCTTGAATTCTGAGACGGCTTGTTCTTGCGCCAGTTGCTCTACTCTCCTTGCCCATGCTACCTGTGCACTCAGTTGCGGTCCTCGATCTTGGGAATGCCGACGGCTAAAGGTAAGACTCGGAGTTTCTTCCACGGAGGAAATCCTTAGAAATCTGCAAACCTCAGCTTCCAATTCTTCAAGAGAGCTACTACTTCTAATCCAACCTCGTTTGATCAACTGCGGCACTGGCGCTAGGCTATAGAGCCTACTTTTTCGTTGGATATCGCTCGGATTTACCTTCTGGCGACTCAGAAAGAGTTGATAGTTAGTTTCTAGATTCATCCAGAACTCTGGCGACGTGTCAAATGCCTGGCCGAACTGAATCGCGGTCTCTGGAGTTATTTGCTTCTCACCTCCGACAATCTCACTAATGGCCTGCTGAGGCCGTCCTAGGATCTCCGCTAGGTCTTTCTGGGTCCAACCTCGGGCCTCAAGTTCACGCTTGAGAATGCGTCCCGGTGGTACCACCCTTGCGGGCTGCTTTACCTCACCCATGGGTGCTTTTCTCCATCTAGGTTATGTATACGGGAAGAGCTTGCATCTCGTCAGGATATCAGTACGTGTGGTCATCTAGCTTCTCGATGAGCAAGTACTTTCCCCCGCTATCTTCCTCCTCAACCTGTAATAGAAGCCGATACTGCTTATTAAGTCGCGCGGAACGTTTATCTTTCCACTTACCTGAGAGCTTTTCATAATGCAGGCCCTTCAAGGCATATAAATCTCTCTCATCCTTTGCGGCAGCAATAGCCGACATTACTTCGAAGAAGGCATCTACTACCTCGCATGGGTATTTATGAACGTCCTTCCCGTCGTAATATAAAGCTTTGAGCTTTCGTTCTCCGAACTTGAAGTCCAATCCGTTCCCTTAATCATACAGCAACTGCTATGGTCTCTGAACATCTAAATTCACCTAATGGGTGAACGGCTGATTTCATGATAGCAGGTTCCGATTAGCTTGTCAAGTGGGTAACTGAAACTCAATGTAAAAGGGCGGTGCTCAAGTTAATTGTATAAGTACGTCAAATGCTGCAGGTAGCGTCAAATTAAGATGTTCTGTTTATGATCAAACCTCTTGCTAGTCTATTATGCTCCTCCACCAACACCCCCAACTCCACACCCGCCAACTGCCCCTCCCGCACCCGCACCCGCCCATCTATCACCGACAACTCCACCCCCGGCGGCTGGCAGAAAACAACCGCCGCCAGGGGGTCGTGCACCGCCCCGCCCGCCAGGCCCAGCGTGTCCAGCCGGTAGCCTATGAAGTCTGCGGACATGCCCGGCGCGAGATAGCCTATGTCGTCGCGGCCCAGCACCTCGGCCCCGCCACGGGTCGCCAGGCGCAGCACGTCAAGCGCGGTGAGGGCAGCGGGTCCGTGGATCACACGCTGGAGGAGCATCGCCTGCCGGGCCTCGGCCAACATGTGCGAGCCGTCGTTGGAGGCCGAGCCGTCCACCCCCAGGCCCAGCCTCGCCCCCGCACGCAGCAGGGGCAGCACCGGGGCCACGCCAGACGCCAGCCGCATGTTGGATGTGGGGCAGTGGGCCACCCCGGTGCGCGTGCCGCCCAGCCTGGTTATCTCCTCCGCGTGCGGGTGCACTACGTGGGCGTGCCACACGTCCGGCCCCACCCAGCCCAACTCCTCCGCAAGCTCCACCGGCGTGCGCCCGAACTGCTGCTTGCAGTAGACCTCCTCGTCCAGCGTCTCTGCCAGGTGCGTGTGCGAGTGCACCCCGTATGCGCGGGCCATCTCCAGGCTGTCGCGCATAAGCTGGGGCGACACGCTGAACGGCGAGCATGGGGCGAGCACGACCCGCAGCATGGCGTGACGATTGGAGTCGTGGTACTGCTCGATTACCCGGCGGGAGTCGCGCAGGATGTGCTCCTCGTCCTCCACTACGTGGTCCGGGGGCAGGCCGCCCCGCGATTGCCCCACCGACATCGACCCCCTTGCCGCGTGGAAGCGAAAGCCCATCTCGGTCGCCGCCCGTATCTGGTCGTCCAGGCGCGAGCCGTTGGGCCAGATGTAGGTGTGGTCGCTGGACGTGGTGCAGCCCGACAGCATCAGCTCCGCTATCGCCGTCCGGGTGCTAACGTAGACCGCCTCCGGGGTGAGGCCCGCCCAGATGGGGTAGAGGGTTACCAGCCAGTCGAACAGGGTGGCGTTCTGGGCGGCGGGCACGTTGCGGGTCAGCGTCTGGTAGAAATGGTGGTGGGTATTCACCATGCCGGGCATTACCAGCATGCCGCGAGCGTCTATCACGATGTCGGCGGTGTCGGGCAGCCCTACCGTGGGTCCAACTTGCTGGATTACGTTGTCCACCACGTAGATACCGGCGTCGGGCCAGGCAGCGCCCGCGTCGTCCATCGTGACGAGCAGGTCGGCGTTCTTGAGCAAGAGAGTGGGCATAGTTAGTTTTGGGAGTTGGAAACTCGGGTTGGAAACTCGATTATCGGCCTCGCTTTCGTTTGCGAGGAGGTGAACTGGGGCGGCTCTGTAGGGGTAGTACCGGCGTAACGCGGGGCTGCCCCTTACCACCAGGTACAAACCAGGCACGGGGCCACACACCGAGCACAGTCGTAAGATGGTTCGGAAGCGACTGGAGAGCCTTCGAGGGGTGCTAGAAGGGCAGGTTACCTTTAGCCTCTCCACCTCCCCCGTACATCTCTCTATAGCGAAAGACACCCAGTAAGCTAAGTTGTACATCATCCGGTGGCGTTGCGCCAGGGTGCCATTCCATCACGGCGCGCTCGAAGTATTGCACCGTGTACGTCTTGCCGTCGAGCTTGCTCTGCTCCTGTAGCTCATCGGATACCGGGTAGCCTTGCTGCTGCACCCCTCCGAACTGCTGCCAATACGTGAGGAAGGAGCCTCCAACGCGTTTACCCGTCTGAGGAAAGTAGACCGAACCGGCAGAGTTGTTGGGCTTTTGCTGTGGAGCGCCACCCGGGTACCGGGCACGGTACTCCATGGCCCCCAACAGGCTTAGCAGCACGTCATGGGGCGGCTTATTCTCAGGGTGGTACTCGAACTCTGCCCTCTCAAAGTACTGTACCGTGTAGCTCTTGCCGTCCGTGAGACTCTTTTCGGTAAACTCCTCGGTCAGCGGGTAGCCGAACTGCGCCAGGCCGCCATGCTCTTGCCAGAACTTGAGAAAGCCCCCTCGGAGATTGTGCCCCACGTTGGGGAAGTATATCCCGTCCCTGTAGTGTTTGTCGCTCGTAGGGCGGCCGGGAGGAGTTGGAGATGGCAAGGAGGTTTGCGTAGGAGTACTCGAAGCAGCTGAAGCAGCTGGCGTAGCCGGAGTAGGCGTGAGGGTCTGCCCTTCCCTGATGTCGTCGTAGCCATAGGCAAGTAGCACAGCGGTCAAGCGGTTCGTCAAGCCGGTTTCGGTGGGTACCTGGATACTTTGCTCCCCAACAGCAAGCGCATGATTGGCGTCGGTATTGCTGATGCTGCTTAGCTCGGTGTGGTCGATTTGCGGTATCTGCTCGTAAGAGAGCGAGCCGTCCGGCCTTACCTGTATTATTTGAGCGTACGCCCTGTCGCCCGCTATCTGAATGGGAGATGCGGCCAGGAAACCATAACCGGCATCCCCCATGCTGAAGTCCGTCACCTTCAGGGGCTGCGTACCCGCCGGCCTGGTCTGTAGAATGGCGTTGCCGGGCATGACTACCTGCCACCGCCCCCCGCTCAAGTGCAACAGGACAGGCTCTGCGTCTGAGTCAGATAGGGTAGGGTATCTCTTACCCAAAATCCAGGACTCATCGGGACCGAGAACCCGGACCTTATTGAAGCTCAGGCAGGCGAAGTAAAGTCCTGGGCAGGACTGCTTGTCGGGGGTGACGGTCGGTCCTGGCGGCAGTGGCGGTAAGCTGACTTTGGCCCAGCTCTGTCCATCGTACCGCGCAATCGACTCTCCGACAGCGTAGCCAACCAAGTAATCATCCGGGTAGCCAATGCCCGTGGTGAAGTCCATACTCGCAATGCTTCGCCCTGTCAGGCTGGGTGTAGTGTCTGTTATCCAGGAGCCATTTGTATAGCGTAGCAAATAGCTCCTGCTGCACGTGAACTTGCAGCCCTGGATCTCTATACCACCCCCGGCCCAACCCTCCTGTCGGCTGGGCAGCATCAAAATGGAATTGATGAATATTCCCTTAAGTTGCTCCGTCTCCTCCTGCCACCCGTCCCTGCTTGCGATGGCGTCCCTGCGGAGTATCCGGTCGTACGTTCCGCAACACACCCCCCTGACGTACCCGGTGGCTACTAAGCGAACGTTGCCGTCCGGCGCTACATTAAGATGGTTGATCGTCTCTGTGAAGCCGTACCGCTCAGATACAGCCCAGTTGCCGTTCTCCCATTCCAGCTTGTAAACACGCCCCTGGAGTGGGCTGCTATTCCCAACCTTCTCAGAGCCTACGAGCCAGGCAGTCGTGTTATCCACCAGTTGGACGTGTGATAGGCGCACGGCGGGGGGCACAAGGTCGCCAATGTCCACCTGCCTCCAGGAGCCGCGCAGGGGTTGCGAGTGCGCTCCCGGAACAAAAAGAGAGAAGAAGCACAGGCCCAGGCCAAGCAGGCCGGTTGCTATTGACAGCGCTGCTGTCCTAGACCTCATCAGTTGCATCTGCGTGCCTCCCGTTTAGCAGCCTTCTCAGTTTGTGGTTAGCCAGGTGTGCCGTTCTAATTCATAGACGAACCAACCGGGCGGTGGTTCTGACTCCACGACCTGGCTTCACTACTCTTTTAGTTAGTTCCAGCAGATGAAAGCGCGGCTCGATCGTTCCCAGAGTTCGCCAGATACGATAGACTTGCACATACTTGCATTCTACGGTAGCCTGAGTCTTGAAACTATTCGGATGTATTCTCGAAGGGGGGAAACACCATGCTGAAGATTGGGCGGGTTGGGGTAATATCGGACATACATGGCAACTGCCTGGCGCTGGACGCGGTGCTGGACGACTTGCGGCGGCAGCCGGTAGATGCGCTCGTCTGCCTAGGGGACGCGGTGCAGGGCGGGCCGCAACCGGCGGAAGTGGTGGCGCGGCTGCGGGAGTTGAACTGCCAGGTGGTCATGGGCAACGCCGACGCCTGGCTGTTGAGCGGGGTCGATACCGGCCCCAACGAGCAGACTACGCCCGAGCAGGAAGCCGTGCGGCAGTGGTCCCTCTCTCAGCTCTCGCCCGAGGATCGGGACTTCATCGGGGGCTTCGCGCCCACCGTGGAATTGCAGTTGGAGGGTGATAACCGCCTGCTGTGCTTCCACGGCTCGCCCACCTCTTTTGACGACCTCATATTCATGGACACGCCGGAGGAGGAGTTCCAGCGCCTGCTTGGACCCTACACCGGGGCTATCATGTGCGGCGGGCACACCCACGCCCAGCAGACCAGGCGCATAGGCTCCTACTTCTTCTTCAATCCCGGCAGCGTGGGCCTGCCCTACAACCGCCACATGCCGCAAGAGAGCTTCCACCTCGACCCCTGGGCCGAGTACGCCGTGCTCGCTTCCCAGGAGGGCCGCATCAGCCTCGATCTGCGCCGCGTCCCCTACGACGTGCCCCGCCTGCTCGACGTCTACAGGACCAGCGGCAGGCCCCACATAGAGGGCGTCGTGTCTCACTGGGAGAAGGGGTTGTAAGCGGGGGCACAAGGCGCACCATGCCACAACTCACGGGCTTATGGCGCAACTCCCAGTTTGTCTCGCTGTGGGCTGCGCAGTCGGTGTCGCACCTGGGGTCGCAAATAACGCTCCTGGCACTGCCGCTCACAGCCGTGCTGGTGCTGGGCGCGTCCCCCGCCGAGATGGGCCTGCTGGGGGCCGCCGAGTTCGCGCCCTGGCTGCTCGTGGGGCTGTTCGCCGGGGTATGGGTGGACAGGCTGCACAGGCGGCCCATACTGGTAGCGACAGACCTGGGCCGCGCGCTCCTCCTCCTCAGCGTGCCGCTCGCCGCTATGCTGGGCATGTTGAGCCTGCCGCTGCTTTACACCGTGGCATTCCTCACCGGCGTCCTCAGTGTCTTGTTCGAGGTGGCCTACAACGCTTTCCTGCCCTCGCTCGTGCGGCGCGACGAACTGGTGGAGGGCAACAGCAAGCTGCTGGCAAGCGCCTCCGCTGCCGAGATAGCAGGTCCGGGCATTGCGGGTGGCCTGGTGCAGATGGTCACCGCCCCCGTGGCGGTCGCGCTGGATGCCGTATCGTACGTTGTCTCGGCCCTGTTCGTCAGCCGCATTCGCACGGCTGAACCGCCGGCCACTCCCACGAGCGAGCGGAGCGTGGTGCGCGAGGCGCGCGAGGGCCTGGGTGCGCTGCTGAAAGATCCGTTGCTCAGGTCGCTGGTTATCGCCTCTATGTCCAGTAACTTGCTCTTCGCGGTGCACACTACCCTGCGCGTCCTCTACGCCACCCGCGACCTCGGGCTGGAGCCTGCGCTCCTGGGCCTGGTGTTCGGTATGGGCAGCGTGGGGGGCTTACCGGCGGCCTTCCTGGCCGGGAGGGCAGCACGGCGCTTCGGCCTCGGCCCCACCATCGTGGCGACGGAGGTGCTGATTGCACTGGGCGGGCTGTGCTTCCCCCTGGCGGCGGGGCCGGTGCCGGTCGTGGTGGCGGTGCTCGCACTGGGCATGTTGCTCGTCAGCCTGGGCGTGATGACATACATCATCACGGTGGGCAGCCTGCGCCAATCGATCACTCCCCACCGCCTCCTGGGGCGCGTCTCGGCCAGCGCCCGCTTCATCAGCCGCAGCGCCATCCCGGTAGGCGCTATCGCGGGTGGCCTGCTAGGCGAGTGGCTGGGCCTGCGCCTCACTCTCGGCATCACAAGCGCAGCCTCCCTCCTCGTTGCCCTCTTCCTGCTCCTCTCGCCCATCGGCCCCCTCCGCGAACCACCCCCACCCCATGACGAAGGATAGGAGACGGAACCGCCAAGGACGCCAAGGACGCCAAGAGCGCGCCAAGTTAATAAAGGTGTTCTAAGTAAAAGGACCTGGGTACGTGATGTCGTATCCTGGTCCTCTTTGTACCACCTAAACTTCCATCCTTCTCTGCGTAACCTCTGCGTCCTCTGCGTCTCTGCGGTGAACTGTTCTTATTCTTCTTGGCGCGCCCTTGGCGTCCCTTCGACTTCGCTCAGGGCAGGCTCTTGGCGTCTTGGCGGTTCCGTCTCCTATCACAGGTCCCGCCTGCTGAAGGCGCGCACCGCAAGGCCCAGCACCACCGCTGCATAAGCGACGGCGTACAGCACCATCGCGGAGCTGGGCACCGAGGCCGCGCCGAACAGCATCGAGAGCCGCTTGTCGAGGCTGAACAGCGAGGGCGACAGCAGGTTGGCCGCGAGCCGCCACAGCGCCTCCACCGGCATGACCAGGCTGGTCGCTATGCCGATGTTCACGGCGGCCTTGGAACCGAGCACGTAGCCTATCTGCTCGATCCACGATCCGATAAACGCCAGGCCGTACAGCATGAAGAGGCCCACGCCGTTGGTGAGCGTCGATAGCCGCGTGCCCCCGAGCAGCGACAGCGATAGCAGCACCATCGCCTGCAACACTATCAGTCCCACGACCTGCCCCACGTTGGCCGGCCAGTAGCCCGTTATCACGTAGATCGAGCCAATGATGCCCCCGCTTAGCAGGACAAGGTAGGGCACGATCATTGCCGTCTGCCCCAGCCACTTGCCTATGATGATCTGCCACCTGCGGACGGGCTTGGTGGCGATGGCCTGTATCGTGTGCGAGCTAATTTCGCCCGCCACGGTGTCCACCGAAGCGAAGATGGCGAGCATGATGGTAAGGAAGTGCACCACGTAAAGCCCGGCCATTGTGAGGAAGTTGAGGCCCACGTCCTGCCCCGCCTGTAGTAACTCGGGATTGGCTTCCAACGCGCTGCTCTCGGAAACGCCCATGACGATCAGCTTGGCCTCGTACACGATGAACAGGAAGCCCACCACGTAGAGCGCTATGAACAGCAGCCCCAGCACCAACGCCGCGAGTACCATCTTCCGGCGGCGCGCCTCGTGGAAGGTAATCCACATGATTGTCGCTACGTTGCTCATTGTCCGCTGTCCTCCCTGCCGACGACTTCCAGGAACAATCTTTCGAGCGACACTTTGTGCGGCGTAAGCGCGTACAGCCTCGCTCCGCTCCTCAGCACGCGCTCGGCCAGCAGCGGTATGTCCTCCTCTCCCGACAGCGTAAGCTCTATCGTGGTCGAGGTCTTGCCCGCGACCGCCGTGGCAGCCCCACGTCCCAGGACAGGCAAGGGCTGAGGCTCTACCGCGTGCAGGTCCTCGTCCGCGAAGTGCCAATCGGCAGCGAGGTCGTCCAGCACGGCCAGCAGGGCGGGTGTCACCACGTCCACCTTCATCTCGACGTGCAGTTGTCGCCCCTGCAACTCGTGCAGCGAGACCGTCTGGAGCACCACACCCTCCCTGATGAAGGACACGCGGTCGCACGTGGCTTCCACCTCCCCCAGCAGGTGCGAGTTGAGAAAGACGGTCACGCCGCGCGCCTTGAGGTCGCGGATGACGCCCCTAACCAGCATGCGCCCGAACGGGTCCAGCGCCGAGGTCGGCTCGTCCAGTATCACCAGTTCCGGCTCGTTGAGCAACGCCTGGGCCAGCCCGATGCGCTGGAGCATGCCCTTCGAGAAACCGTGGATGGGCCGCCGGGCGTGCTCGCTCAAGCCCACAAGCTCCAACACCTGCGGGATGCGAGCGCGCCGGGCCTCTTTCCGCATGCCGTACAACCTGCCATACACGTCGAGTAGCTCCCAGGCGGGCAGCCATTCGTGGAAGCGGAAGTGCTCAGGCAGGAAGCCAATACGGGCCATAGTGGCCGTATGCCCCGGCGCATTGCCCAGCACCCTGGCCCGCCCGCCGTCGGGCCTCACCAGTCCCAGCAGCATCTTCACCGCAGTGCTCTTGCCCGCGCCGTTCGGCCCCAGAAAACCGAACACCTCGCCCCTGGGCACCTGCAACGTCAGGTCCGCCACCGCCACTTTCGAGCCATAGGCTTTGCGCAACCCAACCGCGTCGATTACCAGATCGTCCATATGAAGTTCCCTTTAGGAGTGGTTAGTGGTTAGTGGTTAGTGGTTAGTAACACATCGCACCAACCCAGCCTAACCTTTGCGCCCTTTGCGTATTTGCGTTTTCGTCTCTTACTAACCACTAGCCACTAACCACTAACCACTAACCACTAACCACTACCGAACCGAGTTAGCCGCCGCCACCAGCGCGTTCTCACCGGCCGCGTTGCCCGTGCCCGCCAGCACGTAGAAGTGGTCGCCCTGCTGCCAGTAGAGCACCTGGTAGCCGGGCGGCACAGGGCCTAGCTCGTCCCCCAGGCTGGGCAGCGACTGAGGCACGGACTGCACCAGCAAGCCGGGCGAGTTGCCCACCTGCACCGGCTTGAAACCGCTAACGCCCGCCGGGAACGGCACGACCAGCGTGGTGCTCCAATCTATCTGCTTGCTGAGCCTGTCGGCCTCGAGCTCGTTCATGCCCAGCACCCGCAGCCCTGCCTTGCCCAACTGTGAAAGCTCGACCCCTGGGGGCATGTGCACCGAGGGGCTGCGGCCCTGGGCCAGGTAAAGGATGTAGTCGTTGCCGGTGTACTTTGTATAAGTAGAGGGCAGGATGTCCGCGCTGATGGGTCCAGCACCCAGTTCGGTGGGCAGCGACACGTCGTTGATGTTCAAGGCTGAGATGACTTTCCGCAGGTGGACCAAGTCCACCGTGACGCTGACGTTCCCGCCCGTCAGGATTGAGGTTTCCTCGCTCAACACGCTACCGGGGAGAGCGTTCACCCGCTCGGGTGTGAAGCCCACTATGCCCGCCGCTTCGTTGTAATCGGCAACCATCATGCTCTGCATGGTGCCCTCGCTCACCTCGGGCGGCCCCAGGAACAGGGACGACGGGTTGACATGCATAGCAAGAATCTGGTCGATACGGCCCGCATCCACGCCTACGAACACGGCGGACTGGGCGCGGAAGGTCTGCAATATCTGGTCGGCGGCCGCCCTCACGGAGGGGAAAGCCAGGGAAGTAAGGACCAGCGTGGCCGCCAGCCCCGAGAAGAGCGCCCGGCGCAACCCGGGGCGTGGTGTAGCTATCGTTTGCATGGGGATTCTCCTGTTGCTTCGATTGTTGGTAGGACGAGGGGTGAAGTCCGGCCTGCGTTCGGGGGCCTGGGCGATATTGCCCGGCACGAACCGCTCCTGGGCGAGCGCGGCCTGCATCGTCTGCCAGGCGGCCTCCTTGTCGGGGGCGTGCTCCGGCGCGAGCGATGCCAGGTGGCCGCTAACTTTGGCCTCGGTGGCGCGTAGCTGGGCCAGTTGCTCCCGGCAGGCGGGGCAGGCACGCAGGTGACGCTCTATCGCCTCCCGCTCGCCAGGGGGTATGTCGCCCCCCGGCAGCAAGTACGTCCTCAACAACCCTTCGTCAACACATTCGTTCATCATTTTCTCTCCTGGCGGAGCTTTTTTGAGTCCGCCGGGTGCATTAGCTCGTAGGCCGCCACGAACGCCTTTTCCGCCCGCGCCAGCAAAGTGCCCATCGAGCCTGAAGCC